>NZ_CAUTEG010000049.1:0-16911 GCF_963537195.1 Oribacterium sinus | reverse complement strand
TATCAAAATTCAAGACTATTTTCATTCAACATAAAGTCAAAGAGACCTATAAAAGTAATGCCTGCTTCATTTCTCCAGATAGGTGTATTGCTCCCTGAAATGATAATTTTTTTAAAGGAATCAGGAATATTTAGTAGAGATGCCTGTTCTTGCTCGATTTTTTCTTGATCCCTAAGCGCAAATGCAGACTGTATATAATAACGCCGACTGGCATGATTTACAACGAAGTCGACCTCCAACTTTTTTCTAATTTTTTTACCATTATCATCTTTTCTAACCTCTACCACACCGACATCAACATTAAATCCTCTGTAAATGAGTTCGTTATAGATGGCATTTTCCATAAGATGGGGCTCTTCAAACTGTCGGAAATTAAGTAGCGCATTTCTGAGTCCTAAATCCATATAGTAATATTTGAATGGTGTACTGATATACTTTCTTCCTTTTATATCGTAACGCTCTACCTTGGATACTAAGAAGCTTTCTTCCAAATACTTGAGATAATTTGAGATTGTCGGCATGGATATTGCTTTTTCACCACTACTCTTAAAGGTATCCGCAATTTTTTGGGGATTGGATAATGAACCTATGGCTGATGAAATGACTTTCATTAGGGATTCCATACCTGTCTTATCGAGGATAGCATACCTGTCACACAAATCACGCATATAGATTTCTCGATGTAATCTGCTTAAATAATTGCTTTTTGCCTCATCATCAGCTTCCGACAAGATATGTGGAAGGCCTCCAAAATATAAGTACTCCTGCCATGCATCCGCTTTTTCCTTTCCGCATGCGGGATAGAACTCGGAAAATGCCAAAGGCGATATACGGATCTCGTCTCCACGTCCTCTGAACTCGGTCATAATATCCGTAGATAAAAACTTAGAATTACTCCCGGTAATATAAACATCCACGTTATTTTTCCTAAGTAACGAATTCAATACACCATATAATCGAATTGGCACATCAGGATTTCTCATTTCTTCTTTCGTAATTGCATACTGGGCTTCATCAATGAACACATAATATTGCTGTGTTAAATCTGAAATCCGACTTTTTATATATTCATACAATTTATATGCATCGCAATATTTTTCAAATTCAATATCATCCAATGGGATTCTTATAATATGATTCTCCGTTATCCCTATAGACAGCAAATACTTATAATAAAGCTCAAAAAGTAAATAGGATTTTCCGCTTCGTCGAATGCCTGTAATTACTTTTATTAATCCGTTATTCTTTTTTGCAATCAGCCTGTTAAGATATCTATCTCTTTTAATTTCCATATCTCAGCTCCATTTTAGATTTTAGGTACTTGTACCACTTTTCTAAAGTATGCGTAATAGGAAAGAAATAGTCAAGAGATCATTTTAGATTTTGGGTACTTGTACCACTTTTCTAAAATGGAAAAGGTTATTTTCCATTACGGGCAAATCATTTCTTCCTGTATTTCTTTTGGAAAACGTCGAACTACGAAGGACACAAAAAGTACCGTTTCCAAAATAATCGTCAGGGTACAAAGGACTGTAATCACCGGAACATTGGACTGGAAAATGAAGGAACTGCCAAGGCCTAATAGATAAACAAGCACAAAAGGAATCATCAGTTTTTTATCCAATTTGTGGCTCTTTTTATTTAAATGCGCATTGTTAAACACACCAAGATAAAAGAGGAATAATCCTAAAAACATCATAATCTCTCGGGCAATGCCCATGGCATCATTAGCATAGTCCAGGTCAATCGTACAAAGGTTTAAACCGAACCACACAAAATAATGATTGTAAGTCAGTCCTGCCCCGCTTTGACAAGGAAGATTCTCCTCAATGGCATGGTCAAATTCCGTAATGTAGAACAAAAATAAAGCTACTACCTGAAGCATTATAATAACGGAGTAAAACGAAAATTTCTCTATTTCGAAGAAATCCGCTGCGGCTATCAGCATTTCCCCAAGGGTAATAATAGTAAGGAGTGTTAATCTTTCTATAAGGTGTGGCATATTAATGGGTACTCTAGCCATGTCTTTTCGGAAGAAGCTGGCACCCAAAATACTTAAAATAAAGCCAAAGCCGGTCAATAGGATGCGGCCGATACCGGATAAAAACAGACTGGAAATAATTCCGATCAATCGTATAAAAAGAAGCTTTTGGAAATCAAAAATCAGTTTTCGGTCCTTTTCACTATTCTTGTTTTGCGTATAAGCGTAGATATATTGCAGAAATTGTATGACAGCAATCCATAGAAGCGCCAGTGTAAAGGCTGTCCAGCTTTCCTCCATATCGGAACTGACATTTGCCGCCATAAAGACTAAAGCCGGCATTTGGAAAACCGTCATACTGATAATATGCAAAAGATTATGTTTTCCGTAGCGATTCATATACACGGTCTGCACATTCCATACGTTGATGAAACAGACAAAGACTACGATATAAATGATAATCTCTTTCCAGCTAAAGATTCCCTTATCCAGACTTTCTAAGACATGGGTAATCTTGGAAATTCCGAAGACAAAAACCAAATCATAAAACAGCTCGGTAAGATTAACTTTCTTCGCTTCTTCTATTATTTTCTCTCCCATAAATTCCCTCACTCTTCTTTGATTTTCCTGCTGCTCCTGCTTTTCCTGAAGAAACTCGGATATCGGAAAAGCAGACTGTATTATAACATGCTTTATTTTCCTTTTTCATTCTTTTTATTCATCAGATGAGACATCTATCAAGGTTCAAAAAATGCTATAATAAAAAGCAAAAGCGGGGGAGGTTTCTAAATATGCACGAATTAAGCACACTAATCAAAAAAGATATGGTTCCGGCACTGGGCGTAACAGAACCCGGGGCCATTTCCTTCTGTGTCGCAAAAGCAAAGTCCTACGCAAAGGGCGAGCTGCTTCACTTAAATGTCGCTATGAATAGCGGCATGTATAAAAATGCCTTCACCTGCGGTATTCCCAATTCCAAAGAAGTGGGAAATGTTTTTGCCGCTGCCCTTGGATATGTTGCCGGGAATCCTGATAAGGGTCTGGAGTCTCTGGCAAATGTTACGCCTGCCGACAATGTCTGTGCGCAAAGGCTTATTGATGAGGGGAAAATCACAGTGGCACTTAGCGGAATTTCCAGCCGTATTTTTATAGAAGCAACATTGGAAACAATAGAAAGCAAGGTTCTTCTTACGATTCGTGACACACATACCAATATCACGAAGATTGTAGTCAATGGAGAGACAGTGCTGGAGGCTGAAGAGAAAGATGAGGCGATAGATAGGCCGGAGGCCGGCATTACAGAATCGGACAAGACAGAAGAAGGATGCGGCATTACAGAATCGAACAAGGTAGCAGAAGGAACCGGCACTACAAAGATTCATTCCATTCACGGATATACTCTTGCCGAACTAGTAGACTATATAAATACGGTTCCCTTAAAAGAAATCGAATTCGTAAAGGATGCTTATAGAGTCAATTTAGAACTTTTCGAAGAGGCTCTCAAAAATCCCCGCACCACTTTTGCAAGACAGCTGCTGGCTATGAATGGAGGGGAAGTCATTTCCAAAGATGAGCAAATGACCGCATCCCTTCTTTGCAACGCCACAATCGAAGCCCGTGTCATCGGTTTAGACAAGCCCGCCATGAGTATCACCGGCTCCGGCGCCCACGGCATCATTGCCACCATGCCCCTGTACGGCGTTTATAAGATTCATGGCTTAAGTGAGGAAATGCTCTACCGGGCAACCATGCTGAGCTATCTCATCTGCACCTATATCAAAGAATACTCCGGAAGACTCTCCGCCTTCTGCGGATGTGCCATTGCCGCCGGTACCGGCATGGCCTGCGGTTTAGTATACTTAAAGGGTGGCACTGTGGAGCAAATGGAATACACCCTCAACAACATGGCATCTTCTATCACCGGAATGATCTGCGACGGGGGAAACCAGGGTTGTACCATGAAGGGTGTATCTGCCTGTGATGCGGCATTCCGTTCCGTGGCATTTGCCATGAAGGGCGTCCACATTGACAAAGTACACGGTATCAATGGAAATACCCCGGAAGAAACCATGCGGAATATGGGCTTAATTGCATCCCCCGGTATGGTGGGAACGGAGAAAACAATTGTAGAAATCTTTGAAGAGAAGTTAAGATAATTTGTTCTTCTGAATCAAAGCTGTATTTCACATTCGGAAAACAGAGCAGCTTTTCCTTCAGGATGATGTATGATGATGGTGAAAGTATGAGAGATGATGGTGAAAGCATGAGAAATAATGGTGAAAGTATGAGAATCGAAGTAAAACAATACGGCTCGGAGACCTGTGCGCCTTGCGTAGCAATCAGACGCAAGCTCGAGGAATGGCAGCGGGCGCATCCTACGGTGAATTATAGTTATCTCCCGATTGAAGATCATCAGGAGGAGGCGGCTCAGAAAGGGATTTTATCGGTTCCGACAGTCATAGCCGTGATTGATGGTACGGAAGTCGCACGAGAATCGGGCTACTTTAGCTTGGACAAAATGCTTGCTCGACTGGAGCGATACATGAAAATGGCGGGAGAGACAGAATTATGATCGGAGAGAACTTTGCGATGACAGGGTTCAATGAAGAGGAGTGGGCGGATAAGCCTGTATCGAACGCCCCCTCGATTCTCTCCATCTCAAACCTACACTGTATAACAACGATTTTAAAAATTCTTCGAATTATTACAATATATCAAATATATTTTATGTATAATCACACAGCGCTATATTGGCATATTCCACTTTAGAATCCTGAGCAATGATGCCAATCTCATACTCAGAGCTTCTATAAACCCTATAAGTGAAAGCAATTTCTTTTCCTATAAATACCTCAATCATATCATGATCCACAAAAATCTTTACATCAATGACCGCCCCTGTCTTGATAGAAAAAGTTTTTTCCGATACACGAAACCCATCCGGTCCGGGAGATGATGCCTCCGGAACAGCTTGGCATGACTGCTCCCAGAATGGATCAACGCCCATCGGTAAAGACAAAAGAGATACTCTTTGCATTGCTACATCAAACTCAAGAAAAAGACATTCACTGGCCTCTTTATCCGACTTTAAAAGAATTCCAAAACTATCATTTACTTCTTTAGGAATAATAGATGCATGGAAATAAAATCGTTTTTTGTCATGCATTAAAAAGCCATAACCGGTTGTTTCTAAGGCATCTAGCACTATGCTTTCTGCACCATATCTTTTGTACTCCCCTAAGACAGGAAGATAATTCCAAGGAATTGTTTTGTGAATACTTTCTGTAAACTCCTGTGGAATATCAACAAGTAGATCTCCGGTCTCGGAGAGTTTCACTTCATGAGGTATGCAGAATCGGCCACCCCAATACCATTCTCCTTTATCACTACACTGTCCCCGATCATGTGCCCATGCAAAATATATTCGTCTTCCGTTTTTATCCGTTAAAGATTTTGCTGCATAAAAACGTCTTCCTCCTATACCATCTTTTTTCATTTTTTTCCATGGACCATAAGGAGACTTAGCTGTACGATAAATTGTATTTCCAAATTCAGAAAAACGTGAATAAGATAAAATCCAAGTATCCTTCATTTTGTAAATTTCACTACATTCAGGGCAATTGGTGTGACCGGGTGAATATAAATTTCCATAGTACTCCCAAGATTCCAAATCTGTAGAGCGATACAATACAATGCATCCTCGTCTGGTCACCGGCATATCCAGTCTTCTGGCAGAAACCAGCATCCAATATTTTTTTTCATCTTCATTAAAAAATACATATGGATCTCTAAAATCTTGTTGCTCATATAGGTCTATCAGTGGTTTAATAACCGGATTTCTTGTATCCTTTTTCCAGTTTATCCCATCCTCACTATATGCATGGCAAATGGTCTGCTGATATTCAGCCTGGATACTATAGCCTGTATAAAACGCATGGTATTTGCCTTCTCCATACAGAACCGAACCTGTCCAAACTCCTGAAGCGTCCGGTTCCTTCCCTTCTCCTGGATAGATAGCTGTAGGTAGCTCTTCCCAGTGAATTAAATCCTTTGAAACAGCGTGGCTCCAAGTAGTACGCAGTCTTTCCGGATATACGGTTGTCCCCACCGGAGGTGTTAAGGAAAAAATATGATATACCCCATCGTGGTAGAATGGAATAGCATCTCCTGTCGAATCTGCGAATGACATTTTTCTAAATATCTCCATTTTTACTCCTAGTATAAATGATTTTTGTATATTATTTTCTGATGATAGCGTTTCTCTTAAACTTCTCTTTCTGAGAATCCAAAATTACAGCAGTGGCAATGATTATTCCTTTTACTATCAATTGCCAATAGGAACTCACTCCTATTAAATTTAGTCCATTGGATATTATGCCAATGACCATTGCTCCAAGTACAGTTCCGCTAATGCTTCCTTTGCCTCCCGCCATGGACGTTCCTCCAAGTACACATGCAGCGATGGCATCCATTTCATACCCGCTTCCAACGGAAGGCTGTCCTGAGTACATTCTTGAAGCAAGTACCAGACCTGCAAATGCAGAAAGTAAACCGGATAATGTGAAAACAATAATTTCAATTTTTCTGATGGGAATACCGGATAATCTTGCCGCTTCTCTGTTTCCGCCAATGGCATAGACATAAACTCCAAATCTGGTTTTTACCAGAAGAAAACTAATAACAATAATGAGCAAAATCATGTAAAGAACAGGTAGCGGAATCAAGGAAAATAGGTATCCTGTTCCAATAGATATAAAAAATCCATCTGTGATACGGGTGGACTGACCACCTGAATATACATAGGCAATTCCATTTGCAACATTCATCATTGCCATTGTGATAATGAATGACGGCACTTTAAATGTAGATACAATTACTCCGTTTATAAATCCAAATAAGACACCTAGCAAAACGCCTCCTATAATAGCAAGCTCCACCGGCAGTCCCTGATTTACAATAAACCCTACTGTTAATGTGCCACACATTGCTACTACGGCTCCTACTGTCAAATCAATGTGCCCTAAAATAATGATCAAGGTCATTCCCAGGGCAATATAGGTATTAATTGAAATTTGTCTTAAAACAGAAATAATATTTCCGGAAGTCAAAAATTTGTCAGTAGCAAGCGAAACTATAATACATAAAATAAGAAGCACCACCATGATTCCGATATTATCAGAAATAATATGGGGAACCTTACTCTTTTCTATTCTATTTCTCATGCCGATTCCCCTCCCGCAGCAAAGCGCATAATATTCTCCTGTTCTAACTCATGACTATCTAAAACTCCGGTCATAATTCCTTCTTTCAAAACACAAACCCTGTCACAAAGTTGTATGATTTCAGGCAAGTCACTGGATACTAGCAAAATTGACATACCGCCTTCTGCCAGCTCATTAATTAAGTTGTAAATCTCAAGCTTTGCATGAATATCAATGCCTCTCGTAGGTTCATCTAAAATTAGAATAGATGGCGTTGTGGCGAGCCATTTTCCAATGACTATTTTTTGTTGATTTCCTCCCGAAAGATTGGATGCCTGAGTTGACTTCACATCTAATGCTGCAGACTTAATATTTAGTCTATCAGTGTAATATTGAACTGATTCATCCATCTTATCTTTTTCCAGAAATATGCCCTTTTGATATTTATCTAGCGAAGCCAATGATAGATTAAACGAAACAGTATTTCCCAAAACTAATCCGGTTTTTTTTCGGTCTTCTGTAACAAATCCAATCCCCGCCTTAATCGCTTGCATCGGATTGAAAAAATGCACCTGTTCTCCCCTAAGAAATACTTCTCCTTTAGTAAAATGACGTGCGCCAAAAATTGACTCCATTAACTCGCTTCTTCCGGCGCCTACCAGACCGGCAAATCCCAATATCTCCCCTTTATGAAGTTGAAAGCTAATATCCGAATAATACGGTCTACAGCTCAAGTTTTTGACTTCCAGGATTATTTCATCTGATTTGCTAATTTGTTTTTTAGGAACACTAAATTCTTTTAATTCTCTTCCAACCATCATAGATATAAGCTCATCTACATCGGTTTCTCCAGTTTTCTTCGTGCCAATATAACATCCGTCTCTGATAACTGTAATACGATCTGCGATTTTAAAGATTTCTTCCATCCTATGGGATATGTAGATAATGCTAATTTTCTGTTCTTTCAGTCTTGCAATAATCTGAAATAACTGCTCAACTTCCTCAACAGATAAAGACGAACTGGGCTCATCCATTACAATGATTTTTGCCTGAAAAGAAACCGCTTTGACAATTTCAATCATTTGTTGTTGTGCAATGGTCAGTGAAGAAACCGGGGTAGTGGGAGAAATAGAAACTCCCAGGTTTTGAAGCATTTCTTCAGCTTGGATATTCATTTCTTTCCGCTTCACCCTTGAAAAGGATCCCATCAATTCTCTTCCCAGAAAAATGTTTTGTGCCACGGTTAATTGTGGCACTAAAACAATCTCCTGATGAACAATTCCGATTCCTTTCATCTCGGCATCTCTCACTCCGTGAATTTCTACCTCTTCACCTTTTATTCTAATTGTTCCCGAATCCGGTCTATATATTCCGCCAAGAATTTTTATCAATGTAGATTTACCTGCTCCATTTTCTCCCAATAGAGCATGAACCTCGCCTTCTTCCAAAGAAAGGTTAATTCCGGATAATGCATATATTCCGGAAAAACTTTTTTTAATATCTATCATTTCCAAAATGGGAGTATCCATCTTTTATAAACCTTTCAAAACTCAATCTTTAGGAACAAAGATTATTGCCAATCTTTTAATGTTTTTTCAGCTTCTTCTTTATCCACTAAATGAGAATCCAAATAAACCTTTTTCTCTGAACTCTTACCTTCTCCATTCATTGCCTCATTAAATGCATGCTCAGCAATTTGCAAAGGAACTTGTGCTGCTACAGCTGTAAAATCACCGTCTAATAATGCCTGCTTTCCTTCAGGAGATGCATCAATGCTGTATACCTCTACTTTGCCTTTTTTATTACTTGCTTTAATTGCAGCAGCAGCTCCCAATGCTGATGGATCGTTAATACAGAAAAATGCATCCAAATCAGAATTAGCAGTTAAAATATCTTCAGCTAAGCCTAAGGATTTGTCCAATGCAGCCCCGCCATCCTGTTGTGCCACAATGGTAAACTTATCCTTTTGATCTCCCAAACCTTTCATAAATCCATTCACACGGTCTACGCAGCTCTCATTTGAAGGAAAATCTAAAATGGCAATTTTTGCACCGTCTGGATGTGTACTAAGCAATTGTTTTCCAACTAACTCGCCGGCCATAAAAGCATTCGTTCCTACAAACTGAGTAACGTATTTATTCATATCTTCTTCTATTACAGCAGTATCCACATTATAGATTGGAATCTTAGCATCAGATATCTCTGCCAAGCCTGCTGTGATTCCGGAAGAGTCTACAGGAATCACAAATACGGCATCATATCCGCTATTGGCACAATCCGATAGTTGGCTAAGCTGCTTATTTAAATCATAATCAGGATCTAAACAAGTATAAGAGATACCATTTTTATCACATAATTCCTTGAATTTTGCGTCCATTGAGCTTTGGAAGCTATTGTTTAATGTGTTGGTACAGAATACAAAAGATTTCTTAGCAGTATTTTTATCAGAATTTTCTTGCGCTTTTTCAGAAACTTTAGATGACGATTCATTATTTGAATCTTGTTTTGATGAACATCCCACTAATGCTCCTAATGCCATTCCGAATACGAGACTCATAACGTACATTCTTGTTCTTTTTTTCATTTGTCATTCCTCCTTAGTGCTTTTAGATTTACGTAAATTTAATCTTGATTAAGTTTACGTCCTTGTGATATATGTAAATAGTACTAATCCACATAAATCATTGCAATATAATTATTCTACATTGCATAATTTTCGTCACAATGCAATACAAATTATATGCAAATCGCCCATAGATAGTTTTCGGAATTATTTTTTTACGTAAAACTTTAGTGGTGAGGTCAGCAAAAAATATAACACTATGCCAGATAAGAAAAGAACAAGCTCTACTAAAACAGATTGGAGATTAGGAAAATGAATTTACAGGAAATTGCTAAGAAAGCAGGGGTCTCTATAGCCACCGTTTCTCATGTTCTCAACCATACTCGTTATGTTTCTCCCAGTTTACAGCAAAAAGTAGAAGCAATTATAAAGGAATGCGGCTACCAAAGAAAATCCAAAGATCATAACTTAATCCCGGGTTCCAATTCCCAAATTTTGCTTCTTGTCCCTAATCTAAAGAATACATTTTATATCTTATTTTTTACTGAACTACATGCAATTCTTGCGAAAAGGGGATATCAGTTATTGCTTTCCATCTCTAATAATGATACTGAACTTGAAAAACAAATGATATTAAATGCCTTATCCAGCAAGAAAACTTTAGGTCTCATCATTGCTCCCTGTTCCATGGATGAGAAAAATTTTATTCCTTTGATAAAAAGCAATATTCCCTTTGTATTGATTGAAAACAATTGCAGCAGTACTTTTTGCCACAAAATTCTTTCCGATTATTCCAACGCAATCCCTCAAGCCACTTCGGCACTATTGGAAAAAGGACATAGAAACATTTTATTACTTGTCAATCAAACACCTTCCAGTACCACTGAAAATGTAATACATTATTATCAAAAAGAATTGAATGACTTTGATATATCTTTAGTACCCCATATTGCAAAGATATCATTGATGGAATCTGAGGAGTCTATTTTTTCGCAAATACGGAAAGAACTATCTCCTTCTGTTACAGCTATTATAGCTTGTGATAATCCCATAACTTCCATGCTCATGAAGGCATTGCATTTTTTTGAGATAGCCTGCCCAAAGGATATCTCCGTAATCGGTTGGGATGACCAGAGTTCATCTGATATACTTTCCTCAGATTTATCCCATATAAAACGGAATACTGCCCAGCTGGCAAAAACTTCTTTCGAAACGCTTCTCTGTCTCCATGAAGGAAAGAAAGTTGAAAATCTCCAATATATTAATGTTGATTTTCGTCCCAATAACTCCATACGTATTTTACATCAGGGTCCAAGAGGAGAAGACCCCACATCATTAGATCGAATTAGAATTTCTCAACGTGAGAAAGTACAATTAGTTACCGGAAAGTACAGAGTAGCAATTTCTTTCCACTACACCGGAACTGCATGGGCAAAATTACACCAGAAAGGAATACGAGACGAATTAGAAAAGTATGGTATCGAAATCATCTCTATTATGGATGCTCATTTTGATCCCATGCTACAAAAGATTCAATTAGAGAGTATCCAACATCAAAATCCGGATGCGGTAATTGCAATACCTGTAGACGATATAGAAACCAGTTCGGCCTTTGAGGAATTATCCAAACACACAAGAGTAATTCTCTTAAGCAATATCCCTAAAGGATTTAATAAAAATAATTATGTTTCTTGTATTTCCGTAGATGAACATGAAAATGGTTATAATATCGGGCAAATGATAGGTGATTATCTGGAAAATAAGACCATTAAGAATACTGCTCTTATTACCCACGGCGCAAATTTTTATGGTACCTCCGAGAGGGATAGCATGGTTCTTAAAACGCTTCTTACACACTATCCTTCTGTAAATGTTGTAGAACAAAAAAATTTTTACTCGATAGAGAACACTTATTCTATTTGTTCGGACTTAATTCATGCGCATCCTGAAATTTCCAGCTTATACGTGAGCTGGGATCAGCCCGCCTTGTTAGCTATTAAGGCCTTAGACAAATTAAATCGAAAAGATATTGCTGTTTTCACAACGGATCTGGATTATGAAATTGCCGAAAAAATGAAAGAAGGAATTGTTAAAGGAATCAGTACACAGCGTCCCTATGAACAAGGTCAAGCAGCAGGAAGAGTTTTGGCTAAATCTTTAGTTAGCGAAGATATCCCGAAATACATAGCCGTTCAACCATACCTCATTAGGGAAAATCAATTGAAACAAGCATGGCAAAACATATTTTTTGAAAAGTTACCAATGGAGCTGGAATAGTGCTTGCTTGGATGCGGTATAGGTCAGAAAAGGGGGTAATCTGAGCCCGCGGGTACTTGCGAAAAACGAATGTCAATGAAGTTTTTCGCTTAGTACCCCTGCAGGGCGAAGTTAGCGAGAGCGTGCCACCTTTACGACCTGTACCGCATACAAGCTTTCTTAATTTCCTTCTTGCCTTATAGCCACTCCCCATATTTCTTAATATAGAGCTTCTTCACGGTTTCAATGGTGAAGCTATAAAGTGCAAGAATAAGAAGCAAATACACAAAATACGCCATGGGCATCTCCGTAAATACCGTATTTTCCAAGTTATGGAAGAGATAGGGAATAGAGATGGCCGCAAAAATGCCCAGCGCCGAAGCCAGTGCCAGTCTGGAGTCGCACTTGGAATCCAGAATTGGTCGCTTCGAAGTGCGGATAAACTGCACAATCAGGATTTGGGAAATCAAGCCTTCTACAAACCAGCCTGTCTGGAAATAGTTCTGCATGGAAAGGCTGTTATAGCCCAAAAGGAACCAAAGCACCAGGAAAGTCATTACATCAAATACGGAGGAGATACCGCCCATCACATTCATAAAGGACACAAGGGACGCACTGTTCCACTTATGGGGTTTCTGCAGGAATTCTTCGTCCACATTGTCCCAGGGAATCGCAATCTGAGTAAAGTCATAAATCAGATTCTGAATTAAAATCTGCAGAGGCAGGATGGGCAAAAAGGGCAAGAATATCGAAGCAATCAATACGGAGAACACATTTCCAAAGTTACCGGATAATGCCATCTTCATATATTTCAGGATATTTCCGTAAATTCGCCTGCCCTCATAGATACCGTTTAAAATGACGGTTAGGCTCTTCTCCAAGAGGATAATATCCGCGCTGGCTTTCGCAACGTCTGTGGCATTGTCCACGGAAATGCCTACATCTGCATCATGAAGGCTGGGGGCGTCATTTACGCCGTCTCCCATATAGCCCACCACGTGTCCGTTTTTCCGAAGAGCATCCACCACACGCTGCTTCTGCATGGGAGAGAGACGAGCGAAAATGTCATTTTTCTCCACAACACGGGACAGCTCTTCCTCACTCATCTTTTCCAAGTCGGAGCCTGTTACCGCATTTTGCTCTCCTACCTTCATGCCCACCAGCTTACATACGTGTTCCACCACAACGGGGGCATCGCCGGATATGACCTTGACTTGCACTCCCGCATCATACAGTCCGTGAATGGCTTCCTTGGCATCCGGCTTGGGCGGATCCAGGAAGGCGATTATGCCTAGGAAGGTCATGTCGGTTTCATCTTCCGCATGGAAAACAGCAGTGTCACCCGCATTTTTCCTCTTTGCTGCAACACCGATGACATGCATTCCCTCATGATTTAGTTTCTCGGAAAGGGCATTAATCTTCTGAAGGTCTTCTTCCTGAATATCCTTGTATTCCTTCTTCACCCGAATACGGCTGCAACAGGAAAGTACGGACTCCAATGCCCCTTTGGTAATCAATACCTCATCCTGGGGCTTGGGAAGAATTTCTTCTGTCTCCTCTCCCAGATGCTCCCCACCCGGATTGGATATCACTACACTCATTCTCCGGCGCTCAAAATCATAGGGAATTTCATCGGACTTCACATAGCCCCCGGCGTATTTTTGCACATCGCTTTCCGCGCCGTAGGATAGGATGGCCCGGTCAATCAGGTTTTTTACCCCTGTAGAATAGTAGGCATTCATCCATGCATAATTCAAAACCACATAGGAATCTTCGCCATTTACATTGATATATTTCTGCAAAACCACATTGTCCATGGTAAGGGTTCCGGTCTTATCGGTGCACAGCACATCGATAGCCCCTAAGTTCTGGATGGCGGACATGTTCTTTACAATAGTCTTCTTCTTTGCCAGGAACTTCGCACCCTTGGCAAGAGTTCCGTTTACAATCATCGGTAACATTCCCGGGGTAATACCTACCGCAACGGAGATGGAAAATAAAAAGGCTTCCAGCCAGTTTTTCTTCACAAGGCCGTTAATAAGCAATACAAAAAGAACCACCACTATCATGTAGCTAATCAGGATTCTGGTTATCTTCGATAGGCTCTTATCAAAATCGGTTTCTTTCTTCTGCGTATGAATGGTGGAAGAAATCTTTCCCAGATAGGAATTCTTTCCGGTTCGTATCACCACACCGACTCCGGTGCCGGAATTCACCGTGGAACCGCCTAAGCAAAGGTTGTTCAGTTCCGCTGCATTGACCGCTCTCTGATCCACACCGGTATATTTTTCCACCGGAATAGACTCTCCCGTAAAGGCGGAAACCGAAAGGAACAGGTCTCTACTTTCCAGAAGATAGAGATCTCCGCACACGATATCTCCTGAGCCGATGAGCTGTATATCCCCGGGTACCACTTCTTCCACCGGCACTTCTCTGATTTCCGTACCGTCCTTTCCCGGAATCCGGATTCTTACCGTATCGTGCTCCATCTCCTTTAGCTTCTGCATGTCCAGATAGGAACCGTAATCCTGGGTAAATCGAATCACCGCACTCATACAGGCCAATGCCAGGATAATGACTCCGGACAGAATATCTCTCTCCACAACAAAGGTCACAACAGCCAAAACAAGGAGCACGATAATAAAAGCATCGGTAAAGCTATGAAATAAAAAATAGAATACGCCATGCTTCTGCATGGCGGAAAGGTCGTTATAGCCGTATTTCTCCAGTCTTTCTTCCCGTTCCTCGTCGCTGATTCCATTTGCTGTGCAGCCTATTTCCTGTAAAACCGAAGAAGCTTCTTTTCCGGCAATTTTCTGAAACTCTTGTTCCACACCGGCAGTCTTTATCGTAGGGTTCAATCTTTTCTCATTGTTTAAAATCATATCTTTTACCCTCCTCTACTATTTACAGGGATATCTTAGACCTTTGCACAATGCAAGTCAATTTAATATGATTTTTATTTCAGCCTGATATACTTTGTTGCTCTTCCTACAGCTTTCTCCCTTAGCAATCATTTTATCTCATCTGTATGCGGCACAAAAATCCGCCCTGACTCCCTTCTGCAAACTGCACTTTCCATCGGTGACGGCTAATCACCTGTTTTACAATTTTTAATCCTAAGCCATGCTGTCCTGTGCTGGGCTCCCATTCATAATTTTTCCGGTTCAGTCTTTCCAGAGCAGCTTTCTCTAAACCGCAACCATTATCCTCCACAGTAAGAAATATATGGCTTTTCTCGTCCTGATATAACTTGACTGTTATCTCGCATCCCTCCGGATTATGCTGCACAGCGTTGTTTAATAAATTCATCAGTGCTCTTTCCATCAGATTTTCATTAAAGCCCAGTACCAAGCCCTGCAAATCTTCCTCGATATCCAAGTTGAACTGCATCCTTTCATCCTCTGTTTGATTCCGCATTTCCGTAATCGTCTTTCGGAGAAAACGGCTCACTTGGATTTTTTCCTTTTCCAAGTTCCCATAGCCAAAAGACAGCTTACTGAAAAGATTTAAGTTCTCTACAAGGCGACGAAGACGAAGTCCCTGCTTCTCAATCCTTAGCGCGCGATTTTTGATTTCTTCCGATTCCGTGGTAGCTGCAATCATTTCCGCATTTCCCAGAACAATGGCAAGAGGCGTTCGAATATCATGGGAAACCCCGGCAATCCATTCCGTACGTTCTTCCTCCTTTTGCCTTGCTCGTTTCTTCTGTATCCATATGGGAACGGAAACAAGAATCAGCGCATTGGAGAGCAAAAAAAGCGGCAGAAACTCAATGAGATTTCGGATAACTCCCTCTTTGTATTCCAGGGTATATTTCCAAATCTGCTCTTTCTTTTGTCCGATAATCAATAAGCCTTCCGGAACCACATAGGTACGCACCGGATAATCCTCCAGATAATAACGGGTAAACTTTGCCACATCCTGTAAGGTATAGTTTTTTTGAAGCTCTTTCGGCAGGAACTCGCTCCATAGGATATTTCCTCCATTGTCGAGAAGCATGGCAAATTGCCGTGCCCCGGAGAGTTTTTCGGCTTCCTCTTCCGCTAAGCGGTACTCGTCATTTTCCTTATGTAAATGCTCCATAATCTCCTGACTGTCGGGATAATAAGGCATACCGTTTCGAGACACAAAAATTCCAAAAACCAAAAGGTCCGCAAACAGTAAAAAAATCGACAACACAGCGATAAGGGCAATCAGCTGAATTTTCCGTTCTCTATTCCCTCTCATCTTCCTATCTCCAGTTTGTAGCCAAGGCCTCTTACGGTCAGTAGAAATACGGGTTTAGATGGCTCTTTTTCTATCTTTTCCCGTAAATGCCGCATATGCACAAGCAAAGAGCTTTCCAATCCGAAGTTCCCATCCGGCCAAAGGGCATCGCAGAGGGTATCCGTGGTGACAATTTTCCCCTTATTCCGGTATAGGATAGAAAAAAGCGCCAGCTCCTTCGCCGTTAGAGAAAGCTTTTCTCCTTGTCGTATCACTGTTCCTGCATCAATAGAAACCAGCGATTCCCCAAGCTGCACGCCCTGCTCCTTCTCCTCCAAATGACAGGTTCTTCTCAGCACGGCGGCAATTCTCAGGATGAGCTCTTCCGGAAGAAACGGCTTGGTAATGTAATCATCCGCGCCCAGTCCCAAGCCATGCAAACGAGCCCTATCCTCGTCCCTTGCAGAGAGAAAAATCACCGGAACTTCGGAAAGAAGACCTTCCCGCTTTTGCTTTTTATAAAAATCAAAGCCATTGCCATCTGTCAGCATGACATCCAAAAGAATCAGCTGATAGCCATTCTCTGAAAGCTTCGCTTCCGCTTCTTTGCAAGAAGAAACGGCCTCCACCGAAAAATAGCCTTCTTTTCTTAATAGTTCCTGCAAAAGTTCTCTAAGCTCTTTCTCATCGTCCACCACCAA
>NZ_CAUTEG010000048.1:0-17284 GCF_963537195.1 Oribacterium sinus | reverse complement strand
GAGCTGGCGTATGGAAACCCTTCCCTTCCTTCCCAAGGAATTTCTTTATGAAGTAATTCCTTCTGTTAAAGAGCAATTTCAACAGGTTACAGGGCTGATGGAACGGGAAGATATCGGCTGCATTTATGTCTGTACCGACTCCGGACGGGAGGGAGAATACATTTACCGTTTGGTGGCTTCGTTTTGCAAGAATTTAAAGGCGGAGGAAAGGCGAGTTTGGATTGATTCTCAAACCAAGGAAGAGATTCTTCGGGGCATTCGGGAAGCAAAGTCGGAATCCGCCTATGATTCTTTAGCCAAAGCCGCCTATTTGCGAGCCAAGGAAGATTATCTTATGGGAATTAATTTTTCCAGAGTACTGACGCTTAGGTATGGCAGAGCTTTGGCAAAAAGCCTTGGCAAGGAAAAAAGCGCCCTGATTGCCGTGGGACGAGTAATGAGCTGCGTTTTGGCTATGATTGTCCAAAGAGAGTGGGAAATCCGCCGATTTCAAAAGACTGTCTTCTATAAACCTATGGGGGATTTTTCCCTGGAAGAGGGAGGAGAAGCCGGTCTTCTTTGCGAGTTTCGAAGCAGAGAGGAAAGTCCTTATTATAAAGAGAAGGATTTATACAAAAATATCGGCTTTCTGCAAAAGGAAAATGGAGAGGAATTTTTGGGGGTATTTTCCCCTCTACCTAGAGAGGGAAGAGTTACTGCTCTGGAGAAAAAGAAGGAAAGCAAAAATCCTCCTCTTTTATACAATCTGGCGGAACTTCAAAACGAATGCTCCAAGTCTTTAAAGATTAGTCCTGACGAGTGTTTAAAGCTTGTACAGGAACTTTATGAAAAGAAAATGTGTACCTATCCCCGTACGGATGCCAGAGTATTATCCACTGCAGTGGCCAAAGAAATCGGAAAAAACATTCAAGGACTTCTGTCTTTTTCCCCCTATGCAAAGTATGCCAAAGAGGTTCTTGCTATGGACAGTGTGAAATCCATTGCCCGTTCTCGCTACACAGACGACAAAAAAATTACGGATCACTATGCCATTATTCCCACGGGACAGGGAGCAGGACAATACAATTCCCTTTCCTATCAGGGAAAGAGAGTATTGGACTTTATTATTCGTCGTTTTCTATCCATCTTTTATCCTGCTGCCGAGTATAAAAAAATTGCTTTGGAAATAGAGGTTTTGGGAGAGTGTTTTACCGCCAACGAAAAAGTCTTGGTGAAGGAGGGCTACCTTTGTCTCTATCAAAAGAAAGAGAAGAATAAAGATGCATCAACCGGAGATCTTGCCGGAAAAGAAAACGGACAGGATTCAGAGGAAATGGATTCAGAAGAAGCCGTCACGGAAAATGGAAATCCCAAGCTTTCCGAACTGAAAAAGGGCGCCAAGCTTTATTTACAGGAACTCAAGCTAAAGGAGGGAGAAACCCAGCCTCCAAAACGTTATACCTCCGGAAGCATGATTCTGGCCATGGAAAATGCAGGAAAGTTGATAGAAGACGAGGAGCTACGTGCCCAGATAAAGGGCTCCGGTATAGGAACATCCGCCACCAGAGCCGGCATTTTAAGCAAGCTGGAAAAAAATGAATATATTCATTTGGAAAAAAAGAATCAGCAATTAAGCCCCAGCGAACTGGGAGAAAAGATTGTACAGATTCTCTCCAAATCCATACCGGCTTTATTGAATCCCACCCTTACCGCCTCCTGGGAGAAGGGGCTTTCCTATGTGGAGGGAGGAGAAATTTCGGAAGAAGAATATATGCGGAAGCTGGAAGCCTTTGTGGAGAAGAATACCAACAAGGTAAAGGGCTTATAAAGTATATTGCCTGGTTTCCAATAATTTAAAGTGTAAAGAGTTTATAGACGTATCGACTTGTGATTTTACGACAAAGAGAGGAGCAAAAATGAAAAAGAAGGACTTGGAATGTAAAGCTTTTTATTCATCTTTAAAGGAGTCTTACCAATCCCTTTTTGAAGGATGTCAATATCCCTGGGAGGCCTTGCCTAAGATAAAGGCATGGATTTCCGCTATGCAGGGTAAGCTTCCTTCCGGCTTTCAGGAGGTAAAAAAAGGAGTTTTTGTCCATGAGAGCGTAAAGCTTTATCCCAATGTCTATCTGGGGGAGAATATTCTTATTATGGCGAACTGTGAAGTTCGTCCGGGAGCCTTTTTACGGGAAAATGTATTTGCCGGAGAGGGCTGTGTCTTGGGAAATAGCTGTGAATTTAAAAATGCGGTACTTTTCCCCCATGTGCAAACTCCCCATTACAACTATGTGGGAGACTCCATTTTAGGAGAATACTCCCATCTGGGCGCAGGGGCATTAACCTCCAATGTAAAATCCGACAAGACCTTGGTGAAGATTTATGCGGAAGACGGAGAGATCGAAACAGGATTAAAGAAATTTGGAGCCATTGTGGGAGAACACGTGGAAGTAGGTTGTCAGTCCGTACTGAATCCGGGAACCATTCTTTGCTCTCATTCCAATATTTATCCCTTATCTCCTGTACGGGGTATTGTTCCTCCTCAACATATCTATAAAGATAAGAACAATATTGTAAAAAAAGAAGAGAGATAAAAGTAAAAACAGCAAAAAGCCACGCTTTATATGGGGCGATGTTTCAGAATAAACAGTGGGCTTATTTATTGGAATTATAAAAGAAACAGAAAAGACTTGAAAAAGAAAATACTCTGTACTATCGTCTTAACGGAGTAAGGATTACTTGTACCCTGGATTAGAACAATAGGAAAGGAAAAGCCATGAACGAATTTGGAGAGAATGTAATTATTTTAGACCATCCCTTAATCACCCACAAAATTTCTATTTTAAGAGATAAAAATACCGGAACCAATGAGTTTCGCCAGTTGGTGGAAGAGATTGCCATGCTGATGGGATTTGTGGCTTTGTCCGACCTTCCTATGACAAAAATGCCGGTGGAAACCCCTATCGAAAAGACAGAGACCTTGGTTATTGCCGGAAGAAAGCTGGCAATTGTTCCCATCTTAAGAGCGGGACTGGGAATGGTTTCCGGACTTACAGCCTTGGTTCCTTCCGCAAAGATTGGACATATCGGTCTGTATAGAGATGAAACAAGCCATAAGCCGGTGGAATATTTCTGTAAATTGCCAAACCCCATCGAAGAAAGAATTATTGTGGTTTGCGATCCCATGTTGGCTACCGGCGGCTCCGGAGTGGATGCTATCAGCCAGATTAAAAAGCACGGGGGAAAGAAGATTAAATTTGTTTGTATCATTGCCGCTCCTGAAGGGGTAAAGAAGCTGCATGAAGCCCACCCGGACGTGCAGATTTATGTAGGAAATCTGGACAGAGAGTTAAATGAAAATGCTTATATCTGTCCTGGCCTGGGAGATGCGGGAGACAGAATTTTCGGTACAAAATAAGGATAAGAGAAAATCTCAAGAGGCGGATTGTAAAAATCCAATCGAAAAATCCAATCGAATAAGCTAATCGAAAAATCTAATCGAATAAGCTGATCGAATAAGCGTATTGTATAGCGGATTTTAATGAGCTATAGAATTTTATAGGACTGGAAAATGGCATAAAAAAAGGAGAGATTTCTCTCTCCTTCATGCCGCCAGCCGGACTCGAACCGGCACGGTTTCCCGCTTGATTTTGAGTCAAGTGCGTCTGCCATTCCGCCACGGCGGCAAGAACAGAACCTAGGTTACCACTTTTTTCTTTTCTTTGCAAGTCCTTTATCAAGAAAATGGGAGAAAAATGAATTGTTTAGAGGCCAGAAAATATATTAATGATTTTATCCAGGGCAACTGGGAAGAGGAACAATGTGAGTCCTTTTTGGAGCATATGGAATCCTGCAAAGATTGCCGGGAAGAGCTTAGGATTACCCATATGATCTATGAGGGATTGCAGAGCTTGGAGGGAGAACAGGAAGAGCTGCAGCTGGAAAAATCCTATCAAAACTTAATAGAAGAAGCCAATTTTTTTATCTTCCAAAACCATTTTTTCAGGGGACTGAGAATTGTGGTACATTCCCTTCTTTTTTGGGCAGTTTTCTTTTCTGCCTGGTATAGTTTGTACGGATTTATAGGATAGGAGTAAGGCATTGAAAAGAGAGAAAATCTTATTAATTGATGGTCATAGTATATTAAGCAGAGCCTTCTATGGGGTTCCTTTTTTAAACAACAAAGAGGGAATTCCCACCAACGGAATCTATGGCTTTTTAAACATTTTGTTTAAAGAGATAGAGATTGAAGAGACAGAATATGTGGCTGTGGCCTTTGATGTTCCAAAGCCCACCTTTCGCCATAAGCTATTTCCGGAATATAAGGGTACCAGAAAGGGAATGCCGGAGGAACTGAAGGAACAGGTTCCTTTATTGCAGGAACTTTTGCGGAAAATGCATATGCCTCTCTTGATGATGGAGGGTTTTGAAGCGGATGACATTCTGGGAACCGTTGCAAAGCGAATGCAGGCAGAGGGGAAGGAAGTAGTGGTGGTTTCCGGAGACCGGGATCTGTTACAGCTCTCCGATGAACATATAAAAATCAGCATTCCCAAAACCTCCAAGGGAGAGACCAAGGTTTACTCCTATTATCCCAAGGATGTGGAGGAGGAATGGGGGGTAAGTCCTATAGAGTTTATTGATTTAAAGGCTCTCATGGGAGACAGCTCCGACAATATACCGGGAGTTCCGGGAATGGGAGAAAAAACTGCTACATGGATTATTCAAAAGTATAAAAGTATCGAGGAAGCCTATGCCCATGCAGAGGATTCTGAATTTAAAGTGCCCAGAAAACCAAGTGCCGGAAAGGACCTTAAGGAGCATTTTGAACTGGCGAAGCTCTCCAAGGAGCTTGCCACCATCAATATTCATGTGCCTATTAGCTTAAATTTTTCCGATTGTAAGTGGGAAAACTATGCTAATTCCGAAAGTAAGGAATTGATTCGAAAGTGGGAATTCCGTTCCCTTTATTCCCGTTTTGAAGAGGCGGAGAGTACAGCGGAGAAAAAACTTAGTCTTCCTGCATGGAAGGATGTGGAGGATCCTTATCTTGCCAAAATCGCCTTTAAGGATGCAAAAAAACAAAAATCGGCCGGAATTTTTCTGCAAGCAGATCCATCCGATGGGGGAAAGCTGTATGTTTATCTCTGTCTTTCCGACACAAGACTCTATCGTATCCCTCTGTCCCTTTGCGAAGAGGAGCTAACAGAGCTTCTGAAGGAGGGAGAATATTTCACCCTGCAGTTAAAGGATCAGTACCATCTTTGGGAGGAGCTTTTAGAGGGTGAAATTCATGATTTATCTCTAGGGGCTTACCTTTTGAACCCTTTAAAGGATTCCTATGCCTATGATGACTTGGCCAGAGATTATATGGACCTTGTACTGCCGGGAAAGAAGGAGCTTCAAAATACCGCTGAGGAGGGGCTATATTCCGCCTTTGTTTCTTGGCAGGCTAAAAATAGAATTTTTCAGGAGCTGAAGGATACAGAGCAGTGGGAATTGTATCGGGATGTGGAGGAGCCTTTGGTGCCTGTTCTTTACCGTATGGAGAAGGCGGGAATTTTAGTAGATAAGGAGGCTCTTCTATCCTACGGAGAAGAGCTTAAGAAGAATATTGCCATGCTGCAGGAAGAAATCTATTCTATGGCCGGGGAAGAATTTAATATTAATTCTCCTCAACAGCTGGGGGGAATCCTTTTTGAGAAAATGCAGCTTCCCGGAGGAAAGAAGACAAAGACCGGCTATTCCACCGCGGTGGATGTTTTAGAAAAATTACAGGAAGACTATCCTATTGTAGGGAAAATCTTAGAATATAGAACCTATTCCAAGCTAAACTCCACCTATGCGGAAGGATTAAGCAATTATGTGGGAGAGGACCAAAGAATTCACGGAAGCTTCCAGCAGATGGTAACAGCCACAGGAAGGCTTTCCTCTACTGAACCGAATTTACAGAACATTCCGATTCGTACGGAGATGGGAAGGGTATTTCGTTCCGTTTTTATTCCTAAGGAGGGATCTGTTTTTCTGGATGCGGACTATTCCCAGGTAGAGCTTAGACTTTTAGCTTCTCTGTCCAAGGATGAAAAACTGATTGAAGCCTACAGGAAGGATGCGGATATTCATAGAGTAACCGCCTCCGAAGTGTTCCACGTGCCTTTGGAAGAGGTAACGCCGGAGCTTAGAAGAAATGCCAAGGCGGTGAACTTCGGTATTGTCTATGGCATTTCCGCCTTCGGGCTTTCCGAAGGCTTAAGCATCTCCCGGCAGGAGGCCAAGGAGTATATTGAGCGATATTTTACAAGCTATCCCAAAGTTAAGGAATATTTAGACGGAGAAGTAGTCTTTGCCAGAGAACATTCCTTTGTAAAGACCCTTTTTGGCAGACGCAGACCTCTACCGGAGATTCATGCCTCCAACTTTATGAGAAGAAGCTTTAGTGAGCGTGTAGCCATGAACGCTCCTATTCAGGGAACTGCTGCTGATGTTATTAAAAAAGCTATGGTAATGGTAGATCGGAAACTGGCGGAAAAGAACTGTCAAAGCCGTATTGTTCTTCAAATCCATGATGAGCTCTTATTGGAGGTTGTAAAGGAGGAGCTGGAGACCGTAAAGGATATTCTGGTTTCCGCTATGGAACATGTAGTTTCTTTGCCGGTTCCCTTGATTGTAGAGGCTACTGTAGGAAATAACTGGGATGAGGCGCATTAAATGGAAATCGAAAAGAAGGATTTAATGCCCCTTAGCTTTTTGAAAAAGGAAAGATATACTGCTTCCTTTCAGGGAATGCGGTATTTTATGGAAAAAAAGGAAGAAGAAGGGGAGAATCATTTGTTGGTAGCCTGCTGGCCGGAGCCCTTTGCCTTTGCTTATACGAAAGAAGAGGAGAAAAGCTATAAAAGCTTTCCCTTTACGGAGGAAGGCTTGGAAGATGCCAGGGCTTATTTAATGGAAGAATGGGAAAGGCGGAAAGGGTGAAGAAGGAAATCATTGGGGTAATCGGAGGGATTGCCAGCGGAAAATCCACCGTACTTTCCATCCTCCAAGGGGACTTTTCCTATCATATTTTGCGAATGGACGAGTTGGCTAAAGCACTATATCAAGAAGAAGCTGTTTTAAGAGAAATAAAAAAGCTTTTGCCCGCTTCGGTATTTACAAAGGAGGGAGCTTTATCCTTTTCAAGACTTAGAACTCTTTTGTTTACTGAGCCGGAGAGAAAGAAGCATTTGGAAGAACTGATTCATCCTTTGGTTTTTCAAGAAGTATCTAAAGAAATAGAGCGGGTAAGATTGCTGGGAGAAAAGCTTGCAGTGGAGACGGCTTTGCCCAATCAGAATTTTCTTTCTCAATGTGACCTGATTTTTTATCTGGATGCATCGGAGGAAACACGTTGTAAACGGCTAATAGAAAGTCGGGGACTGGAGAAAGAAGAAGCCTTTCAGATTATTCACAGCCAAAGCGTTGAGCGCTTTAAAGAGCAGGCACAACTAGTAATTAATACGGAAGAAAGTATAGAAAGAGTAAGAGATGAGATTTGCCAGTATTTCCAGCGGCTCTAGCGGAAATGTAAGTTTTGTTTCCTCCGGAGCCCACCATATCCTTTTGGATGCGGGGGTAGGAATCCGGAGTATAGAGTCGGCATTAAGAGGCCTGGATATATCCTGTAAAGATATTGAGGGAATCTGTGTCACCCATGAACATATCGATCATATTAAGGCCATAGGAAGCCTTTGCAGAAAATACACTATCCCCGTTTATGCCACCCTGGGAACATTACAGGGAATTTTACTTTGTGATGCCATGAAGGAGTTTCCCAAGGATCTTTTACGACCTATTCTAAAGGATGAAAGCTTTCAAATCGGAGATCTTTCCGTCTTACCATTCAGTGTTTCTCATGATACCAGAGATCCTGTGGCTTATCGGGTGAGCTGTGGAGAAAAATCTGTGGCGGTGGTTACGGATTTAGGTTGTTATGATGAGTACACAATCTCTCATTTACAAAAGCTGGATGTTCTGCTTCTGGAGGCCAATCATGATGTTACTATGGTGGAAAAAGGACCCTATCCTATGGCATTAAAAAGAAGAATTCTATCCAATGTAGGCCACCTTTCCAATCTTCATAGTGGAGAGTTGTTAAAGGAATTGGTACATCCCGACTTAAAAAAAGTATTTCTTGGGCATCTCAGTGCGGAAAACAATGATCCGGACCTGGCTTTGGCTACCGTGAAAAAAGAGGTAAAGGAGCCGGATTTGGAGATAGCTTTGGCAAAACGTTCCGCTTTATCGGATTGTGTGGAGTGGTAATCATGATCAATGGGAAAAAGGTAGCCGGTGTAGTCAGTGAGTTTAACCCCTTTCATAAGGGACATGAATACTTACTCCAAGGGATTCGTCAGGATTTTCATGCGGAGTATATTGTAACGGTAATGTCGGGAGACTTTGTACAAAGGGGAGAACCTGCTTTTTTTTCAAAATTCGAAAGGGCGGAGAAGGCGGTAAACAAGGGAATAGACCTTGTTATCCAACTGCCGGTTCTTTATTCCCTGGCCTCCAGTGAATATTTTGCTTACGGAGCCATTAAGATTTTGGAAGAGCTTTCCTTTGTGGATATATTGGTTTTCGGCTCGGAATCCTACGATTTAAATAGGCTTAGAAGCCTTGCTAGGTTTTTTCTTCGAGAGAAAGAGGGGCAGGAAAAGGAATATCAAAAACAATTAAAGGAATTTATGGCAAAGGGAAATTCTTATCCCAGGGCGAGAGAAATAGCTTTGGAAGCTTTTTTTACGGGGGGAATTTTGGCCAATGACGGTTTGGGAATTTCCTACTTAATGGCTTTAGAGAGACTTCATTCTTCTATGGATGTGGGAATCATTCGGAGAAACTTGCACCTTGCTTCCGCCCACAGTATCCGAAAGGATATTCGGGAAAGCTGCGGAAAGGATTGTGATCACCGTTGCTATACAGAAGCGGAGAAACTCTATCCTTTTCTTCGTTATCGTTTAATGGAATTAAAAAGAGATAAGATTGCTTTGGATTCTTTTTGGGATGTATCTTCTGATCTGGCAAATAGAATAGAAGCTTCTTTTGCGAAAAAACTTTCTTTTACTCAGTGGATTCAATATCTTAAAGGGAAAAATTATACTTATAGCAGAGTAAGCAGGTCTCTACTCCATATTCTTTTGGATATAAGAGAAGAGGAGGCAAGGGAAGAATTGGATAAAGTCTCTCCCTATTACAGAATTTTAGCCGCAAGCAGCTTAGGGAGGGATTTGCTGTCTCACCTTCCTCCAAACAGCATTTTTCGATTAGGAAATGCTCTGAAGGAGCATCCTGAATGGGAAAATATAAGGCTGATGAAGTGGGATTTATTTGCGGGACAATTATTTCAGGAAATCTACCTGACAGGAAGAGAAGAACGACGTGAAAAGTTCATAAAATTGTGATAGTATAAAGACAAGAAGGAGGTAGTAAGAATGAAGCTGGTTTATGCCATAATACGGAATGATAATGAAGATGATGTAACTTCCGCTTTAATGCAGGAAGGCTTTACGGTAACCAGGCTATCTACGACTGGTGGCTTTTTAAGAAAGGGAAGTACTACTTTAATGATTGCCCTTCAGGACGAACAGCTGGAGCAGTGTATTGATATCATTAAACAGCAAAGTGGAAGTCGTCAGGAAATCACTGTAAACATGCCCTATGTTTCCGGTTCCAGACTGATGAATTACACCACCATGCCCATGAATGTGGAGATTGGCGGGGCAACCATTATGGTTGTTCCTTTGGAACGTTTCGAAAAATACTAAAATATGTTTAATTAAAAGGGAAGGATATTGGATATAGTATACAAAAATATGCAATGTTCTTTAGAACTTCCCTTTTTTACTCTCTCTTCCTTTGCTATAATGGCAAGGAAGAGTTTTATCATGTCAGAAAAAGGAGAGAATATGTCATTTATTGAGGATGTAAAAGCAAAAGCAAAGGCAAAGCAGAAGACCATCGTATTACCGGAATCTGAAGACAAGAGAGTTCTTCAGGCGGCAGAACAGATTCAGAAAGAGGGATTTTCCCGCTTGATTCTTCTTGGAGAGAAGGAGCAGGTGGAGAAGGATGCCAAAGCCTGGGGAGTAGACCTTTCCGGTATTGAAATTGTGAACCCGAAGACTTATGCCAAGTTAGACGAATATGTTTCTACCCTGGTAGAACTTAGAAAGTCAAAGGGGATGACGGAAGAAGAGGCAAGAAAGCTGCTGACAGAAAGCAACACCTATTTTGGTGTTATGATGGTTAAGAAGGGAGAGGCTGACGGTTTAGTTTCCGGAGCGAACCACTCTACCGCGGATACCCTCCGTCCATCTCTTCAGATTTTAAAGACAAAGCCGGGCACAAAGCTTGTTTCCGCTTTCTTTGTTATGGTTGTTCCTGATTGTGAATACGGAGAGAAGGGAACCTTTGTCTTCTCTGATTGCGGTTTAAATCAAAACCCGACTTCTGAAGAGCTGGCAGCAATTGCAGAGTCTTCCGCAGAGTCCTTCCGTTTCTTGGTAGGGGCTGAGCCTAAGGTGGCTATGCTGTCTTACTCCACCATGGGATCTGCAAAGCATGAAGAGGTTACCAAGGTACAGGATGCTACCAAGATTGTGAAAGAGAATAATCCGAATCTTTTAGTGGATGGAGAATTACAGTTGGATGCCGCTTTGGTTGAATCCGTAGCTAACTTAAAAGCTCCCGGCTCCAAGGTAGCAGGTCATGCCAATACCTTGATTTTCCCGGATTTAGATGCAGGAAACATCGGCTATAAGCTTGTGCAGAGATTGGCAAAGGCTGAAGCTTATGGACCTATGACTCAGGGTATTGCAAGACCGGTTAATGACTTATCCCGTGGATGTAATGTTGCCGATATTGTAGGTGTTGTTGCGATTACTGCAGTGCAGTGTCAACTTTACGATAATAACTAATTATTGGGAGGAACTATGAAAATTTTAGTAATTAACTGTGGATCATCTTCTTTGAAGTATCAGCTTATTGATATGGAGGGAGAGACCGTAATGGCCAAGGGACTTTGCGAAAGAATCGGTATTCCCGGTTCCAGATTAAAGCACGAGGTTCCCGGAAAAGAAGATTATGTGGTTGAAACAGATCTTCCGGACCATTCTGTGGCAGTGAAGCTGGTTTTTGATGCACTGACAGGAGAGTATGGTGTGGTTAAGTCCGTTGATGAAATCGGTGCAATCGGACATCGTGTACTGCATGGCTCCAATCGTTTCACGGAAAGTATTATTGTAAATGATGAAGTAAAGAAAGTTATCCGGGAGTGCTTTGACTTAGGCCCATTACATAACCCGGCAAACTTAATGGGAATTGAGGCTTGTGAAAAAGTTGTTCCCGGTAAGAAGAATGTAGCGGTTTTCGATACTACCTTCGGTATGACCCTTCCGGAGAAGGCATATTACTATGCTATTCCTAAGGAATACTATGATAAGTACGCGATTCGTCGTTACGGCTTCCATGGTACCAGCCATGCCTACGTTTCTCAGGAAACCATTCGTTTCGGCGGTTTGGATCCGGAGAAGGCAAAGGTTATCGTATGTCATTTAGGTAACGGTGCTTCCATCTCCGCATCTATCGGCGGCAAGGCTGTAGATACTTCCATGGGACTTACCCCGTTGGAAGGTCTGATTATGGGTACCCGTTCCGGAGATATCGATGGAGGAGTAATCCAGTTTATTGCCAACCACGAGAATAAAACTGTTGATGAAGTTTTAAATATTTTGAATAAGAAGTCCGGTGTATTGGGAATGACCGGTATTTCTTCCGATTTCCGTGACATTGAGAATGCCGCTGAAGAAGGAAATCACATGGCAAAAGTAGCTCTTGATGCATTTCGTTACAGAGTTGCCAAGTATATCGGTTCTTATGTAGCAGCTATGAACGGTGTGGATGCCATTTCCTTTACAGCAGGTGTGGGAGAGAATGATAAGGTAACAAGACAGATTGTTATTGATGAGTATTTCTCTTATCTTGGTGCTAAGATTGATCCGGAAAGAAACAATGTTCGCGGAAAAGAGCGTTTAATTTCCACTGATGATTCCAAGGTTAAGATTTTCTTGATTCCTACCAATGAAGAATTGGCTATCGCAAGAGATACAAAGCGTTTGATTGAAGCTTAAATTAGGCATATTTTTTTCGCTTTCCTTTAGATTTTGCTTGCATTTTACTGAAAACTAGTGTATCTTTACACGAGTGTGTTTTTCTAATGTAAAGCATAGCCCAAATTCACCGATTCAAACTCGGTTAAGACAGGAGGTGTAAATATGTCTATTTGTCCAAAGAATAAATCATCCAAAGCCCGCAGAGATAGCAGAAGAGCAAATTGGAAGATGGGTGCAACAAACCTTGTAAAGTGCTCTAAGTGTGGTGCATTGGTTATGCCTCACAGAGTTTGTAAGGCTTGTGGTTCTTATAATAAGCGCGAGATTATTACTGTAGAGGACTAAGAATTAAAGGGAGCTTCATAAGAAGCTCCTTTTCTTATGGCTTACAGTTATGTAACAACTGAATTTATGGTACTTTCGTATAGAAATAGTAGAATGGTTAGAGCTCTCTTTTCTGTTTTTAGGGAAAAACAAAAATAATTCCTAAAATTACTAGACTTGTGCACAATCTAATGATAAACTACCCTTCGAGCGTAAGCTTAACACTTAAGTTTAAAGAAAAAGGAGAGAATATCATGAAGAAATATGTATGTACAGTATGTGGTTATATCTATGATCCTGAAGTAGGAGAGGAAAGTGCAAATGTTGCAGCAGGAACAGCTTGGGAAGATGTTCCTGAAGATTTTCTTTGCCCCTTATGCGGTGTAGGAAAGGATCAGTTCGAGCCATCAGAGGAGTAAAAGATGTATTCATGCAGAAAACTTAGAGATGATTTAGTATATGTTGGAGTAGAAGATAGAAGACTGCACCTGTTTGAGAATTTGTTTCCTTTGGACAGAGGCGTAAGCTATAATTCCTATCTTTTACTGGATGAAAAGACCGTTTTGTTGGATACCTGCGACCAAACAGTTTCTCGCCATTTTATTGAGAATATAGAGTTTGCCCTTGCGGGAAAGACCTTGGATTATCTGGTAATTAATCATATGGAGCCGGACCATTGCGGGAGCATTCAGGACTTGTACGAAAAATATCCAAAGCTTTCCATTATTTCCAATGCTAAAACTTTTCAGATGCTGGATCAGTTTTATCAGATGACTATTCCTGCAGACAGAAAGGTGGAAGTGAAGGAAGGCGATGAGTTTTCTGTAGGAAGACATACCCTTAAGTTTGTCTTTGCACCTATGGTACACTGGCCTGAGGTTATGTTTACCTATGATATGACGGACAAGACCTTATTCTCTGCGGACGCCTTTGGCGTTTTCGGTTGCAACAACGGCAATATCCTTGCCCACGAGCAAAGATATAAGGATAAGGATTTTCTGGATGATGCCAGACGTTATTATTCCAATATTGTAGGAAAGTACGGCCCTCAAACCCAGGCGGCTTTAAAAAAGGCCTTAAGTCTGGAAGTAGAGATGCTTTGTCCTTTACATGGACCGATTTGGACGGAAGACCTTTCTTTTATCATTGATAAATATGACAAATGGTCCCGTTATCTTCCGGAAGAGAAGGCCGTTGTGATTCTGTATAATTCCGTTTATGGTAATACAGAAACCGTCGTAGACCATTTTGCATTAGAGCTTGGTATTCGTGGAGTTAAGAACATCAAAGCCTACGATGTATCCAAGACGGATGTATCCTATTGCATTGCAGAATGTTTCCGTGCCAGTCATCTGGTATTTGCGGGAACAACCTATAACAATAACCTTTTTCCGAAGATGGAAAATCTCATTACCGACATGAAGAATCTGAATGTGCAGAATCGAAAGATTGCTATTTTAGAAAATGGAAGCTGGGCTCCTCAAAGCGGTAAGCTGATGAAGAAAGCCTTTGATGAGATGAAAAATATGAGCTATATCGGCGACATTCTTACGGTAAAGTCCGCATCCGTGGATCGCAGCGCTTTAGAGAAATTGGCCGATGAGGTAGCTGATTCCGTATTAGGAAAAGAATAAAGCTTGAACAATACCGAGTTTTCTGATGAAGTGAAAAGCCGGGAATATCTCGTATTTTCGGAGTGTACTCATTAAGCTTTAAAAGAAAAAAGGGCAGTAAAAGTCAAAAAAATAAATTTTCGGCAATATAGGTCTGAATATGAGGCAGTCTGAGCCCGTCGGTACTTGCGAAAAACAAGAGAAACGCAGTTTTTCGCTTAGTATCCGCTACGTGGCGAAGCTAGCGAGAGCGTGCCTCGTTTCAGACCTGTATTGTTTAGAAAATTTATTATGATTTTACAGCCCTTTTTTGCATTTAACGAATATTTTTACGAGAATTTCAGGCTTATCCGGTAGCGGAAAAATCATCCAATCCCAATTTTTCTTGTAATATAGGGGTAAAGTGTTATAATTATCCTGTATTTTAGGCAAAAAGTGGGAGGATTATGAGAAAATATATTTCTTTTCTTTTCCTTTTTCTTCTTACCCTCAGCTTACTAAGTTCCTGTAAGACTCCGGAGCCTTTACAGTACAATGTAAACAAAACCCCGGAGCTGAAACAGTACGAATCTGAATTACAAGCGGAATCTTTGTATGAAGAATCCCTGGCTCGGGAAAGCTTGTTGGCTAAGGAAAAGGCGGAAGAGGAGGAGAAAGCAAAAGAAGCCTTGATTTGGAAGAAAAAAGATATTCAGAAGGACAGGGTTAAGGTTAAGGGGATCTATATTACGGACCTTACTGCCGGCTCTCCGAAAATGGAGGATATCTTATCGAAAATGAAGGATACGGAGCTGAATGCTTTAGTCGTTGATATTAAAAATGATAACGGACAAATCATATATCAGATGAACAATGGCGGACAGCAGGAGTTCTACAATACGACGAATATCGTCAAAGACTTACCGGCATTAGTAAAAAAATGCCATGAACAGGGACTGTATTTAATTGCCCGTTTGGTTTGTTTTCGCGACCCTGCCATGGGAGAAGTTCATCCGGAATGGATGAATCAGAAGGCGGATGGAAGCTTATTTAAAGACAATAGCGGGATGACCTGGATTAATCCTTATAAAAAAGATTATTGGAATTATATTGCTTCTGTGGCGGAACGTTGTGCTGATGACGGATTTGATGAAATTCAGTTGGATTACGTTCGATTTTGTACAGAGAAGGGTATGAAGGAAGTACAGTACCCGGAAGAATCAGAGATTAATAAAACCCAGATCATTACAGAATTTGTACAGTATATGTCAGATCGTTTAGCGGAGAAACAAGTCTTTTTTTCTACGGATGTTTTTGGAACCATTATCGGTTCCTATGTGGACAGTACCGCTGTAGGACAGGATTATTCGGATATGGCCGCTTCCGTGGATTATATGTGTCCTATGATTTATCCCTCTCACTATGGAGACGGAAATTTCGGTATAGAACATCCGGATACAGATCCCTACAAAACGATTTACTCTGCTTTAAAGTCGTCTCAGAAGGAACTGGCTTTGGCGAAAAGCGGAGACAGTTATCAGGCAATGGTTCGTCCCTGGTTACAGGGCTTTACCGCATCCTATCTACAGCATTATATTCCTTATGAAAAGGAACAATTCCGGGCACAAATTCAGGCTGTATATGATAGCGGATATGATGAATGGCTGTTTTGGAATGCGGGAAGTAATTATGATTTTTCCTATTTCTATACCAAGGAAGAGGGGGCATCGATACAATCCGCAGCTAAGACGAATCAGGAAGGAAATAATGGATAAGAAAAACTTTGATAAAGAGTTTATTATTGAAGAAGAGTTGAAAAAACTCCCGGCAATGCCGGGAGTTTATTTAATGCATGGCGATATGGATGAAGTGATCTACGTTGGAAAAGCGAAGATTCTGAAAAACAGAGTCAAACAATATTTTCAAAAATCCACGAAAAAATCCGTGAAAATTCAACAGATGGTCGCCCAAATCCGACGCTTTGAATATATTGTTGTGGATTCAGAGATAGAGGCTTTGGTGCTGGAATCCAATCTGATTAAAGAATTTAAGCCTCGTTATAACACTCTGCTAAAGGATGATAAGGCCTACCCTTATATTCGCTTAAGCGTGGAAGAGGCCTATCCCAGACTTTTTGCTTCCCGAAATAAGAAGATCAAGAGCTCTAAATATTACGGCCCCTATGCTTCCATGGAACGGGTCAATGAGGTGATTGAATTACTCAGAAAAACCATGCATATTCGAAATTGTAATAAAGTATTTTCGGAGGATAATCCTTTAGCCCGCCCCTGCATTTACTATGATATGGGACAATGCCTGGGACCTTGTGTTTTAAAGCAGACCAAGGAGGAATATAGAGCCTCCATCCCGAAGCTTACAGAGTTTTTATCCGGAAAAACCGAAGCAACCCTTAATGAATTGGAAGAGAAGATGTTGGAAGCATCCGAGCGTTTGGACTTTGAAAAAGCTATGGAATTTCGAGATTTGATTCAGGCAATTCAAAGTTTACAAAACAAACAAAAGATTACTGCTTTGGACGGTGAGGACAGGGACATTATAGGATTACGAAGAGACCACAGTGACTGTATCGTGCAGATTTTCTTCGTTCGTGACGGAAAAATTATCGGCAGAGATCACCAGTTTTTGCGAATCGACGAAGAACAAAGTGATGGAGAAATCTTAGTCAGCTTTTTACAACAGTTTTATAACGGTACACCTTTTATTCCGAAGGAAATCCATTTACCCGTTGAGCTTCCGGATCAAAAGATTTTGGAAGAATGGTTAAGCTATGTGAAGGGAAAGAAGGTTTATATTCTGGTTCCCAAGCAAGGAGATAAAGAGAAGCTGGTGGAGCTGGCAGGAAAGAATGCAGGCATTTTGATGCTTCGCTATGTAGAAAAATACAGAATGGAGGAAAAGAAGCGAAAAGAAGCTTTGGAGGAACTGAAAAATGCCTGTGGGCTTCCGGGTATTCCTAAAAGAATCGAATCCTATGATATTTCCAATACCTCCGGTGCTCTAACGGTAGGCTCCATGGTGGTTTATCAGGAAGGAAAAGAAAAACCCAACGAATATAGAAAATTTAGAATACAAAGTATAGTAGGACAGGATGATTACGGAGCGATGAAGGAGATGCTCACTCGCCGCTTTTCTCCCGGCTTAAAGGAACAGGAGGGACATAAGGCCGGTGGAAAAGAAAATCATCTGGGGCGTTTTTCGCAATTTCCCGATTTGATTTTAATG
>NZ_CAUTEG010000047.1:0-17546 GCF_963537195.1 Oribacterium sinus | reverse complement strand
TTGCATTTATTTGATGAAGAGCTGGAACATATGAAGGCAAAGTATGCATATGAAAACGGTGAGCTTGATAAGGCCTTTGAAATATGGCAGAAACTTGTAAAGATAAAGGCGGTAAGCTTCAGATACTTTGATAATGATGATCCAAAGTATAAAGAGTTCTATAAGTCAAGAAAATAAAACACAAGCACATAGCTTTGAAAATAATTTTATTAGCGACATTGTTGACGATAACTTTGTTATCAGTATCAGCGTGCGGATCCGCACAAAGTGCAGGGACTTCCTCCACAGAGAGTGCGGGGGCAGCCGATGTGAATGCTATAGATATGAATAGTTCGGATGCTTATATGTGTGATTGGAAATATGATACCGGGAAGGGAAATGTTATCACGTTTCATTCAATAAAGGCGGTGCGGGTTATTACGAGCAGTCCACAGAGAAAGATACTAAGTGGGATTATACATGGGAAGTAAAAGAAGGGGTGCTTGTTGCTACAAGGGAAGCCCTGGGGACAAAAATGGTTTATGTCTTCGAGTTCAATGAAGATGGTACGCTGACAAGGTCTTACAATAGGGAAGAGATGGGTCCCTTTGTAAAACAATAAGTAGGAGGATTAGATTATGAAAAAAGGATTGCTTATTATTGCTTTAATGGGAGCGATGGTGTTGACTGCTTGTGGGACATCAACTGATGACGACAATGCGAATGAGTCGTTGAATGAACAAGCAGGGCGGCACAAGCAAGAAGATTATGGATATGCCATACGTTGATTATAACGATGGATATACCTTTGTTGTAGATGATGTTAAGGCTGTCGGCGATAAGAATTACATGACTATGACTGGTTTTTTCTTTGACCCCGATGAAGGAAATCTGACATCTGATCTGAAAGTCCTTGGTTCAGCGTTGAATTGTACAGCATCCATTGTTGTTCCTGGAGAGGTTGTCACAAATGAAGATGCTCCGTTATTGATAGGATTTAATGTTCCTTCTACGGAGGGAACAGATCAGCTCGTGTTTAAGGTTAGATAATTTCAGTGGAAAAGATGTGATCATATATGAAGATTAGTGAACCAAATCCAAACTTAGAGCATATAGAGGCACTTAGGAAACAATTTGTATCTGATTTTGACAGAGATACGCTTGAAGACCTGACCTTAGAGCAATATGCCATGAAGACCGGTGACAAGAAGAATTTCTGCTATCGCTTAGAGCGTGAGCAGATTGGCATGGGTGATATCCGCAACGCTACAGCAATGAAGTTTGGAATATGGGTTCGTAAAACTACCGGGAAATATGATTTTACAAACAGGTATGGAGAGACTGCCGATGAGGCTTTTTCTGTAATCAGAGATGAGTTGTGTAAACTTGTTGATGCCGGTGCTGATGATGACTTCACAGCTATCAGGAATAATATGATTGCGCCTATTGTCAGGTTCAAGATCCTTTCAATGTATTATCCGGATAGATTTCTTACGATTCATTCAGAGAGGCATCTATCGTATTTCTGTGAAAAAGCGGGGATCGCTTTTTCTGAATCCGATGATGAGCTTGTGCTTCAGAGAAAACTGATATTTTGGAAGGAAGCGAAAGCGGAAATCAGAGACTACAGCCTTTTGGAGTATGTGGCGTATCTGTATGACCATTTTGGGGTTCCGCCAACAGTTGATAAGGGACTGGCAAAGAAAAAAAGTAAATTATCACAGCTGAAAAAAGACCTGAAGGATTTTGATAAACAGCATCCAAAGAAGAAACTGACAGAAGTAGAGGTAGTTCAGCGGTCGTCACTGGTATCAAGCATTGTAAAAGAAAGGGCTGCCGGGGTGTGTCAGCTCTGCAATAAACCGGCTCCATTTTACAATAAAAGTGGTGAAGCCTATCTAGAATGCCATCATGTTGTTTGGATTGCAAAGGGCGGTGCTGATGAGGTGAATAATGCTGTGGCATTATGTCCGAATTGCCATAGGAAGATGCATATACTTGATGATTCGGAAGATGTGGAGAAACTGAAGGAGGTTGCTAAATTATTATGAGAGCAGAAATAAAGAGATTCTTATTATGTGCTTTGACCGCAATTCTTTTGTTGTCTACAGTTGCTTGTGGATCTACTAAAACAAAAAAACAAGCACAGACGGAAACGAAAGTGGTATAACTAAGGACGCGGACGATAATCCTGAGTTTGTAGAGGTTGAAATGTCTTTGGATAACATCTACGAATATGTAGATTTTACTCAGACCTCCGATGGGAAGTGGATAGCAATTAATAAAAAGTATGACGAGGGCTATGTAATTTGGAGTGACACTGGGCTGGATATTGCCACAGAAGCAAGATTTGATGAAGACGGCAATCACAATATATTTATGGGTATTTTTTCCTATGCTTATTCTGAAAAGCCGGAGATTACTGATGTCCGAGGAACTTTGACTTTAGCACGAAATGGCCACAGGTACATAGATGATGATGGTAATATGGTCGTTGAGTGCGGGACACAAAAGCTCACATGCACATCAGGAATTAAGAACGATGACAGGGCGCATTATTTTGATGATTTCCCGTATTAGTACTACCGATTTGCTTGATTAGGGGGAAATGATCACAAAAAAATCGAAAAGGATATCAGATAGATTATAATACGGGAATGTTCACAGAAAAAGCGTATCGTTAGATATCATAATAGAAGGAAGGGGTTGTCTATGTTATTAGGATTACTTTTTTTAAATTTGTGGAATAGGTTCGTTGTTGTGGGTATTTAACCTAAAAAAAGAGAGTATGCAAAAAAGTCTGTAAATAAATAATCATAAGGTCTTCTATGATACAATGAAAAATCGCTTTTGCAAATAGTATTTGGGATAGAATGTATATATGCTAAGATACAGCTATAGTTAGAGAATGAGTAGAGGTGATTTGATGAAAGAATCGCTAGAGAACAAACTGAATAACATTCATGAATTGGAATTTACCCTATTTTGTATTGAAAGTTTAGCAGAAGTTTTGCATAAGGATGGAGCAAGTGTTTATCAGGGGCTTAGCAGTGGAAAGAACTTTTTGCAGAACTATATCATACCGGAATACGAGGCGCTTCATACGCAAGGAAAAGAATATATCCTTCAGGAACTTTTGTCTGTGATGAAAGAATGGGGGGTGAAGCTATGAATGCCCATCCCGTTCTTTTACAAAAAAAATATGCCCGCATTATAGCAGGCTTTGCAGAGAAAGAAAAAATGTCTTTAGAAAATGCCTTGGATTTTTTTTATAAATCTGAGCTGTATCAACTCATTAGCCAAGGCATTTCCGATATGCATTGCAGAAGTGACTTATATCTGATTGATGAGCTGGAAGAAGAATATAAGGACTCTCAAAGAAAGTAGTAACGCTATTCCTTCCACTGCAAATGATGTAACGCTCCTTCCTTACTTAAGAAAGGAAAATCCTGCTGCCGAAGGGCTTCATATAAAATGATGGCTACAGAATTGGAAAGATTTAAGGAGCGAGCTTCCTCCAACATGGGAATACGAATACACTGCTCCTCGTTATCCACCAGAATTTCCTCCGGAATGCCTGCGGATTCCTTTCCGAAGACAATGTAATCATTGGGAGAAAAGGAGACCTCCGTGTGAGTTTTATGAGCCTTGGTGGTGGCGTACCAAACCTTGGGAAGGGCAATCTTTCTTTCCTCCTCCACACCTGCCATAAATTCCTCATAGGAAATGTATTCCCGAAGCTTTAGTAAAGGCCAGTAATCCATGCCGGCTTTTTTGATATTTTTATCATTCAAAATAAAACCGTAGGGCTTAATCAGGTGCAGGGTACTTTTGGTTGCCACGCAGGTTCTGCCGATGGCTCCGGTATTAAAGGGGATTTCCGGTTCATGTAAAACGATATTCATAAAGTCTCTCCGATTCTATCCATTATCTTTATGGTTCAGAATATAATATTCTCGGTAATTTGCGGTTCAAAGGACTTAGGAACCAAGCTTTGCCGCCACTTTTTTGGCAATGGAATCCGCCAGGATTTTCTTTTTCTTTGCAGCATCCTCTTCCTTTTCGGAAGCGGAACCTGCCAGGTGCGCACCCTCAATAGCCAAATGTCCGATAGCCTGATATTTTACAGTCTGGTATTCATTTTCATTGCTTTTCCAGTTGGGGCAGTGAGAACGGCTACCCTCCTGCCACATCTTGGCAATTTCATCTTCATCAAATTCGGCCATGCACTCATAGTCTTCCTCTTCATCGTCAAAAGCCAAATTTCTGCATAATTCACATTCACACATGGACTAAACCTCCAAACTTTTCTTCATCGTTGCTTTCTTTGCAGCAGTCTTTTTCTTTCCCACTGTCTTTCTTTCGCCTACAGGCCGCCAGGTCTCCGGATCCTTCTTGCTGGAAGGGCAGAGGTCCTGCAAATAACATTCGCCGCACTTGGGATTCTGAGAAGTACAAAGGGTCCTTCCCAAGGCAATGATGTGGGTGTTCCAACGAATCCAAAACTCCTCCGGAAGATGCTCCATGAGCTGAAACTCTACCTTGGTGGGATCCGGGGAATCCGCCAGTCCCAAACGGTTGGAAATGCGCTTCACATGGGTGTCCACCACGATAGATGGAATATGGTAAATGTTTCCTAAAATCAGATTTCCGGTTTTCCGTCCCACACCGGGAAGGCCGGTTAAGGCTTCGATATTCCGGGGAACTTCTCCTCCATATTCTTCCACCAGCGCTTTGGCGCAGGCCTTCATATTTTTGGCCTTGTTATGATAGAAGCCGGTGGAATGGATATCCTCTTCCAGCTCCTTTAAATCACAATCGACAAAGGCCTGCAAATCTTTATATTTCACAAAAAGTTTTTCCGTCACCATATTTACCCGGGCATCGGTGCATTGGGCACTTAAAATGGTGGCAAAAAGCAACTGCCAGGCATTTTCCGCCTCTAAAAAAATCATGGGCCGGTCCCCATAATGGGCATCCAGCCTCTTCATGATTTCTCGAACTCTCATTTCTCTTTTTTTCTTTGATTCAGAACGAATAAACATTATTTCCTGTATTTCTTTCTATTGATATTTTTTTTAAAATGTACCCGAAGATACCGAAGGGAGAAGCTTAAAATTCAATGGTGATGCTTCTTCCGGTAGGTTGATAGGGGTAATAGCGTACACCGGCAGCGTCCAACATTCTCTTGGAAGCCTTTACCGCAGGAGTATCCGCATACTTATCTTCCCAGTATACCAAAGTCTTGATGCCGGATTGGATAATGGCCTTTGCACACTCATTGCAGGGGAAGAGGGTAACATAGATGGTAGCCCCCTCTAAAGAACCGCCCCTATAATTTAAAATGGCATTCAATTCCGCATGGGTTACATAAAAATACTTGGCGTTATAGGGATCCTGCTCTGCCTTCATTTTCGCCCAAGGAAAAATGTCGTCTGAGCAACCCTTTGGGAAGCCGTTGTAGCCCATGGAGAGAATCTTATGATCCGGGGAAACGATGCAGGCTCCTACCTGGGTGGAGGGGTCCTTGGAACGGTGGGCGGATAGCGTACAGATTCCCATAAAATACTCATCCCAGGAAATCGCGTCCTGCCGCTTTTCATTTTCACTCATAGAAAACCCTCCTTTTCATCGAAAAAACATGTATTCTTTAGGCTCTAATGATAGCAAAAGGCAGGGGGAATGGAAAGAGCGAATTCAAAAAAGAAAATAAGAAAAAGATTAAAAAAGATGTAATGATAAACACTATATATTTTAAGTTCTGTCCGATAGGATAAATGCTAATAATTAGGGAAGCCTTATGCAGAAAGAGGAAAATGACCAAAAGGAAGGCTTCTGCGGAAAATGATGCTGCGAACAGGGACAGTGAGGAGGTCATAGATGAATCCATACGAAAACAAAAGCTTAAAGACTAAGGGCATAAAGCTACTGCTGTTCTTGCTATTTCCCCTTCTTTTCAGTCTGCAAAGCTACGCCTCTCCCATAAAAGGAGACAGGAGAACCGCATTAAGCTTTGGAGAAAATGGAGAATATCTGGATGCGGAGCAATATGCCAAGGATAATCCGGATGTGCTGGAGGCCTACGGAATGAATCCCTCCGCCTTTTGGAGCCATTACCTGTACTTCGGAATTAAGGAAGGACGGCGTGCCTACGGCTTGAATGCCTCTTCTCCCGAGGCGGTGGCAAAGCTTAAGGTCTTCACCGTAGCGGAGCAGATTTGCAATGACGCCATGAGTGACAGGGAGAAGGTGAAGGCGGTTCATGACTGGATTATTCAGCAGACCAAGTATGATATTGAGAATCAGAGAAGACGAACCATTCCGGAGGATTCCTACCATATCGAAGGCGTGATGCTGAAGGGTGTTGCAGTATGTAACGGCTATGTGGAAGCCTTTGATTATTTTATGGAGGTTCTGGGCATTCCCCATGAGGTTGTGGTAGGAAAGTCCGTTGGCAGAAGTGGTGCAGTAGGCAGCCATGCCTGGAACAGGGTTTGGATTGACGGAAAATGGCTTTCTGTGGATTGTACCTGGGATGATCCGGTGACGGAGGATGGAGAAAATCAGATTATCGACAAATATTTTCTTCGAACAGAGGAGGAAATTGCCGGCAATCATATCACAGAAAAAATTTTCAAAAATTATCAAAATAGAAAAGTTAAATCTTAAAGTATTTCTGACGAATTTAATAACATTTTGGAGAAATATTGAGAATGCCGATGGCTTATGTTAAGATTTCTCTCGGAAAAGAACTTTTTAAGAAATAATACAAACAAGTGAATTTCTAAGGAAGAGTACTGAGAAAGTAAGTACGGAAGTAAAGGAGAGAAAGATGAAAAGAATGGGAAGAAAAGGAAGTCTTTTGGCATTGGGATTGGGAGCAGCTTTACTGGTATCTGCCATTCCTGCAGTGGCGGCTCCCTTAAACACAGAAGGAAGCTGGAAGCAGGAGGCGGGACAGTGGTCTTTCGTAAAGCCTGACGGAAGCAAGTATCAGGGTTGGATTTATACTGACGGAAGCTGGTTCTTCTTAAAGGAGGACGGCACTTTATTCTCCGGTTGGCAGAAGAATGATGCCGGAAAATGGTTCTTTATGAGCACTTTACACGACGGTACCTTCGGAAAGCTTCTTCAGGGCTGGCAGTGGGTAGGAGGATATTCCTACTACTTACAAGAGGAGGAAGGTCCTAAGTTCGGAGAGCTTTTGGTTTCTTCCGAGAAGGACGGCTATAAGGTAGATGCTGAGGGACATTGGGTAAATGCTGACGGCACTCCCGTATATGAGGCCGGAAAGGGATATCCTTCCGTAGAGCAGAAGCAGAGCACAGAGGCGGCAGCAAGCACCACTCCCACAAAGACCATTATCAGCTTCTCCGGCGGCGGAAGCGGTTCCGGATCAGGAGGGGCAGGAGGCGCAGCCGGCAAGAAAAATGGCGCTAAGGCCAGCAGCTCCAACCTTCCAAAGCCTGTAGTTTCCGGCTCCAACCTGGTAGCCAGCGGTTCCAATATGGGACATTAAAAAAGGTTTTTCAGAAGAAAAATTTCTCAGAACGATAGTTTTAGAAAGGACAGGGATGTCTTTTCACGAGGAGATGGCTCGCAGGCAGAAGAGCCCTTGCAAAAGGGGTTTATATCATGGACGATGAGAAGCAGAGCATAAACATCTCCTCGCATTTAAAAGAGGCTATATAAAATCAAAATAGTTTTTTACGCAATATAGGTCTGAAGTCGGGGCACGCTCCCGCTAGCTTCGCCACGAAGCGGATACTAAGCGAAAAACTGCGTTTCTCTTGTTTTTCGCAAGTACCGTCGGGCTCAGACTACCCCATTTTCAGACCTATATTGCTAAAAACTTTCTTTTAATTTTGATTTATATAGCCTCTTTTTGTACGGAAATTGTTATTCTTGCTTCCGCATCGTCCTGAAGATCGCTTTTGCAATCTCTACAAAAATGATAATACTGAAGGAAATTCCGAAAACGATTCCCCACTGCATAAGGCTTGGAGGAGTTACATCGAAGAACTGATTGATTCCGGGAGTAACGATTACGCCTAAAAGCAGGAAGGCGGAAAGCAGTGCTGCACCGTTTAAGTAAATATTGTCCAAAGGATTTCCATTGAAAAGGGAGCGGAAAACGGACTTTACGTTAAAGGCATGGAAGAGCTGTAAAAGTCCCAGGGTAGCAAAGGCCATGGTCTCGGAAAGATTTTCCTCGTGGAAATACTGTCCTGCCATCCAATAGATGAACAGGGTCAGTCCGCCTTCCAAAACACCTTGGTAAAGAATACTTTCCAGTACACCGTTGGAGAGGAAGCTGGAGCTTTTTTCTCTGGGCTTTCTCTGCATTACATCCGGCTCAGCCTTTTCCATTCCTAAAGCGATAGCCGGGAAAACGTCAGTTACCAAGTTAATCCAAAGGATGTGTACCGGCTGTAAGATGGTCCAGCCCAAAAGGGTTGCCACAAAGAGGGTAATGACCTCTCCGAAGTTTGCGGAAAGCAGGTACTGTACCGCCTTTTGAATATTGGAGAAAACCTTTCGTCCTTCTTCAATGGCCACCACAATGGTTTCAAAGTTATCGTCTGCCAGCACCATGTCGGAAGCACCCTTGGAAACTTCCGTTCCGGTGATTCCCATACCTACACCGATATCCGCCTGTTTTAAGGCAGGGGCATCATTTACACCGTCACCGGTCATGGAAACAATCTTTCCGTTCTTCTGCCATGCTCTCACGATTCGAACCTTATGCTCCGGAGAAACTCTGGCGTAAACGGAAATCTCCGGAACCTTCTTCTCCAGCTCCTCATCGGACATCATTTCCAGCTCAGCGCCGGTTAATACGTGGCAACGGTTATCCTCTCCCATAGGAAGAATGCCTAAACGCTCGGCAATGGCCTGGGCGGTTTCCGCATGGTCGCCGGTAATCATTACGGTACGAACGCCGGCTCCCTTGGCTACGGCAATCGCTGCCGCCGCTTCCTTTCGCTCAGGGTCAATCATGCCCACAAGACCGGCAAAAATCAGGTTTTGCTCCACCTCCTCGGAACGGGGAGAGTCCGGTACGGCATTACAAATCTGATAAGCAGCTGCCAAGACACGAAGAGCCTCTCTTGCCATTTTGGTATTTTCGGAGAGAATGGCTTTTCTATCCTCCTCCGTTAAGGGGCGAACTTCTCCATTTTCCACGATATGACTACAACGCTGTAAAAGCTGGTCCGGCGCACCCTTGGTGCAAAGGAGGAATTCTCCTCCCATGGGATGGAAGGTGCTCATCAGCTTTCTGCTTGAATCAAAGGGCAGCTCCTGCACACGAGGGTACTTGCTCTCATTTTCCTGAAGAGGAAAATGCTGATCTAAGGCAAACTGTACCATAGCGGTTTCTGTAGGATCGCCAATCAGCTTTCCTTCCCCATCCAGCTTGCTGTCATTTGCCAAAACAAGACTGCGAAGGAGGGGATTCTCCGCGGGGATTTCCACGCTTCGATCCTGCAATTTTCCGTCAAAATACACTTTCTCAATGGTCATCTGGTTCAGCGTCAGGGTTCCGGTTTTATCGGAGCAGATCACCTGAGTACCTCCCAGAGTCTCCACCGCCGGAAGGGTACGCACCAGCGCCTTTCTTTCCGCCATGGAACGGGTTCCCAGAGAGAGGATGATGGTGGAAATGGCAGGTAAGCCTTCAGGAATAGCGGCTACCGCCAAGGAGATGGATACCAGGAGCATATCGGTAATGGCTCTTCCCCGAAGCAGTCCCACAACAAAGGTTACTGCAGCAATGGCCAAAATCATAATGGTTAAGCTCTTTCCCAAACGGTCCTGATCCCTTTGTAAAGGGGTCTTGGTCTTTTCCGCATGGGCCAGCATATTGGCGATATGTCCCACCTCCGTGTCCATACCGATGGCGGTAACTACTGCTACGGCACGACCGTAGGTCACATTGGTGCCGGAGTAAACCATGTTTTTCCGGTCGCCGATTCCCGCATCCTCCAAAGTAATGGGGGCAATGTCCTTATCCACGGGAACGGATTCTCCGGTAAGAGCCGCCTCCTCTACCTTCAGGGAGTTGGCTTCCAAGAGACGCATATCCGCAGGAACGATATCTCCTGCCTCCAAAAGCACGATATCCCCGGGAACAAGCTCATGGGACTTGATGGTTTCCACATTGCCGTTTCGGCGAACCTTGGCATCCGGAGAAGCCATTTCCTTTAAGGCGTCAATGGCTTCCTCCGCCTTTGCCTCCTGAATAACTCCCATGATGGCATTTAAAACCACCACCAAAAGGATAATCACCGCATCATGCCACTCGTGGCTGGCAAAGAGGGATACTGCAGCGGCGGCCAAAAGAATGATAATCATAAAATCTTTAAATTGCTCTATAAATTTTTCTAATAGAGAAGAATGCTTCTCCACCTCCAGAGCATTACTGCCGTACTCCGCCTGTCTTTTGGCTACATCAACGGAGGACAGACCTGTTTCCACCGGACTTTCCACGGCTCTCAGCAGCTCCGGAATTTCCATTTGATAAGCCTTGTCCTGCCATACTTTTCTTGTGCTTTTCTGTTCCATCTTTTGATCCTTCATTTTCCTTTACCCTTTCTCCCTAGGTTTTCATAAGAGGCAAGAGTCCGATTGCTTCTAACAATGAGATATCCTGCTGTGTGCCGGCGCTCTCTATAGAATAAAAAGAGACCCATGCCACTCAGAAAAACTGGGTTGCATAAGTCTCACATTTTCAGTAGATACCAGCAGTTTCCTGCATGTAATGTTGATATCCACGAGCTAGGCTCTTGTTACTCCCTTATGAAATATATAACGGGGATAGTATAGTGGGACTTAGGAAAAAAAGCAAGTGAAATTTTAACAATAATTTAAACCGGCAGTCCGAGCGCTGTTCTTTCTATATAAGAAAGCTTCTTTTTCATTTCACAAAAAAATCACAAAAGAATTAGCACTCATCACTTGACAGTGCTAACAATGCGTGTATAATGGAGCTATCTTAAGGAAAATAAAGGAGGTACTCCTATGAACATTAATCGTTTTACCCAAAAATCCGTTGAAAGTATCAACAACAGCCAAAAGATTGCTATGGACCACGGCAATCAAGCCATTGAACAGCTTCATATTTTATATAGTTTGTTAGACATTGAAGACAGCCTGATTGAAAAGCTTCTGGAAAAGATGGAAGTTCCGGTAGAAGACTTTAAGAGAGCGCTGGAAGAGAAGATTAACAGCCTGCCTAAGGTTGCCGGGGGACAGCAGTATTTTTCCCAGGACGCCAATAAGGTTATGATGAATGCGGAAGACCATGCCAAAGCCATGGGAGATGAATATGTTTCCGTAGAGCATCTTTTCCTGGCTCTCCTAAAGGATGGAGATAAGAAGATTCAGGAGCTTTTCAAAGAATTTCATATTACAAAGGACGGCTTCTTACAGGCTCTGTCCTCCGTTCGAGGCAATCAGAAGGTAGTTACCGACAATCCGGAAGGCACCTACGATTCTTTGAACAAATATGGTTATGAAATGGTGGAAAGAGCCAGACAGCAGAAGTTTGACCCCATTATCGGAAGAGATGAGGAAATTCGTAATATCATCCGTATTCTTTCCAGAAAGCAGAAGAATAACCCCTGCTTAATCGGAGAACCGGGGGTTGGTAAAACCGCTGCGGTAGAGGGCTTGGCCCAAAGAATTGCCAAGGAAGATGTGCCGGATTCCTTGAAAAAGAAGAAGATTTTCGCCCTGGATATGGGTGCATTGATTGCCGGCGCTAAATATAGAGGAGAGTTTGAAGAAAGATTAAAGGCAGTTTTGGATGAGGTGAAGAAGTCCGAGGGAGAAATCCTGCTCTTCATCGATGAGATTCACAACATTGTAGGAGCCGGAAAAACCGAAGGCTCCATGGATGCCGGAAATCTCTTAAAACCCATGCTGGCCAGAGGAGAGCTTCATTGTATCGGAGCCACCACTCTGGATGAATATAGAAAATATATTGAAAAAGACCCGGCTTTGGAAAGACGTTTTCAGCCTGTCATGGTGGACGAGCCGGATGTGGAAGACACCATTTCCATCCTTCGAGGCATTAAGGAACGTTATGAGGTTTACCACGGAGTAAAGATTACCGACTCCGCATTGGTTGCAGCTGCTACCCTTTCCGACCGTTACATTTCTGATAGATTCCTGCCGGATAAGGCCATTGACCTTGTGGATGAAGCCTGTGCCATGATAAAAACCGAGATGGATTCCATGCCAGAGGAAATGGACGAGATGCAAAGAAGGATTTTGCAGCTCCAGATTGAGGAACTGGCTTTAAAGAAGGAAGAAGATCAGCTTTCCAAGGAAAGACTGGCCACCCTGCAGAAGGAGCTTTCCGAGCTTAGGGATCAGTTTAATGTGCAGAAGGCCCAGTGGGAAAATGAAAAGAACGCCGTATCCAAGCTTCAGACTCTTCGTGAAAAGAAGAATCAGTTGCAGGCAGAGATAAACATTGCGGTTCAAAAAGGAGAGTATGAGCAGGCTTCGAAGTTGCAATATCAGGATCTTCCGCAAGTTGAGAAAGAGCTTGTAGAGGCAGAGGAACTTGCGCAGTCTAAGGAAGCCCAGGGCTTGGTACACGACAAGGTGACAGAGGAAGAAATCGCCAAAATCATCAGCCGTTGGACCGGCATTCCGGTAACCAAGTTAAACGAGTCCGAGCGTTCCAAGGTACTTCATCTGGATGATGAAATCCATGAGAGACTCATTGGACAGGAAGAGGCGGTGACCAAGGTCACAGAGGCTATTCTTCGTTCCAAGGCCGGAATCAAGGATCCCACAAAGCCCATTGGTTCCTTCCTCTTCTTAGGACCTACCGGTGTGGGTAAGACGGAGCTTGCCAAGTCCCTTGCCCAGAACCTCTTTGATGATGAAAATGCCATGGTTCGTATCGATATGTCCGAGTACATGGAGAAGTACTCCGTGTCCCGTTTGATTGGTGCGGCTCCCGGCTATGTAGGCTACGAAGAGGGAGGACAGCTGACAGAGGCGGTTCGGAGAAAGCCCTATGCGGTAGTGCTCTTTGATGAAATCGAGAAAGCCCATCCGGATGTATTCAACATTCTCTTACAGGTGCTGGACGACGGACGAATCACCGATTCTCAGGGACGGACGGTGGACTTTAAGAACACCATCATTATCCTGACCTCCAATATCGGTGCCCAGACCCTACTGGATGGTATTTCTGAAAACGGAGACATTCCGGAGAATGTGCGGAAGGAAGTTATGGAAGCCCTTCACGGCCATTTCCGTCCGGAGTTCCTGAATCGTTTGGACGAAATCATTCTCTTCAAGCCTTTGGTACAGAAGGATATGGAAAGAATCGCAGACCTTATCCTGAAGGACATCAACAAGCGTTTGCAGGAGCGTCGTCTGCATATCCATCTTCAGAAGGAAGCTTTGGACTTCATTTTGGAAAATGCCTATGAGCCCGGCTTCGGTGCAAGACCGCTGAAGCGTTATATGCAAAAGCATGTGGAAACCCTGGTGGCTAAGGAAATCCTGGAAGACAGGGTAAAAGAAGGCGATACTATAGAAATCCGTTTGCAGGACGGAAAACTAACTGCGGCGGTGGGTTAATAAAGATGGCTTGCTCTTCATAAGGAAGCGCTTGCATAGAATAAGAAAAAGAGATAGCGGAAGGGGATAGTACAGCCCTTTCTGCTATCTTTTTGATTATGCGCAGGGTTAGAGATGCCCCAATCTTTGACTATGCGCAGGTATAGAGATGCCCCAATCTTTGATTATGCGCAGGTATAGAGATGCCCTATTCTTTGATTATGCGCAGGTATAGGAATTTTTCTGACAAGCAGTTTAGGTGAATCAAATAATTTTGTATTTTTACTTGTAATTTTTACAGATTAAAAATACAATAAAAATGTGATTATAAAGCACAAAAATACTAATAAAAATGTGAGGATTGTTTTTATGGAACGATTTATTTTAAAAAAATTGCTGTCTTGGAAGAATTCTCCCTATCGCAAGCCATTAATCTTGAAGGGCGTACGTCAGGTGGGTAAGACTTGGATTCTGAAAGAGTTCGGCAGGCGCTATTATGAAAATACAGCTTACTTTAACTTCGACGAAAATGAAGAGTATAAGCAATTTTTTGAAACGACTAAGGATGTGAATCGGATTCTACAAAACCTTATGCTGGCAAGTGGTCAAAAAATTGTGCCTGAAAAAACCCTTATTATTTTTGATGAGGTACAGGATTGCCCGAAGGTCATCAACACCATGAAGTATTTTTGCGAGAACGCACCGCAGTATCACCTTGCCTGCGCCGGTTCTCTGTTGGGTATTGCTCTAGCGAAACCCTCCTCTTTTCCGGTGGGTAAGGTCAACTTTATGCAGATTGACCCGATGACCTTTAATGAATTCCTACTTGCCAACGGTGATGAAAATCTGGCACAGTATCTGGAACAGGTGGACAGTCTTGAACCCATCCCTGATGCCTTCTTTAATCCGCTGTATGAGAAGTTGAAAATGTACTATGTCACCGGTGGTATGCCGGAGTCGGTATTGATGTGGACGGAGGCACGGGATGTTTCTGCCATGCAGGAAGCATTGTCCGGAATCATCGGAGCCTATGAGCGAGATTTTGCAAAACATCCTAATCTCAGCGAGTTCCCGAAAATCTCAATGATTTGGAAATCTATTCCTTCTCAACTGGCAAAAGAGAACAAGAAGTTCCTCTATAAAGTGGTCAAGGAAGGAGCACGAGCCCGTGAGTACGAGGATGCCTTGCAATGGCTGGTAGATGCCCGTTTAGTGCATAAAATTTATCGCAGCTCAGCTCCCGGTCTGCCAATTGCAGCTTACGATGACTTGTCTGCCTTCAAGATTTATCTGGTGGATGTGGGACTGCTCCGCCGTCTGGCACAGTTGGCTCCCACTGCCTTTGGCGAAGGTAATCGCCTTTTTACTGAATTCAAAGGCGCATTAACCGAAAACTTTGTGTTGCAGACTTTAATTACTCAGTTTGAAGTCATGCCCCGTTATTGGAGCCAGAACAACCCGCCTTACGAAGTGGACTTTCTCATTCAGCGGGAGAATGACATCTTTCCCGTGGAGGTCAAATCCGAAACCAACACAAGCAGCAAGAGTATGAAGAAGCTCAAGGAACTGTTCCCTGATAAGGTTAAGCTCCGCATCCGTTTCTCATTGGACAATCTGAAACTGGACGATGATGTGCTGAATATCCCGCTGTTTATGGCAGATCAGGCGGATCAATTGATTGGGTTGGCATTGGAAAAGATGGAGCAATGATGAATATAGCTAAACTATATTGACCTAAAATTAAAAAGCATTGATTCTATTTTTTGTTTTTGCAAAATAGAGTATAATGCTAGGGAATACAAATTTAAAACTTTTGCATTACCCTGATGTAATCTAAAAAAACAACCTGAAGGGAGAAGACAACTATGGTGAAAACAGAATCAATCACAATACAAGTGCCGGTAGAAATGCGTAAGTATCTGGAAGAGCTTTCACCGGAGTCGGAACTGAGAAGAAATGCACTTTTGCTATATCCCTATATTTTAAATCAAAGTATTTCTCATGGAAGAGCGGCAGAAATACTTGGAATTGGGAAAACAGAACTCCTTGATATCTATGATAAGCTAGGGTATTCCTATTTGGATTTGATTCAAGATGAATTGGAAGAAGATATAGATACATATCTTCAACTCAAAAAGAAGGGGTAAATAAAATGATAGTTGTCTCAGATACAACGCCCATTATCTCTCTTTTGAAAATTGATAGATTGGAAATTTTGGAAAAATTATTTGGCGAAGTTGTTCTTCCGGAAGAGGTATTTACGGAATTAACTTCGAATAAACGTTACCGGACAGAAGCAGATAAAATTAAGTCTAAGAACTTTATCACGACTAAAAACATATTAAACGTTGCATCTGTATATATATTAAAACGGGCAACAGGCTTAGACCTAGGGGAAAGTGCGGCAATTATTCTTACGGATGAGATACAAGCAGATTTGCTTTTAATGGATGAGATAAAGGGAAGAAACGTATCTAAGCAAATGGGGCATAGAATCATGGGGACAATCGGAGTTCTAATGGCTGCTTATGAGGAAAATGAACTAACAGCAGAAGAAGTAAAGGAGTGTATAGAGGGTCTTAAATTAGCAGGCCGCCATATTGGGCAAAAATATTATCGTTTATTACTAGAGAAGCTTAAGGAAGAAAATTAAGTTCTTAAGGGGAACCTACTAAGGATAAGAAAAAAGAAGATAGCAGAAGGGGATATTACAGCCCTGTTTGCTATCTTTTTGATTATGCGCAGGTATAGGAATGCCCTAATCTTTGATTATGCGCGGATAAGAAGTAAGAAAGTGGTAGTCAACTAAAAGTTGACTACCACTAAGCATGGCATAATCAGCAATAGACTTAGGATAGTATAAGCTTGAAAAATATGGAGAAAATCAAGGAGTAATAAAAGAGAAGGGAACTGTCAACTATTCGTTGACAGTTCAAGAAGATTCTATTTTTCTTTTGAAAGTTGGAAAAACTAATAATAAATGTTGTAAAAGCTAACAAAGCAAACTATAGTAGCAGATATCTATGCAGGGAGGAAGAATTATGACGGCTATTCATGATCGAATTAAGAATTACAGAAACCGGCTTCATCTTTCACAGGAGTACGTAGCTAAATTTTTGGGAATTAACCGTGCATCATATACCCAGATGGAAAATGGAAAAAGGAAAGTTACAGCAGAAGATGTTTCGAAGCTGAGCGAGTTATTTGGCGTAACGGCAGATGCAATTTTAAGTAATAATAAGATGAGTAAACCGGCAACGGTATTTGCAAGAAGCTTTGAGAAGTTGGATGAAAATGATCAAGCTGAAATCATGAATTTAATTAAGTTTAAAGAACAGATGAAAATGCAGAGGAGTTAAATGATTGCTTTTTACTCAAATGCATAAGTATCTGGAAGAACTTTCACCGGAGTTAGAAATGAGAATAAATGCACTTTTGCTATATCCCTATATTTTAAACCAAAGCATTTCTTATGGAAGAGCAGCAGAAATACTTGGAATTGGGAAATCAGAACTCCTTGATATCTATGATAAGCTAGGGTATTCCTATTTGGATTTGATTCAAGATGAATTGGAAGAAGACTTAGAAACATTTCGTCAAATTAAAGAAAAATGCAAAAAACTATAGAAAATTTATAGAGATAGGAGTGATGATATTGAACAAAAAAGATTTAACTATCATAAGTGATAAAGAGTATATACAAATGCTTGAAAAAATTTTATGAAATGTATTCCCCATTAAATCGTCCACAGCTTGTGGACGATTTACGAATATTACAAAGCAGTGGAAATTTTGATAAGATTTTTAGTATCCCTTGGGGGCATCAAAGATATATTACAAATAATTTGCCTGCTTTAAAAAGCGATTTGGCCAATGAAATGACAAGAATTGCTAATGATTCCTTGACAGATTTAACAGTGATGTAAAGCTAAATTGAAAAAGTAAATTCCAGTGCAGAAGTAAATTCTACCGAGCTTAAA
>NZ_CAUTEG010000046.1:0-17628 GCF_963537195.1 Oribacterium sinus | reverse complement strand
AAAGTGTGATAAGTCCAGTTTTTATGCGGATAACTAGATTTTTATGCTATTTTTACATTAAAATATTTAGAAAAAATTCATGGAAAACTCAAAAAAAATATCAGTTCAAAGCTGTGAATAAGGTATAATGAAAAGGTTTTTATGGAAAAAGCATGTTTGGACAAAAAACTGTTTGTCCGGTGAAAGTGCTTTGAATAGTTGTGCAACGAAAGAATATACCATGGTTAAGGGAATAAGCTTAAAAATTCATGTGGTATAAACTTGTAGATGTAGAAGAACTGTAGTAAGGAGAGTCTATGAATAGTGAGCATGTGAGAGAAGGGGTACAGTCTGCACCTCATAGAAGTTTATTTAATGCCTTGGGTTATACTAAGGAAGAGATGAAGAAGCCAATGATTGGTGTGGTTTGTTCTTATAACGAAATCGTACCGGGACATATTAATCTGGATAAAATTGCGGAAGCGGTAAAGATGGGTATTGCGGAAGCCGGCGGTATGCCGGTGGAGTTCCCGGCTATTGCGGTTTGTGACGGTATTGCCATGGGTCATACCGGTATGAAGTATTCCCTGGTAACCAGAGACTTGATTGCGGATTCCACGGAATGTATGGCCAGAGCTCACCAGTTTGACGGTTTGGTGATGATTCCCAACTGTGATAAGAATGTTCCCGGCCTATTGATGGCAGCAGCCAGAGTGAATATTCCTACTGTTTTCGTATCCGGCGGCCCTATGCTTGCAGGAAAAGTAAGGGGAGAGAAGCGTTCTCTTTCTTCTATGTTTGAGGCAGTGGGAGAGTATGAGGCAGGAAAGATCGGCATGGAGGAACTGAAGCTCTATGAGGAAAATGTTTGCCCTACCTGTGGATCCTGCTCCGGTATGTATACCGCAAACTCCATGAACTGCTTAACAGAGGTTATCGGTATGGGACTTCCCGGAAACGGAACCATTCCTGCGGTTTACTCTGCTCGTATTCGTTTGGCAAAGATGGCGGGCTATGCCATCATGGATATGATTGAGAAAAATATTCGCCCCAGAAACATTATGACAGAGGCGGCATTCCGAAATGCCTTAACGGTAGATATGGCGTTGGGATGTTCCACTAATACTATGCTTCACCTGCCTGCCATTGCCCATGAATGCGGCATTGAGTTAAAGGTGGAAAATGCCAATGAAATCTCTGCAAAGACTCCGAATCTTTGTCATTTGGCTCCCGCAGGCTATGCCTATATGGAGGACTTGAACGAAGCCGGCGGAGTGTATGCGGTGATGAAGGAGCTGTCTAAGAAGAATCTTTTGGATCTTTCCGGCATTACTGTTACCGGAAAGACTATGGAGGAAAATATTGCTCATGCCAGAAATAAGGATGAGGAGATTATTCGTCCTATTGATAAGCCCTTTATGCCTATTGGAGGTATTGCAGTGCTGAAGGGAAATCTGGCTCCGGATACCGGAGTGGTAAAGCGTTCCGCAGTGGCTCCGGAAATGATGGTGCATGAGGGACCTGCCAGAGTATTTGACTGCGAAGAAGATGCGATTGCTGCTATCAAGGGAGGAAAGATTAATCCCGGAGATGTGGTGGTCATCCGCTACGAAGGTCCTAAGGGTGGACCCGGAATGAGAGAGATGCTGAATCCGACCTCTGCCATTGTGGGTATGGGCTTGGGCAGTACCGTGGCTCTGATTACAGACGGTCGTTTCTCCGGCGCTTCCCGTGGCGCTGCTATCGGACACGTTTCTCCTGAGGCAGCTGTGGGTGGCCCCATTGCTTTGATTGAAGAGGGAGATATTATTTCCATAGATATTCCAAATTACAGCTTAAATGTAAAGCTTAGTGATGAGGAGCTGGAGAAGAGAAGAAAAGCTTGGAAGCCGAAGAAGAGACCGGATCTGGATGGATATCTGGTTCGTTACCGTGCACTGGTTACCAGCGGAAACCGCGGAGCGATTTTAGAGCTTCCAAAGGACTGGGAATAAAGAGATAAGCGAATCTATTGCAAAGAATTGTGAATAAAGAGATGAGTGAATCTATTACAAAGAATTGGGAATAAAGAGATGAGCGAATCTATTACAAAGAATAAAAATAGAGCGGAAGAGAGATGGATGTATAGCTTCCTGTGAGGAATAGAAGCATAGAAAACAAATAAGTTTTAAGGAATTCACTAAAAATTGTATTTTATAAATACGATTCCTCTAAATTTCCTTTCCATGGATTGTAATATTGAAAATATTGAGTAAAATAAGTAGGGTTTGCCTTTTCTCTAAGGTAAACCCTATTTCTTTCCTTTTTTTGGTGGCATATACTAAAAAATTGCATGAAAGAATAAATAGTATTTGCTGAAAATCAAAAAGTTTTTTATGGAGATTTCCTAAAAAATCAAATAAATAGGAAGTATTATAGATTTTACGTAGCCAGAGGAATCATTTTACGTTAGAATAATGAGATTAAGAATTTTGTAAGGAAACGATAAGCCTGTAAGGAGGACCGCGGCACAGATGGGAGATAAGGAACGAAATAAAATTATTCGTTTTGCTTTGCTTTTGGCAAGCTTTCTTTGTCTGCTTCTTTTTGTGTTCTTAACTTTTTTTGCATGGCAGAATTTTTTTAGTCAGAAGCCGAAGGAATGGAAGGAGTGGAAGGAGAGCGATGAGAGCTATATGCTCCCGGAGAAAAAGAATATTCTTTTTCTGAGCTCCTATGATACTTCTTCTCCGCTTTTTGCCAGTGAGCTGGAGGGAATGGAATCCATCATTAATCAATCCAATATTCACCTGGATACCATCAACATGGATTTCCAACACTTTGGACATGATAAGGATATCGAGGCGATTTATACCTTTGTACAAACCCGTTTGGAGAATAGAGAAAAGCCCTATGACGGGGTTTTGGTGGGAGACGATCGGGCTCTGGATTTTGTTCTGGAAAAGCAGGAGGAGCTTTTTCCGGATATCCCCATCATTTTCTTCAGCATCAGCAATCAGGAACTGGCAAAGAATGCGGCTAAAAATCCCAAGATTTCAGGATATTACAGTCCTTCCTTTTTAAAAGATACTTTAAGCTTGGCTGCTTCCCTGCAAATGGGAGCGGACACCATTATGGTGCTTTATGACAATACCTATTGGGGAAATCAAGCTAAGGAAGAGTTTTTCTCCTTGCAACGAAGCTTTTCCTCCTATCGTTTTGCCGGCCTTAATTTTTCTCAGATGAAAAAAGAGGAGTTTCTGGAAGCCATTGAAAAATTAGATGAAAAAAGTATTGTGCTTTATATTTCTACCACATTGGATGAGGACGGCAATTACTACCCGGGCAATCAGGCTAGGAAAATGATTTTGTCCAGAGCCAATGTTCCGGTGTATAGCTATGGCATGTTGGATAATGTAAGGGGATTTTTGGCCGGAAGAGCACCGGACATAAAACAAATGGCCAAGGATGCCAGCCTTTTGATGATGGATGTGTTATCAGGCAAGAAGGATGTGGAGAAAACCTCAGCGGAAGAAGATAGCCCGGGAAAGCTTGTGGTGGATAATCGAGTTCTTAGTGCTTACCATCTTTCCAAAGCACGGCTTCCTAAGAACGTTGTCTTGGAAGATACGCCTCAGCAATGGATTATGCGCTATGCCCGCTTTTTATTTATCGCCGCCTTTCCGTTACTGGCGGTATGCATGATTGCCGTTTACTTCCTCATGAGCCGTTTGCACAGTAAGAAGGTTCTGCAGGAATTGGAAGAGAAGAATGAGAGCCTCTTGCTGGCAAAGGATGATTTGGAGCATAAATTAAGCTATGACTTACTGACGGAGCTTTTGAACCGTCAAACCGCATTGGCAAGGCTTACGGATTATATTGGAGACAGTAAAGATTACTCCTGTGTTTTAGTGGACATTGATAATTTAAAAGAGTTAAATGAATCCAGAGGCTATGATACGGGAGACTTATATCTGGTGGCTGTAGCAAACCGGCTTCGTCGTTTTGAAAAGGATCATGGCGTCATTCTTTCCCGTTACGGGGGAGATGAGTTTATGATTATTTTCCCCAGAAAATGTTTGCAGGAGGATTCACCGGAGCTGGCGGAAATCCTTTCCATCTTCCGAAGGGCAATTACCGTAGGAGAAGAGACGGTATATATGAATGCTTCGGGAGGAGTAGCCTCTTCCATAGGCGGGGAAAGTCCCCGGACGATTGTAATGTACGCCGGGCTGGCCATGAGCTTTGCAAAACGGAAGGGAAAAAACCGTTTGGTATTCTATAGTGAGGAGCTTCGATACAAAAAAGAAAAAATCAGTCAAATTTTGAAGATTGTGGAGAATGCTATTCAGGAGAATTCCTTCTATATGGTATATCAGCCCCAGGTAGACTGTAAGACCAGAAAAGTAGTAGGCTTTGAATCCCTTATGCGTATTCGAAATGAGGATTGCTCTCCGGATCAGTTTATTCCTGTGGCAGAAAGCTATGGCTATATTGCCAAGCTGGGAAAGATTGCGGTGGAACAGGTTATAAGACAGCTGGCCAAGTGGAAGGAAGAGGGGCATGCTCTTTGCCCAATCTCCATTAACTTCAGCAGTTATCAGATTTATGATGATGACTTTGTGGAATATCTTTTTTACCAGCTGGATCGTTATGAAATTCCTCATGAATACGTGGTTTTGGAAATCACCGAGGGAATTCTTTTTGAGGAGAGTAAGCAGACCAAGAAAATCTTTAATCGTCTGGTGGAAGCCGGAATTCAACTGCATTTGGATGACTTCGGAACCGGCTACAGCAGCTTTAGTTACCTGCCCTATATTCCTTTGAATACGGTGAAAATGGATAAGTCCTTAATCGATCATTTCCTGCCGAACAATGGAGACGTGATTCGGAACCTGATTGACATTGTTCATGACTTGGGAAAGGTTGTTATCGTAGAAGGTGTGGAGGATGAGTGGCAGTACGAAAAACTCCTGGAGTATCAATGTGATATTATTCAAGGCTATCTTTTTGGCGGGCCTTTACAGGCGGGAGAAATTCCTTAAGGAGGAAAATAGAAAATGGTATTTCAGAATTTAAAAAATCATGACAAGTACGATTTATCCAATGAACGTTTCCAAGCGGCGTTTCAGTTTTTAAAAAGAGAAGATTTAGGGCAACTGGAAGACGGAAACTATCCTATTTTGGGAGAGGAGGTCTTTGCCATGGTGCAAAGCTTTGAAACGGCTTTAGAGAAAGACCGGCGTTTTGAAGCCCATGACATTTACTTTGATATCCAGAATCTCCTGGAAGGAGAGGAAAGAATCGATGTGCTAGCCCGTTCTTCCTGTGAGGTTACAGAGAATCCGGAGGGGAAGGATATCTGCTTTTTAGAGCCGAAGGGGGAATTTTCTCAAATGCTTTTACAAGCAGGGGATTACCTCATCCTTTCCCCGGAAGAGGCCCACAGACCGGCGGTTGCGGTACATAATCCCATGTCATGCAGGAAAGTTGTCGTTAAGGTAAAGCTGTAATTCTTTTTGAAATAAAAAAAGAAGAAATAGAAACTAAATTCTAAAAAAAGTATAAATTAAATTCTTCCTAAAGTAAGAAGAATGTGAGAAAAATGTTCATTTTCGGAAAGGGAAGAAACATAAAAGGATAAAAAAGAAGTGAAAAAACTTAAGAATGAAAATTCCAATCTTCTTTATACGGTTTTCCCATTTTTCGTCCTCTTACAGCAGAAAATTCCAAGAATCAAGCCTTGTAAGGATGTCTTGTTTTTTTGAAAAGCTGTGGTAGAATACATTAGCTATTGTTTAAGTATTAATTTTTAAATCATTATGAAGGAGTAGAAGACATGAAGCGTAAAAGAAAGCTGTTAGCGATCTTGATGGCCGTGGCTATGGCTTGGCAGGGAGTATCCTTTGCAAATGCAGATGAGCTTACTTTCCCGGCATCCCCAAGTACGGTGACAAGCGGTACGGAAACCGGCAGTCAGGGTAGCCCCTCGGAAGAAGATATCCGAGCTGAACAGGCGAAACAGGAAGCAGCAAGACAGGCCGCTGCCAGTGCAATTAATGCAACCACCGGTAAAGCTATCAACGTAAACGCTAGTGCCGTTTATGTGAATAAGGATAACTCTGCAGCATATAATAATGAAGGAATCGACAACTATGCGCAATTTGGTGTAAGTGTGGATTTTACCGTACCGGAGGGACAGAGCCCAAAGGCGGGAGATACGACCACCTTCCAGTTGTCCGATTCTTTAAGAATTCAAAAATCAGACAACTTCGATATTAAAGATGGGGATCAGGTCGTAGCAAAGGCTAGCATTGATGCGGCAAATAGAACCGTTACCTTGACTTATACAAATTATGTAGAGCAGAGAAGTGATATTAAAGGAAAGTTCTGGCTTTCTCTTCAGGTTAACTCCGATAAGGAGACAGAAGCCAAGCAGCTTAGCACTTCTATAAAGGTTAACAACACTTCCAATTTGGCGATTGCCGGTTCCATCAATTATACCGGTATCACAAAAGATAGTGATTTTGATTTGGTAAAGGATTCCTGGCAAAATTTCGTAGAGGAAACCGATGCGGCCGGAAACAAGGTATACTTAATTCGTTACCGCGTTTTGGTAAATGTTGGAGCAAGAACCAATATTACTTTAAAGGATACTTTGGGAGAGGGAGCATTTTCCTACTACAGCAGTGATGAACATCCCGTATCCATTCGTAAGGGCGTTTGGCAGAGAGGACAGTATGTCAACGGAAACTGGGTTGCTGATGAAGTAAACGGTAAGAACTTTGACATTCGTAATTCTCAGAAGACAGGCCCTGCTACCCAGAGCACAGCACTGGAAGCACAGTATAAAGCTGCTGTAGGCAAGAAGACCTTTACTTTAAATCTTGGAAATACAACTGCCAATGAAGGCTTTGAAATTGTTTACTATGCAAAGGTTGACGGAAAGCCTGTAACAAACTTTAATTATCACAATGAGGTTGAATTGGATTCTGACGGAAACGGTGGAAAGCCGTTGAAGAAGGAATACAATGTTAATGTACAGAGCGCAGGAGGCGAAGCTTCCGGTGACACCTTTAAGATTAAGTTAAAGAAGGTTAATGAAGATCAGAAGGCCTTGGCCGGTGCGGTATTCAGTGTCAGCAACAGTGAGGGAGCTGAGGTGGGTAAATTAACCACTGATGCAAACGGAGAAGCTATTCTTTCCGGCTTGTTAAGAGGAGACTATACCGTTAAGGAGATTCAGGCTCCTGCAGGATATATTTTATCCGATGACAGCTATAGTGTAAAAGCGGATATGTTCGATGTGGCTAAGGTTGCAAGCCTTACCGTTGTAAACAATAAGGCGGAAGCAAAGAGAAATCTCTATGTTACCAAGAAGTGGGTAGATGCAGGAGATAAGGCACAAAGCAGACCGAAGCAGGTAACTGTAGAGCTTCTTCGTAACGGAGAGGTTATCGGCGTAACGCAGGAGTTAAGCCAGGCAAATGCTTGGAAGACTTCCTTCTCCGACCTTCCAAAGTATGACGAAAACAGTAAGGCTTACAGCTATACCATTCGTGAAAAAGCAGTGGAGGGATATGCTCCGGCTATTTCCGGAACACAGGAGCTTGGCTTTACCTTAACCAATACCATCAGCAATAAGATTTCCATTCCTGTTACCAAGGTATGGAGCGGAAAGGGAGATCATCCCTCATCCGTAACCGTTCGTCTCTTAGCAGACGGAAAGGAAATTGCTAAGCAGGATCTTTACGCCAACAATAACTGGCAGTACACCTTTACCAATCTGGAGAGAAGCAAGAATGGTAAGGAGATTCAATATACCGTTACAGAGGATGCGGTAGCAGGCTATACCACCAAGATTAGCGGAGATGCTGCTACAGGCTATCTCAATGTAATTACCAATACTAAAGTTAGCCAGGATCCTAACGCTCCGGGTAATAAGGGCGGAGGAAACGGTGGCGGAAATGGCGGCGGAACTCCAAGCAGAAGCAATAACCGTGGAGGAAGTAATAAACCCAATACTCCCGGATCTGTATTGGATGCTTCCAGAGAGCCGGGCGGCAGCCAGGATAAGGCTCAGGGCAAGAACGGTTCCGTATTAAACGCCAGCAGAAACAAGAAGGCTGACGGTTCCGTATTGGATGCATCTCGTTCCACATCTACCGGCGACAACAGCAGAGCCCTTCAGTATCTTGCATTATTTGCAACTACCGGAGTAGGACTTTTCGCTTGGGTATTGGCCGAGAAGAAAAGAAAGAAAACTGAGAAGTAAAACGCAGTTTTCGCCCCATGAAAATGGCAGGAAGCATAATTACTATGCAGGAAGCATAAAGGAAAAACCGTCTAAGATTTCTTAGGCGGTTTTTTCATAGTGCAAATAATTATTCATAACGAGTATCGTGCGCAAAGCGTGCGATATCTCGTTTAAAATTGCTGTATTAATTCTTTAAAAAAACTTATTTTTTCACCTTGAAATTTTAAGAAAATATGCTAGAATAGCGAGTGACGCTAAAATTAAGTATTTTTTAAGGAGAAGAAATATGAAAGCTAAGAGACAGATTTTGTCCCTTTTGCTGGTTCTTTTAATGGTATGGCAGGGATTTTCCTATGCCAATGCCGAAACCGGTACTAGCGGGGGAACAACTGTAGTGGCAAGCGGAAGTACAGGGACTGGTACAGAAGCTTCAGTAGCAAGCAGCAGCACAATTTCCGGAGCCGGCACCGGAAGCACAAGCGGAAAGGCAATTGAAAATGCTTTATCCGATGTAGAACTGTTTGTAGACGGAAAGGCTCTGAAGGAGGGTAGCAGTTTTGCCAACTATCAGAGTATGCAATTTAAAGCCACCATCAAAGTTCAGGGCTTAAGTATTCAGGAGGGAGACTATATCTCTATTCAGCTTCCCAAAGAATTAAAGTCCTCCGACTTGAGCTTTAATATTCCGGGAGATAACGGAAAGATTCTGGCTAAGGGAGAGTATAATCAGGCGACCAAGGAAATGCGCATTGTGTTTACCAAGGACGCTGAACATTACAGCGGTACGGACGGTAGTGTATTTTTTAATACGGAAATCGACAAGGAAGTCGTAAAAGCCGATACCAAAACTCCACTGGAACTTAAGGTAAACGGAAAGACCGTAATTAATTACAATGTGGGCTACCAGATTATCGGTAAGGAAAATCCTGTCAGCTTTTGGAAGAGTCGTGACAGAAAGCTGGTTGAACTGGTAGACCAGGACGGAAATACCCATTACTTGATTCATTACACGGTTTCCCTTGATGCTCGACATATCGAGAAGGTACAGGGGGCTACGGATTATGAGAATGTTGTTTTCACCGATACCCTGCAAAGTGATGCGCTTAGCTATTTTGATGTAAAGCATCATTTTACGGATGCAAATCTTAAGCAGTCCGATATTGACACTTATGCTCCTATCTTAAGAACGGGAATCTGGCGTTCCGGACAGTGGCAGAACGGTGTTTGGGTAAGTGCTCCGGATGATACGGATGCGAATCGGGGTCCATTCTGGAGTCTTCGTGACAAGCAGAATAATACAGCAGAATCCTCCAAAGACTTTTTTACTCCGAAGTATTCTGCGGATGGACGAAGCTTTACCTATACTATCGGAAAGCTGAATCCGGATGACGGCTTCTTCTTCAGCTATTATGTTGAGATTAATGAAGCATTTAAAAATGGCACTATTTATAAAAATCAGGCAAAGCTTACCGGTGACGGAATTGTCAGCAGAGAGCAGATTAGAGATTTTGAAGTTAGCGAAGCCGGCGGTTTCTTAAACGGAAAAACCTTCAGCCTTCAGGTTAAGAAAGTTGGAGATGACGGGGAAGCTCTGCAGGGCGCTAAGTTTACTTTAGTTAATCCTAAGACTAAATATACCAAGACCATTGTGACCGATGAGAACGGTATTGCGAAGTTGGATAATGTTTTCAAAGCCGACTATGTATTGACCGAGGTGGAGGCTCCGGAAGGCTACGAGTTGGATTCCACACCTCGCACCATCAGCAAAGAGGATTTTGAGAATTCCATTGCAAAGGGTGCTACCGTGGAAGTGGAAATGCTGAATAAGAAGAAGGAAATTCTTGCCAAGAAAACCAATCTTTCTGTAAAGAAGGAATGGGTATTGGATCCGGCTCTTGCGACCAATAAGCCTGAAAAGGTAGTGGTATCCGTTTTAAAGAACGGTGTGAAGGATGAGAATCTTACAGTAGAGTTATCAGCAGCCAACGGCTGGAAGGCAAGCTTCTCCAATCTTCCCAAGCAGGATGCCAATGGAAAGGAAATTGTTTATACGGTTTCCGAAGAGGAAGTAGCAGGCTTTAAGGCGGCTATTTCCGGATCGGAAAAGACAGGATTCACCATCAGCAACTATAACGGTTCCAGAGTGGTAATTCCTGTGACCAAGATTTGGCAGGGTAAGGGTCCACACCCCGACCATTTGAACGTACAGCTTTTTGCTAACGGAGAGAAGGTAGCTACTTATACCTTGAACAAGGCTAACGGTTGGCAGCACAGCTTTGATATGCCAAAGCTTGATGCAAACGGTAAAGAAATCCGTTATACCGTTACTGAGGATAGCGTTGCCGGCTATACAGCAACAACACAGAGCAATCCTGCTACCGGCTATGTCAATGTATTTGTAAATAAGAAAAATGACGATACTCCTACCCCCAATGGTGGAGGTGGCAGAAATGGTGGCGGCGGAAACGGCGGAGGAAACTCCCCCAGCCCAAGTCCTTCACAGCCAAATCCAAGAGGTGGAGATGTATTGAATGCGAACCGTACACCTGCAGGAAATCCGGATGTAATCACTGCGGATGGAGCTGTACTTGGTGCAGAGAGAAATGCACAGCAGAATGCTGAGCCGGGTGCTGTTCTGGGCGCTGATCGTGGACAGACCAAAACCGGAGACAGCAGTGCAATGCTTCTGTACTTTGCACTCTTTAGCTTAACCGGACTGGGCTTTGCTACAGCGCTGGTTTACGGCAAAAAGAGAAAGACCGTGAAGAGATAATATAAAATTATTTAAGAAGGGTCTGTAAAAAATCATTTGATTTTTTGCAGACCCTTCTTTTTTTGTGCTCTACAATGGCTTTCTCTTTTTGCCCTATAACGCTCTTTTGGATTCCGCTCTATGCGCTTTGTTAAAAATATGTTAAAATAACATTTCAACAATTTTGTATCTTTTTAGTGAATAAATAGCTTTTGAACAAATAGACTGTAATAGAGTAGATAGTAGGGGAGGAGTGATTATGGAGGGAAATCTGAATCAAATGCTATTGATGTGGGGAATCGTCATTTTCTTCAGCGTGTTTTTGAAAAAGCTCTCTGTAAGAATGGGCCTTCCCATGCTTTTGGCCTTCCTTTTTTTAGGCATCGTCTTCGGTAGTGACGGTGTTTTTAAAATTCCTTTTGAAAACTATTCTTTGGCTGAAAATATTTGCAGCTTCGGTTTGATATTTATTATGTTCTCCGGCGGCTTTGGAACCAGCTGGAAGGAGGCAAAGCATGTTTCCAAGGAAGCGGTAGTCTTATCCACTTTGGGCGTAGTACTAACGGCGGTGGTTGTAGGGCTTTTCTGTATGTTAGCGTTTAACTTAAGCTTTTCCTGGGGGCTATTGCTGGGCTCTGTAATTGGCTCTACCGATGCGGCCTCCGTCTTTTCCATTCTGCGTTCTCGAAAACTGAATTTAAAGGATAGAACAGCCTCCTTACTGGAGTTTGAATCCGGAAGTAACGATCCCATGTCCTATATGATGACCCTGATATCCATGCTGATGATTCAGGGAAACTTATCCTTCGGACAGATGCTCGGTATGCTTTTTGCCCAGGTTTTCTGGGGATTATCGGTGGGCTTTGTGGTGGCGCTCCTTACCCAGTATCTAATGCGAAAGGTGGATGTTTCCGGGGATGGCTTTGATTTTGTTTTTGTATTGGGTTCGGCAGTGACTGCGTATTCCCTTTCCTCCGTACTGGGGGGGAACGGTTATCTTTCTGTTTATCTTACCGGGATTATTCTGGGAAATGGAAAAATCAAAGAAAAGAAGGAGATGGTGTCCTTCTTTGACGGCTTAACGGGACTGATGCAGTTAGTGATTTTCTTTTTGCTGGGGCTGTTATCCCAGCCTTCAGAGCTTCCTCATGTGGCGTTTCAGGGCTTGATTATTTTCTTTTTCCTGACCTTTATTGCCAGACCTCTTTCCGTATTCCTGCTTATGAGATTCTTCCCCTCCTCTAAAAATCGAAATTTCCTTATTTCCTTTGCGGGACTTCGAGGAGCGGCTTCCATTGTATTTGCAATTTTAGCGGTGGAAAGCTTGGGAAGCGGAGACTTTTTGTTCCATCTGGTATTTTTTATCGTGATTCTATCGATTCTCTTTCAGGGGAGCTTTTTACCGAAAATGGCAGGACGCTTGGATATGATTGATGACCAAAGCGACGTTATGAAGACCTTTACGGACTATACGGAGCAAAAGCCGGTGCAGTTTATTGAGTTTATCATTCCTGAAGGGCATCATTGGGCGGGGCAGTTGATTAAGGATATAATTACGCCGCCGGACACCCCTATCATTTTGGTGGAAAGAAATGGAGAAAAAGAATTACCAAGGGGAGATACGAAGATACAGGTGGGAGACCGGGTGGTTATCGGTTCTGCCAAGTCTACCATGGCCTCGGACTTGGATATCGTTGAGCTGGAGGTAGACAGGGACAGTGTTTATGCCAATAAAACCATTGCAGAAATCCCAAGAGATGAGATGGCCAGAGTGCTTTTGATTGAAAGAGGTAAGGAAATCGTGATTCCTAATGGGAACACTACCATTGCAGTGGGAGATATTCTGGTGCTCTACAGATTGAATGAGTGATGGACTTTGAAAGCGGTTTTTTTCGAATATGCTTAAAAACCTTTCTATATCATAAGCTTAAAAAGGCTTCTATATCATTGGCCTAAAAACAGTTCTTCAGTGCCTGTACTTCTTCCTCCTGAAGCTTACGGTATTCCCCGGGGGCAAGTGCGGGATCTAAATGCAGTGGTCCCATGGAAAGTCTTTGGAGCTTTGTAACCACATAATCCGGAGACAGGGCCAGAAACATTTTTTTGATTTGATGGAATTTTCCTTCCATAATAATGACTTCCACGCGGCTCCCTTCGTCAGTGGAAGATAGGCAACGGGCTTTTGCAGGCATGGCAATTAAATCCGTATCGTATTGGATGCCTTGTCTTAAGCGATCCAATTCCTCTTCGGAGATTTTGCCGGGGATTTCCACCAAATATTTTTTTTCAATATGCATTTTCGGAGAAAGCAGTTTATGGGCTAAGGCACCGTCATTCATAATCAAAAGAAGGCCCTCGCTGTCCTTATCCAAGCGCCCTACGGGAAAGAGGTCTTTTCTGTGTATATCGGAAAAGAGATCCAGGACGGTTTTTTGTTTTCTATCCTCGGTGGAGGAAAGCACCCCCACAGGTTTATTCATCATGTAATAGGAGAACTCTTCATAATGAATAGGTTCGTCTTTATACACAATCTCGGAATCTCCGGGCTGAACCTCCATGCTTGGATCCTTCACAATCTCACCGTCAATGCGAACCAGCCCCTTGCGAATTTCTCGTTTTAATACGGAACGGCTTTCTACCCCCATGTCTGAAAGATATTTATCCAGTCTCAACTTTGTCCCCCATCCGGAAGGAGAAATTCAGCTGAAGCCTTCTCCTTCTCTTTATTCATAACGAGTATCGCTCGCAAAGCGTGGGATATCTCGTTTATCTTTTCGCTTTTTCTTTTATTGCTCTTCTTTTTCCGCAAGTCGTCTTCGTATGGAAATGCCGTTGCATTCCAGATTGTCGGAAATAGGTAGCAAGAGATATTCTTTTCCGTCAATGATTCTACTTTCCAAAATTGCGGAAACTTCATTTTTAATCCTTAAATGCACATTGTCCGAATCCAAACGAAGGGTGGAATCTGCCAGGTTTTCCAGAAACAGACTCTCGTTTTTTTCTCCCAGTTCTTCATCATACAGGGATGAGAAGTTCAGCAACTGTTCTTCTGTGGCTCCGGCCTTCTCCAAAAGTGCCTTTACCTGGTTCTTTGGAAGGCTTTGTTCCCGCTCCTCTTCATTTTCCTTATTCTGTAATTCGGCAAGCTCTTCTTGAAGAAGCCGAACGTTTTCAAAGGTGCAGTCCTCCTGCAAAATCTCTTCTACCAGCTTGGAAAAACAATTTTTTTGCTGCTTTTCTCCCATGGGAAGGGGAGTGCCGAAGAGGGTTTCCGGAAGGCTGTCCAGACTATCCTCTCTTTTTTTGCAGCGATACAATAGCTCGTGGATATCACAGCCTCGATCATGAAAGGCGGGATAGAGGAAGGAAATCTCCGGCTTTTGAACGACGAAGTCTTCGGAACGGCTGATAAAGGAATCACTCTGCTGATCAAAGCAAAGACCTTCCTTCAGAAGACTTACCGGACAAAGGGCAAAAAGGAGGAAGGAATAAACATTTTCGGAAGCATCCTCCAGGACCAAACCGTCAGTGGTCTTTTTAGGTACGTCATAAACCCCATGGGCCAGAAGCAGAAGATGCTTTCCGGGAATGGGATAGTCCTTTCGAACTTTCTCAAAAAAAGCATCATAAAGAGCTTCCTCTTTCAGCTCGGATTGTAAAAGCTGATAGAGCTCCTGCTGTTTGCCCCCTTCATTTTCTTCCTCCAATGGGAAGGCCAGGGTATAGAGGTTTCTTCCAAGCTTACCGGAGAGAGATTGCTTAAAAAGCTCGCAATATTTAAATAATTCCTTATCCTCCAAGGCATAGAAGGAGTCGGAGAAACGAGAAATAACTTCTCCCTCTTCATTTACAAAGCAACTGACCATACGGTCAATACGACAATCTTCCTTTTTGAAACACTTTTTAACTTCCGCGATTCCTTTTTTATCCATGCTGTACTCCTTTTTCTTCTCGGCTAGTATTCTAATAAAAATGCTTCGGATTAACAAGTCTTAAAAAACTCTTCCTTTTTTTTGGAAAAAACTGTGGTATAGTAAGGAGGAAATGGCAGAATTGAAAAAGAAGGGTTAATCATGGCGGACAAGAGAAATATAGACAGCGGAGAGAGAAAATTTCGGAATCGAAGCGATAAATATAGAGCGGAACGACAGAGCAAGCTAAGCAGCGGTGCAAAGAGAAGGAGCAGCAGCGGTAATAGGATTCCTCGAAGCTTGACGGAAGAGGAGAGACGGGAATATAGAAGAAGAAAGGCAAGAATCAAGAAGAGAAGAGAGGCAGTGAGAAATGTCCGGATACTTTTTGCTTGTGTAGCCTTGGTGTTTATGTTCCTGGTCTTCAAGGCCTTTGCCGGAATTGTACATTTTATTGAGAAGAGCAGAACGGAGCAAAAAGGGGCTATTGAGACGGTAGCGGAAAGCTCCATTGCAGAGGATCTTTCGGAAGAAAGCGGAGAAGGGCAGGAAAGTGCTTCGGAAACCGTGGAAAGTGCCAGTGAAGACAACGGTCTTGTGTTATCCGGAGGAAGATACATCGATCCCACCAAACCCATGGTGGCTTTGACCTTCGATGACGGACCGGATGTTCAGGTGGACAGCATTTTGATGGATGAACTGGAGAAGGTAAATGGAAGATCTACCTTCTTTGTTGTGGGACAGCGAGTGGAAAAGTTCCCGGAGGATATCAAGAACACTGTGGAGCGTGGCCATGAGGTGGGCAATCACTCTTATGATCATGATATTCATTTAAGTAAAAAAGGTGTGGACTATATCCGGAATGAGTTCGATAAGACGGATCAGGCGGTTCAAAATGCCTCCGGCGTTGCTCCCGCATTGGTACGTCTTCCCGGCGGAAATTACACGGCAGACGTGAAAACAGCTGTAAGCAAACCTCTGATTTTCTGGTCTATTGATACGGAGGACTGGCGTTCTCGGGACGCGGAAAAAACCAAGCAGATTGTATTGAGTCAGGTAAAGGATGGGGATATTGTGTTGATGCATGCCCTATACCTGTCTACGGCTGAGGCCTGCAAGGCGATTATTCCGGAATTGACAGCCAGAGGATATCAGCTGGTTACCGTTTCGGAGATGATTCGTTTCCGCGGTCAGGATGTTGCCGGAGGAAACGGTATACAGTATAAGCATTTCCCGCCTGTGGCAACGGAAACACAGGCTGCAAGTACGGAAAGCAGCGTTTCCGTGGTACAAAGCTCGGCAAGTACCCAATCCGCCGGTACTTCAGCTACAAAGTCCGCAGAGACTAAGGCGAAAAGCAGTACGGAGAGTACAAAAAGCAAGAAGAGTAGTAGTGAAAGCAGTTCTTCCACGAAGAAAAGCAACACAAGCTCTACCAAGGAGAGTACAAAAACCACTAAGGAAAGCACGAAGTCTACGAAGGAAAGCACAAGCGCTACTACTGCCCAGACAACGGCGGAAAGAAATCCCGCAACCGCAGCGCCGGAAACTTCAGCTCTTGCTCCGGCGAATTTTAACGGAGCGATTGATGCGGAGGATCCTCATTAGAAGAGAGATTCAAAGCGATAATAATTATTTTAGAAAAACCCTCTTTTGCTAAGGAGGGTTTTTTGTTATAATAGTTCGGATTATTATTCATAACGAGTATCGCTCGCAAAGCGTGCGATATCTCGTTTAAACGGTTGCTACGGTTTACGCTGAAGCAACGCGTTCAAAAGGAAAAGTTTATGGATTTTAGCGGATATGAAAAGGAAATACAAGATCTATCCCTACTAATAGAAAAACAATATACCTTATTTGATGAGGGGATTTTTCACAGCTTAGGATACCTTCTTGGAATGGCGGAAAAATTAGATGATGAATCTTTAAAGGGCTATGTGTACTATCAGTTGGCTGATGCATACTATAGCTTTCATTTTGATGTGGATCAAATGCAGCTTTATCTTTCCAAAGCCATTAAATCTCAGCAGGAAGTACAGGATTTTTCTCTTTTGACCCGTTCTCATAATCTCTTGGGCATTACGGAGTTTTTGCGTGGAAACTTCGCTCTGGCACTAGATTATTATATGACGGCCTTAAAGTATTATGAGCAGATGGAAGAAGCGGATAACAGCCTCAGCGGTATTGTGAAATCCAATATTGCAAGACTTTACTTTAGCCTAAATGACTATGATCATGGCCGCTACTATGCTGAGGAAGCCTTGTATGACATTAGTGGGACTACCGTAGATGGCGGGTATGTTTCCAATATGATGAGCATTTACATCTTCCTGGGAAATATCTATTTAAGCAGAAGCCGGGATGTACAGGCGGCAAGAGCCTGCCTGGATTCCGTTCTAACCCTGGCAAAGAATTCCCCCTATACGGGAGAGCTGCTGTCCGGCATCGACATTTTAAGCTTTTCTATTCGTCTTGCCCATTACGAGGATAAAATATCGGAGCGGGATCTTTTGATTCGACGTTTTGTGGATCGGGCGGTAATGACGGCTCTTCGTACGCATATGATTGAGGATGTGTGCGATTTGGCGGATTTCTTTTTGGAAATTGATAAGTTTAAGGAATGTCATAAGGTTTTACATCTTCTGGAGGGAAAGCTTTTGGAAATCAATCTTCCGGAATTGCAGAAACGCTTTTTGGAATCCAAGCTTCGGTATTTTGACAAGATTTCCGATGAGAAATCCAGAAATGAG
>NZ_CAUTEG010000045.1:0-17808 GCF_963537195.1 Oribacterium sinus | reverse complement strand
AAGCGCTGTATACGAGAACCGTACGTACAGTGCTGTGAGAGGACGGCGGTTAGTCACCGCCTCCTACTCGATTATAATGATTTAGGCGAATCAGGATGTTTTCCGATTTTCGGATTAAACATCAGTACTTCCTTCCCATGTTCCTACTTCTCTGTGAGCAGACTTCTCATCGAACCAGTGTGTGGTTACGGTCTTTGCTCTGGTGAAGAAGCGAACACCGTCTCTTCCGAGAACGTGAAGGTCTCCAAAGAAGGAATCCTTGTTTCCGGAGAAGGGGAAGTAAGCTGTCGGTACAGGAATTCCCACGTTGATTCCTACCATTCCTCCATCAGTTTCCATAGCAAAACGTCTTGCATAGTAGCCGCTCTGGGTAAAAATTGCAGAACCGTTAGCGAAGGGGTTTGCATTCATGATAGCGATACCCTCTTCATAGTTCTTTACTCTCTTGATACAAGTAACCGGTCCGAAGATTTCGCAGTCACCGATGCTCATATCCTTAGTAACATGGTCGAAGATGGTTGGTCCAACGAAGAATCCGTTCTCCAAGCCGGGAACCTTCACATCTCTACCATCCAATACAAGCTCGGCACCTTCATCAATACCCTTCTGAATCCAGTTCAATACGCTTTCTTTATGCTTTGCGGATACAACAGGTCCTAACTTGGTATCCTCATCATAAGCGGCACCGATCTTCATAGCCTGTGCCTTCTCCTTTAAGAGCGCTACAAACTTATCGGCAATGCTATCCTGAACCACGATTACAGGAAGAGCCATACAACGCATTCCTGCGCATCCGTAGGTAGAGTTGATGATGGCGTTGGTTGCACTCTCTAAATCAGCATCCTCTAAGAGAAGAGCATGGTTCTTTGCCTCTGTTTGAGACTGAACACGCTTTCCGTGAGCAGCAGCAACGGAATATACTTCCTTACCAACCTTGGTGGTTCCTACGAAGGTAACGGCCTTAATGCGCTCATCCTTCAAAAGGATATCCGCTTCTTGTCTTCCGCAGGTTACTAAGTTTACAACACCCTTTGGGAAATGTGCCTCTTCGTAGAAAAGCTCCAATATTCTCATGGAAGTGAGAGGAGTCTGGCTGTTAGCCTTTAATACAACGGTATTTCCGGTAGCGATAGCCACAGGAACCATCCAACCCCAAGGAATCATAGCAGGGAAGTTCATAGGAACAATGCCGGCAACTACACCAAGAGGTGCTTTGTAAGTAGCGGTGTCATATCCGGTGGTTACATTCATAGAGGTTTCGCCCTGCAGAAGGTCAGGAATGGCACAAGCCAGCTCTGTAGGCTCAATAGCCTTCTGTACGTCTCCTCTTGCCTCACCGATGGTCTTTCCAAGCTCCTTGGCACAAAGTTGAGATAACTCTTCCTTATGCTTAATCAAAACATCTCTCCAGGTAAACATATATTGGGTTCTCTTGGAAATGGACATTGCGCTCCATGCAGGAAAAGCTTCCTGGGCAGAGGCAATCGCAGCCAAAACCTCTTCCTTAGTACAGCTTGGTACCTCAGCAATTACTTCGCCGGTACTGGAATCCGTAATAGGCATATATTTATCCGTCTTAGAGGGAACCCACTCACCGTTGATGCAATAGTTCATTCTTTTTACTCCCATGTTACTCCTCCTTTGTAAACATTCTTGAAAAATGGGTAAATGTTGAGTATAATGTTAGCATATCTATGGTATATGTCAAGGAGTAACTTGAAATTTACCAAAAAACGCATGAAAGAGAAGAGGGAATATGTATAACAAGGGGAATGAAGAGGAGAAAGGTCGAGATGGAGGAAAAGCATGAGGGATAAACGTTTGGATGATATGGAAGAATATATTTTGTCGCAGAAGGACAGCAGCTTAGACGAACTTTGCAAAAAATATCAAATTTCCAAAAATACAGTACGAAGAGACATTGAAGAATTACTATTAAGAGGAAATATAAAAAAGGTTTATGGCGGAGTAAAGGCTAAGGAAAATGCCGGGAAACAGGTGGAGCTGTCCGCGTTTTCCGAAAGAAATATAAGCCATAAGGAAGAGAAAGAAAAGATTTGTAAATCGGCCGGGGAACTGGTGAAGGAGGGAGATACCATCTTTATCGATACCGGAAGCTCCTGTGTGAATCTGGTAAAGTACATTGGCCATGTTTCCTGCATGATTATCACCAACAGCTTGAGAGTGGCTTACATGGCGAAGGATTATCCCGGGCTACAGCTCCTAATGCTGCCGGGGAGCCTTAGACGGGAAACCATGTCCTTTGTGGGATTGGAAACGGTGGAACAGCTTCGGATTTACAATATCGATCAGGCCTTTATGGCTGCTACCGGAGTATCTTTGCAGAAGGGTATGACAAACGCCTCCGCATATGAATACAACATTAAAAAAGAGGTTTTGGAACGCTCCAGAATCAAGAATCTGATGGTGGATCATTCGAAATTCGGGAAAACGGCTCTTTATACCTTTGGGGATTTTCAGGACTTTGACTGTCTGATTACAGATACCTGTCCACCGGAGGATTATGTGGAGATGCTGGGGAAAAATCATGTGAAGCTTCTTTATTAATAGTAGACGTTATCCAAAAGGGACTTTTCATTCTGCTTTTTACTTAAAAAAACAGGATGAGTAAGTTCCTTTTTATGTTAACTTATAAATTTTATGAAATCCCCAAAGCTTATCTGTTGAATTTTACAAAAACTTACCCATGAATAGGTAGAAATTAACCATAATTTGCAAATTGTATTGACATAAAAGCAATGAATTGATAATATTTTTCGTAATTAATGAGAAAGTATTAGATAGTTAAGGGGGAAAATCAAATGCCACTGGTAAAGATGAGTAAGTTGCTGGAAAATGCAAGAAAAGAGAACAGAGCCTGTGCCTCCCTGAGTGTTTACAGTATGGAAAGTCTGATGGGGGTTATGGCCGCTGTTGAGGAACTAAAGATTCCTGTGATTTTGCAGCTGGCAGAGGCGAGATTCGGAACAGCACCGCTGGAACTGATGGGACCCATGATGCTTTCAGCAGCGAAGAATTCTTCTATTGATATTGCAGTGCATTTGGATCACGGTTTGACCTTTGAAACCATTGAGAAGGCTCTTCAGATGGGATTCACTTCCGTCATGTATGACGGCTCTCTTCTTCCGATAGAGGAAAATATCGCTAATACCAAAAAAGTAATCGAAATGGCGAAAAACTATGATGCGGATGTGGAAGCGGAACTTGGATTAGTAGGAAAGGGAGAAGGCGGAGGTGTGGATCACGGCGTGGCCTATACCAAGAAGGAAGATGCCCTTCGATTTTGTCAAGAGACGGGCGTTACAGCTTTAGCCATTGCCATAGGAAACAAGCACGGTAACTATGACGGGGAACCGAAGCTTCGATTTGATATTTTAGAAGAAATTCATCAGGCATTGCCGGAACAATTTTTAGTACTTCACGGAGGCTCAGGAATCTCAGATGAGGACTTCCAAAGAGCCAGCCACCTGGGCATTCAGAAAATAAACATTGCAACAGCGCTGGCTGCGGCAGTGGTAAAGGCTTGTAAAGAATATTGTGAGGAGAATCCCAAGGGAGACTTCTATAAGATGAGTAAAAGAGCAGTTGAGGAAGTAGAAAAGACGGCACAACACCATATTCTGGTGTTTGCGGGAAAAGAATAGGATTTTCGGAGGAGAAAAAATGGAACTGTTTTCATTAGATCAGAGTAAAGAATTGGATATTATCTTTTTAGGAAGAGTAGCCATTGATTTTAATCCGGCATACTCCAAGGAAGTAAAAGAAGAGTTTAAGCCCTTGGAACAGGTGCATTTCTTTGAAATGTTTGTAGGAGGCAGTCCTGCAAACTCCGCTTTGGGAGTACAGAAGCATGGCTTAAAGGCAGGGTTTTTCTCCTGTGTATCCGATGACCAGTTTGGAGACTTTGTGATTAACTTCCTTTCCGAAAAGGGCGTGGATACCAGTCACATTGTTCGGGCACAGCAGGGAGAGAAGCTTGGACTTACCTTTACCGAGATGCGTTCCAAGTCGGAAAGCTCCATCCTGATGTATAGAAACCAGGCGGCGGATCTATCTCTTTCCGTAGAGCATATTGATGAGGAATATATCAAGAAGGCAAAGGCGATTCTGATTTCCGGAACTGCATTAGCAGAAAGCCCCTCCAGAGAGGCAGCCTTAAAGGCTGTGATGCTGGCAAAGAAAAATGGCGTAAAGCTCATTTTCGACATCGACTACCGTGCCTATAACTGGAAAAACCAGGATGAAATCGGCATCTATTATGCACAGGTGGCGAAGGAAGCGGACTTGATTATCGGCTCCAGAGAGGAATTTGACTTAACAGAGCAGTTCATCCAAAAGGGCATGAGTGATGAGGAGAGTGCTAAATACTGGTTCTCTCAAAACGCCACGATTTTGGTTGTCAAGCATGGTATGAAGGGCTCCACAGCCTATACCAAGGACGGAAAGGCTTACAGCATTAAGCCATTCCCGGTGGAGGCCAGAAAGGGCTTCGGCGGTGGAGACGGCTACAATGCAGCATTTTTATCTTCTTTATTTAAGGGAGAAGAGATGATTGTTTGTTTGGAAAATGGTTCTGCAGAGGCGGCAATGATGGTTCGCTCCAACAACTGTTCCGTAGACCTTCCCACAACAGAAGAGCTTCAGGCCTTCATTAAGGAAGAAAAAGAACAGTACGGAGAGATGATTGCCAGAGTATAGGAGTGGAATATGGAGAAGACAATTCGTTTAACGGTGGCTCAAGCCATTGTAAAGTTTTTGGATCAGCAGTATGTGTGTTTTGACGGAAAAGAGACCAAGTTTGTAGAGGGCTTTTTCACCATCTTCGGTCATGGAATTGCCTTAGGAATCGGTCAGGCTTTGGACGAGAATCCCGGAAGTCTCCATGTAATGCAGGGAAGAAATGAGCAGGGAATGTGCCATGCGGCTATCGCCTTTGCTAAGCAGCATAATCGGAGAAAAATTATTCCCTGTACTTCTTCAGTAGGTCCCGGTTCTGCAAATATGCTGGTGGCAGCAGCTACAGCAACAGTGAACAATATTCCATTGTTACTTTTCCCGGCGGATACCTTCGCTTCCAGACAGCCGGATCCGGTTTTACAGCAGTTGGAGAACTTAGGCAGTCTTGCGGTAACCACCAATGACGCGTTTAAGCCACTTTGCAAATACTGGGACAGAATTACCAGACCGGAAATGATTATGTCTGCCCTGATTCAGGCCATGAGAGTTCTTACCGATCCTTCCGAATGCGGAGCGGTGGCTATCGGTCTCTGCCAGGATGTGGAAGGAGAGGCATACGATTATCCGGAGTATTTCTTCCAAAAGAGAGTACACAGAATCAGCAGAGTATCTGCGGCGAAGGAAGAAGTGCAGGATTTGGCAGATGCCCTTTCCAAGAGCAAGAAACCTCTTATCGTTGTAGGGGGAGGCGTAAAATACAGTGAGGCCGGGGAGGCTGTGGAGGCCTTCTGTAAGGAATTCAATATTCCTTTCGGAGAGACACAGGCCGGAAAGAGTGCTTGTAAGTCCTCTGATCCTTACTGCTTAGGAGGAATCGGTGTTACCGGAACCTTGGCGGCAAATCGTATTGCTAAAGAAGCGGATACAGTGCTGGCTATCGGTTCTCGCCTGTCCGACTTTACCACCGGCTCCAAGTGGCTCTTCAGAGAAGAGGGAGTGCAGGTTCTTACTATTAACAACAACCGCTACCATGCCTATAAGATGGATGCCATCAAGGCGGTAGGAGATGCCAAGGCTACTTTGGAAGAACTGGCTAAGGCATTAAGAGAAAAGAATTATCGTTCCGCTTACAAGGGAGAAATCGAAAGCTGTAAGGCGGAATGGGATAAGGAATATAATCGTTTGGCTGAATATGCCTACAAGGAAGAGGGCTTCGAGCCATTGGTACCGGAAAGAGACCCAAGAACCATTCCGGAGTTTGTGGAAAAGACGAAAGGCTATCTTACCCAGACCGCAGCAATCGCCGCTCTCCGGAGAAAGATGCCTGCAGACGGTATCGTCATCACAGCAGGAGGATCCCTTCCCAGCTGTATGCAGAGGCTTTGGACAACAGATTCCCGTTACGCTTATCACGCAGAGTACGGCTACTCCTGCATGGGCTACGAAGTAGCTGCAACCCTTGGGGTAAAGATGGCAGAGCCGGAGAAGGAAGTTTATGCAGTGGTGGGAGACGGCTCCTTCCAGATGCTTCACTCCGAGATTATGACCATCGTGCAGGAAAAGAAGAAGGTAAACATTCTTGTCTTTGACAACTGCGGCTTCGGTTGCATCAATAATCTGGAGATGACCCACGGCGTAGGCAGTATTGCCACAGAGTTCCGCTATACCACAGGACAGAAGCCTGAGGGTGAGCTGATTCTTGTGGACTATGCCAAGGTGGGAGAGGGCTACGGCTTAAAGACCTATACCTGTAAGACCGTTCAGGAATTGGAAGAGGCCTTAGAGGATGCGAAGAAGCAGGATAGAACTTGTCTGTTTGACTTAAAGGTTATCCCCAAGACTATGACCAACGGCTATGAAGCTTGGTGGGACGTGGGAATGGCTGCGGTTTCCGAGAAGGCATCTGTTAAGGAAGCTTACGAAGAAGTGATTCGTCACAGAGAAGAGGCTAGAAAGTACTAGAGAAAGTCAGGAAATATGGAGAAAAAAGTATTTGGATATCCGGAGTTCAGTGCGGAGGGCGAGCAGATTCTTTGCACCTATGAAAATGAATACCGGGATATGCTGATGGACATCCGGGTATATCGGATGAAAAAGGGAGAGGAAAGACGTTTTTCCAAGGAAAAGGAAGAGTTTGCCGTTTTACTGCTTTCCGGAAAAATCAAGTTTGTCTATGAAGGCACGGAAAAAGAAGGAAGCAGAAAGGATGTCTTCACAGAAGGCCCCTATGCGGTGCATCTTTCCAAGGGAAAAGAAGTTTTGATAAAGGCTCTGGAGGACAGTGAAATTCTTGTGCAGTGTACGGAAAATGAAAAGGATTTTCCCACAGAGTTTTATGAGCCAAAGGATGCGCCCTGGATTTACTCCGGCGCCAAGGGAAAGTTTGGAAATGTAGCCAACCGTCAGGTAAACACCATTTTCGACCACGAAATTGCTCCCCTTTCCAATATGGTTTTGGGAGAGGTCCTAAATGATAGAGGAAACTGGTCCGGCTACCTGCCCCATAGACACGATCAGCCGGAGTGCTATTATTTCAAGTTTGACAGACCGGAGGGCTTTGGCGCCAGCTTCGTAGGAGATCAGGTATTCAAATCCGTTGACGGAAGCTTTTCCGCAATCCCCGGAGGATGCTTACATCCCCAGGCAGTGGCGCCGGGATTTCTAATGTATACCTGCTGGATGATTCGGCATTTGCCCGGAAAACCCTGGAACCAGACTGACCGTTGCGAGGATGAACGTTATACCTGGCTACATGATGCAAAGTTTTAAGCAAGAGGAAGGAAGCAGAGGCTCATCCTCTTGTAGGAAATAAAAGCAGCATTGCTGCGAGAGTTGAGAAAAAAGGAGCAAACTATGTTAAACAAGGAAAAAATTTCTCTGGGTATTGCCCCCATCGGCTGGACCAATGATGATATGCCGGATTTGGGAAAGGAAAATACCTTCCAGCAGACCGTTTCCGAAATGGCTTTGGCAGGATTTTCCGGAACAGAGGTAGGAAGCCACTATCCCACTGATCCTGTAGAGCTGAAGAAGGCTTTGGATTTAAGAGGTTTAACCATCTGTAACCGTTGGTTCTCCTCCTTCCTGATTTCCAAGCCTTACGAAGAGACAGAAGAGGCTTTCCGTAAGGAGCTGGCATTCTTAAAGGCTGTGGGTGCCAAGAGAATCGGTGTTTCCGAGCAAAGCTACAGCACCCAGGGAAAGCTGGATCAGCCTATTCTGGAAGGCAAGTATGTGATGAATGATGAGGAGTGGAAGAAGCTTACCGAGGGCTTAAACAAGCTGGGTAAGATTGCCAAGGAAGAGGGTATGATTCTTACCTTCCACCACCACATGGGAACCGTAGTACAGACTGAGGAAGAAATCGACCGCTTTATGGCGGAAGTGGATCCCGAGTATGTGTTCCTGCTTTTCGACAGCGGACATTGCTCCTTTGCAGGAATTGACCCTGAGAAGGTTTTAAAGAAGTATATTTCCAGAGTTCGCCACATCCACTTAAAGGATTTAAGAAAGGCTGTGGTAGAGGAGTCCAGAAAGAATCATTGGAGCTTCTTAAAGAGCGTAAGAGAAGGATGCTTTACCGTTCCCGGTGACGGAGATGTGGACTTTGCTCCATTGTTCAAGATTATCGAAGAATCCGGCTATGAAGGTTGGGTACTGGTAGAGGCTGAGCAGGATCCTGCAAAGGCAAATCCGTTAGAGTACGCTATCAAGGCCAGAAAGTACATTCACGAGAAGACCGGACTATAAGTCGGGAACAAGATAGTTCATCACTTCATCAGAATCTTGCAGAAAAAAGCTATAGAACATTTGGCGGAACAAGCTTGTCGAAGTAAATCTATAGAGAAAAATGTAAAGCAGTAAAACACAAAAGAAGTAAAAAGCTCCGAAGAAGGATAGCGGAGTAAAAATACAAAAGGAGGAATTATGGGAAAAACAGTAAAAATGGGACTTTTGGGAATGGGCAGAATCGGAAAGCTTCATGCCATGAACATCCAAAACAGTCTTCCTAACGCAGAAATCATTGTTGCAGTAGACCCCTTCTTAAATGAAGAGATGGAAGCCTGGGCTAAGGGTATCGGCATCACAAACTGCAGCAAGGATCCTAAGGATGTTTTTGAAAACAAAGAAGTAGAGGCAGTTTTGATTTGTTCTTCCACAGACACCCACGCGGATTTCATTATTCAGTCCGCAAGAGCAGGAAAGCAGATTTTCTGTGAGAAGCCAATCCACACCGACTTGGATAAGATTAAGGAAGCTTTGGCGGAAGTAGAAAAGGCAGGGGTAAAATTACAGCTTGGATTCGTTCGTCGTTTCGATCGTTCTCACAAGAAGGTAAGAGATGTGGTGGCATCCGGTCAGTTAGGAAAGCCCTATGTAGTAAAGGTTTGCTCCAGAGACCCTGAAGCACCACCTATGTCCTATGTGGCTGTATCCGGCGGAATCTTTATGGATATGATGATTCATGACTTTGATATGGTTCGTTACCTTGCAGGCTCCGATATTACCGAGGTAAACACGGTAGGCGCTTGCCTGGTAAATCCTGACTTTGCAAAGTATGACGATGTGGATACCGCTATCGTGACCTTGAAGTTTGCTAACGGTGCCATCGGCGTAATCGACAACTGTCGTCAGGCTCCCTACGGTTATGACCAGAGAGTGGAAGTACATTGCGAAAAGGGTTGTGTACAGGATAACAACAATCTTGAAAATGAAGCTTATATCAGCACTGCATCCGGTGTGGAGGGAGCAAAGCCCACATGGTTCTTCTTAGAGAGATATAACGATGCCTTTATTGCGGAAATGGAGGACTTCGTAGATGCAGTATTGGAGGGCAAGGAAGTACCTGTAGGCGGTAAGGACGGTTTGGAATCCGTACGCGTGGCTATGGCAGCAAGAAAGTCCCTGTTAGAGAAGCGCCCTGTACAACTTAGTGAAATCTAAGAGCGGAATTCTTCTATATAGAAGAGAAAAGTTCTTGATCGATAAAATAACCCGTTCCAAGAGGAACAAAAATCCATTTTATAAGAGAGGTAATCAAAATGTTTAAAAAAGCACTTGTAGTTTTAATGGCAGCATCTGCTCTTTCCTTCGCTCTTACAGGATGTGACAAGACTGAGACCAAGACAGAAAATGCAGGAACCGAGGCTAAGTCCAAAGAGGCTAAGTCTGAGGAGGCTAAGTCTGAGGAAGCTAAGGAGGGTAAGACCGAGGAGAAGGCTGAGGCTAAGTCCGATTCTTCCGAGGATCCCTTGGCAGGAGCAAGCTTCGAAGGAGATTACAAGATTGACGTAATCTTAAAGACCACCTCCTCCGAGTACTGGAGCTATGTGGTAGCAGGAGCAAAGGCATTTGAGAAGGATCACCCAAACGTTAAGGTTGAGGTTAAGGGTGCAAGCTCCGAGACTGCTTATGACGAGCAGCAGAACATGATCGAGACCGACTTAAACTCCGGAAGCTATGACGGATATGTTATCGCTCCATTACAGGCTGACCTGGTTAAGACTCTTATCGCAGGACAGACCAAGCCAATCGTGGCAGTAGATACCAATATCGATGCTAAGGAAGTATTATCCTTCGTAGGAACTGCAAATGACACTGCGGCAAAGGAAGGCGGAAAGGCTGCTGTTGAGGAAGCAAAGAAGAGAGGCTGGACAGAGATTAAGGCCATCTCCATTTCCGGAGTACAGGGAGACGGAACAGCAACTGCAAGACTGAAGGGATATCAGGAAGGTATCAATGAAGCAGGCGGAGAGTTCTTGGAGAAGGAAATCCAGTATGCTGACGCAGTAGCAGATAAGGCTGTAACTTCTATGGAAGCTATTATGCAGAACCACCCGGAAGGAATCGCTATCATCGCTTGTAACAATGACGATATGGCTATCGCAGCAGCAAGAGCAGCTAAGGGTAACGAAGCATACAAGAATACCATTTTCATGGGCTTCGACGGCATCAAGTCCGCATGTGAAGCTATCCTTGACGGAACAGAGTCTATGTCTGTTGCACAGGAAGCTTATGACATGGGATACAAGTCTGTAGCTGCAACTGTTGCAAAGTTAAATGGAACAGAGCTTCCAGAGTTCATCAACTCCGGCGTATCCGTAATCACAAAGGACAACGCGCAGAAGAGATTGGATGACCTGAACTCTTACTTAGGAAAGTAATCATAGCTTTGAAAATCAAATCAGCCGGAAGATAGCGGATGCTTCCGAGCAAAATGAAGTGAATCTAAGCACAACAAAGGGATGTTTCTCCTCATAAGAAAACATCCCTTTTCTTGAAAGAAGACAAAAAAGAAATTTTTTTCAAATACATTTTTGTGAAAATCATAACAGGCACTATACACAAGAGTAAAATAAAGGGGAAAGCATGAAGGAAAGTATTGTACAACTGAAGGATGTACGCAAGACCTTCCCCGGTGTGGTTGCGCTAAGCAAGATGCAGTTAGATGTACGTAAAGGCGAGATTTTAGGATTGATCGGAGAGAATGGAGCAGGAAAGTCTACGCTGATTAAAGTATTAACTGGGGTATACCATCCGGATGAGGGGCAGATCATCGTAGAAGGACAGGAAAGACAATTTAAAACTCCACAGCAGGCCATTTCTGCGGGAATATCCTGCGTGTATCAAGAACTGAATATTGAGAAGCTGCTTTCGGTAACCGACAATATGTTTATCAACAAGTGGATTCACAAAGGGCCATTACTGGACTATGGAAAAATGCACCAGATAGCTCAGGACATGATGAAGAAGTTGGGATTGGATGTGGATGTGCGGAAGCCGGCAGGACACTACGGCATGGGTGTTCAACAGATGATTGAAATCTCCAAGGCCCTTCTGGCCAATGCCAAGTGTATCATCATGGATGAGCCTACCTCTTCCTTATCGGAAAAAGAGGTAGAAGAGCTTTTGAAAATCTGTAGAGATTTACGGGAGCAGGGAATCGGCATCATCTTCGTATCCCATAAGCTGGAGGAGCTGTTCCAACTCTGCGACCGGATTACCGTTATCCGTGACGGAGAATACATTGATACCAAGGACGTGGCGGATTGGGACAATGACAGCCTGATTAAGGCCATGGTAGGCCGTTCTCTGGATAACCAATTCCCGAAGGAACCAGGCGTGCGTTCTGAAAAACCATTGTTGGAAGTAAAGAATATTCACCGTAAGGGCGTGCTTCACAATGTATCCTTTAAGGCTTATGGCGGAGAGGTTTTAGGATTTTCCGGACTGGTAGGTGCGGGAAGAACAGAAACCATGAGAGCCATCTTCGGAGCAGACCCCATTGACGGAGGAGAAATCTATATCCGCGGGGAGAAGGTGGATATTAAGAATCCCAAAGATGCTATCCGGGCTAAAATTGCTTTCCTGACCGAGGACCGGAAGGGACAGGGACTGATTTTAAATGAGTCCATCCAGAACAATCTGATATTAGCGAATTTAAAGGGTTATCAGAAGGGGTTGTTCTTAAGTCAGAAGGATATGGACAGCATGGGTGAGGGCAGAATTCAAGAGCTAAGCATTAAGTGCCCAAGCCAGGAAGAAAGAGTAGGACAGCTTTCCGGCGGAAACCAGCAGAAGGTGGTTATCGGAAAGTGGTTAAATACCAATGCAGACATTTATATCTTGGATGAACCTACCAGAGGAATCGACGTAGGAGCCAAGGTTGAAGTGTATCAGGTCATTAACCGTTTGGTAAAAGAGGGAAAATGTGTCATCATGGTGTCTTCCGAGATGCCGGAAATCCTGGGAATGAGTGACAGGGTGCTGGTAATGCGTGAAGGAAGAATCACCGGAGAAATGTCAAGAAGTACAGATGCTTTCAATCAGGAATCCGTGATGAAGGCAGCTTGGGAGGTATAAGATGCAAAAATCAAAATTAGGAAATTTAAGTAATTATATTGGAACATTTGCGGCACTGATTATTCTGTGTATCGCATTGGCATTGGCTTCTCCCAACTTCTTGGATAAGGCGAATTTGATGTCTATCTTAAAGCAGACCTCCTTCAATGCCCTGCTTTCCACCGGAATGTTGCTTACCTTGATTACCGCAGGAATCGACCTTTCTGTAGGCGCTACGGCAACCTTCGGAGCCTGCGTAGCAGGAGCTATGGTAAGAATGGGAGTGACCAATCCGGTATTTTTGTTCTTGGCTGTGTTAGTAGTAGGCGGTGTTGTTGGACTGATTAACGGTCTTCTTCTTACCCGTCTTCACCTGCCTCACCCCTTCGTATCAACCCTTGGTATGAAGAACGTGCTTTGGGGAGCAGCTTTAATTATCACTTCCTCTCAGATGATCAGCTTCTCCAACACCGGAGCAGAAGGCATCATGGTACTGGGAAGTGCCACCATCTTAGGGGGATTCCCTATCAGCTTCGTAGTGGTAATTTTGATTTACATTCTTATGCATATCCTTCTGACAAAAACTGCCTTAGGTCGTTCCATCTACTGTGCCGGAGGAAATATGGAGGCTACCCGTCTTTCCGGAATCAATGCGGACAATGTATTAACCTTCTGCTATGTGCTTTCCGGCTTTATGGCAGGCTTTGCAGGAATCGTATCCATTGGCCGTTCCGGAATCTCTAACGGTGCAAATGCAATTCAGCCCTATGATACCGATGCAATCGCAGCTTGTATCATCGGTGGAGCATCCTTCATGGGAGGAAAGGGAACCATGGTGGGAACCATGCTGGGCGCATTAATCATTGCGGTTCTCAGAAATGGATTTACCCTGCTTTCCGTACCCTCCGCTTGGCAGAACCTGGTGCTTGGTTTGGTAATCATTGGCGCCGTACTTCTGGATGTAACAAGAGAGAGAATGCAGAAGAAAAAGAAATAAGACAAATTTCCTTCAGGTCTATTCCATCGAAAATTGAATAGCTGAAAAATGAATCTAAAGCGGATTTGTTCCTAAAAAAATGTGGGCAAGAATAACTCCACTGTTAGTGAACAAATCCGTGATTTTTTTATGGAAACAATACAAAATAGAAAACATACAACAATAGGAGAAAAATATGAGCGAGATTAAAGTGGGCATCGTAGGACTGGGACGCTTAGGAAAGGTACACGCAAGAAACATTGCCTTTAAAATTCCCGGAGCAAAGCTGGTGGCTGCCTGCTCCATTATGGAAGCGGAACTACAGTATGCAAAGGAAGAATTGAAGGTTTCAGAAACTTTTACTTCTTATGAAGAGATGCTGGACAAGGCAGATTTAGATGCAGTAGCTATTGTAAGCTCCAGCCCCTGTCACTGTGATCAGATTGAAAAGGCTCTAGCTAAAGGCCTCCATGTCTTTACGGAAAAACCTCTTGGGGTGGATGTGGAAGAATGTAAGAAGGCGGAGAAGGCTGTGGAGGCCCATCCCGACCAGGTATTCTTCTTGGGATTTATGCGCCGTTTTGATCCCTCTTACAGTTACGCGAAGAAAAAGATTGAAGAGGGTGCTATCGGAACTCCCTATATGGTAAAAGCAACAGGAATCGATCCAGAGGCGGCTGTAGAGGGTGCTATCAAGTTTGCCCCAACCAGCGGAGGCCTATTTATCGATATGGCTAGCCATGATGTGGATCTGATTCGTTGGTTCTTAGGAAGTGAAGTGAAGGAAGTATATGCTCTGGGAGCAAACTTCAAGCATCCGGAATTTTTATCCTGTAACGATACAGAAACCGGTGCGGCATTATTCCAACTGGAAAATGGAGGAATTGCTGAACTTCATGTAGGAAGAACCGCAGCCCATGGGTATCATATTGAAACAGAGATTGTGGGAACGGAAGGCAGCATCAGAATCAGTCCCGTGCCGGAGAAGAATCTTGCCATCCTCTATGACCGCTACGGAGCAAGACAGGAATGTGTAGAAAGCTTTCCGGAAAGATTCGATGAGGCATACCTTTTAGAAATGCAGGAATTTATTCAGTGTATTATCGAAAAGAAAAAGCCGAAGCTTTCCGTATATGACGGAACCCGGGCAACAGAAATCTGCTTCGCCATGAAGAAGTCCTTTGAAGAAAAGAGACTGGTTAAGCTAGGAGAGTAGAAAATTTATAGAACCCCATTGTGAGGATTCGCTACAAATAGTATTATGGAAAATCCCATACAACAGAGACATAGGGCTATAAAACAAAAGAATTGATTAGGAAAGTATTAAGAATTAGCTTAAGAACTTCGTAAGCATTTGTTTTTCCTTTGTAATAGACAAGGAGGAAAACATAGTTTATAGTGGGACAGGTAACGGGGCGAGCCCTAAAAATAAAGAAAAATTAGAATTTCTTTAGAAAAACTCTTGAATGGAAGAGAATTAAGGGTTATAATCGTCACGCAACTTGGATTATTATTTCCATGAATGAAAAAGGAGAGTGCATTAATTATGAGAAAGCAAACAAAATTGGTTGCAGCTTTATCTGCAACAGCTTTACTTGCTATTGGAGCTTCTGCAGTAACTTTTGCTGCAGGCTGGAACAATTCCACAGGTGAGTGGCAGTACCTTGACAACGAGGGAAATGCTGTTGCTGATGCTTGGAGAAAGTCCGGAGACTACTGGTTCTACCTTGGATCCGATGGAAACATGGCTAAGAACGAAGTTGTTCAGAACAACGATGATTACTATTTCGTAAACGGCGATGGTGCTATGGTTACTAACCAGTGGGTATCCTTCGACGAGTCCACAGAGGACGGAAACGATAAGAGATGGATGTACTTCGGTGCAGACGGTAAGGCTTACAGAGATAAGAATGACAAGCTCACTATTTCTGATATCCATACTATCAACGGCAAGAAGTATCTTTTCGACCAGGAAGGTAAGATGCTTTACGGTTGGTTAGGCGATGAGTCTGCTCTTGTAAGCGGAGATGACGCTTGGACAACTGCTAAGTACTACTACGGTGGATTTGATGACGGTTCTGCTCAGCACGGTTGGGTACAGTTAACTGTAAACGACAACGGTGAGGACAGCACTGCTTGGTTCTACTTTGATGACAACGGTAAGATTTCTCGTGACAAGAAGAAGACCATCAACGGACAGACATACTACTTCGATGAGAAGGGTCGTATGATCGAGGATTGGTCCACAGCAACAAAGCTTTCCGGAAGCTCTTTCAGCGCTAAGCCAATGACATCTGACAGCGTTGTTTATGTAAACGGCGATGGCGGTGCTAGAAAGAACCAGTGGATTTGGGCTGTTCCGGCTGAGTCCTATATTCAGAAGGATTATGAGAACGATTCCGCTTCTTGGTGGTATGCAGATAACAGCGGTAAGATCGTTAAGAATAAGGTTAAGAAGATTAAGGGTAAGGTATATGCCTTCGATGAGTTTGGCCGTATGGTTTCCGGCTTAGTAAGTTCTCCTAACGGACGTGACAACTTCGACGCTGCATCCGGTGTAGGCGACAATGATTATCAGGATCTTGCTGGTACACAGTACGCAGGACTTACTATTCCCGGTAAGGTATACTACTTCTCCGGTGATGGTGAGAAGGACGGTTCCAGAAAGACCGGATACCAGAAGGTAGATTTCGATGATGATACATACGAGATGTACTTCAACAACAGCGGTGAGGCTGCAAATGATTATGTAGCTAAGATTAAGAAGTACGCTAAGAACGGTGTAGTTCTTAAGGCTAACAACGATGATTCTAACTATGCTGGAGTTAAGGTTGATAGCTCTAACGTGAAGAAGTTAGATTCTAGCAATACAGGTGTTAGCTACTATAATACTTCTTCTACTGGATCTCTTGTAGGACAGGTATTGGTTAACACAGCCGGTTCTGTACAGGCTAGCAAGACCAACTTAAAGGACAGCAATGATATCTACTATGCTACTGATAAGAATGGTGTAGTTCTTTACAATGGTGAGAAGAAGCTTTACACTGTTTCTAGCACAGATCATCCAAATGCTGTTACAGTAGGAGCAAAGACATACTACACAGAGTAATTTCTGCTTATGAAAAAAGAACCCTTCGGGGTTCTTTTTTTTTCTAAAAATTTGGATTTAAGGTAGTTTGTTTGAGGGGCTTATAAGACAAAACAGGCTTATAGGACAAAACGTGTTGATGAAAACCGCTCTACACCCTTGCAAATCAAGGTTGTAGGGCGGTTCAATCTATTTAAACTACTTGAAAATGGATAATAGCAAGGGGGACTGCATATATGCGGAGCTTCGGAGCACTAGCTACCCTCTAGCCACAAGGCACGCTCCCGCTAACTTCGCCCGGCTAGCGGTACTAAACTCAATCTTCGCTTCGCTCGCTTTTGTTAAGTACCTAGGGGCTCAGATTACCTTGTGGCTAAAGGGTAGACAGTGCTCCTTAGTTCTTGATATAGGCGAAGATGTGGATATGCAGTGCACCTATGTTTTAGGGTATACCAAAAGGTGAGAATATGCAGTGCTCCTAAGCTAACGAATATGCTGAAGGGTGAGGATGGGCATGGGAAAGATGTGCTGTGCCATTTCATCAACCATACTTTTATATTATCCATATACGGATATTATCCGAATGTGGAGTATAGGAGATTCCTTTAACTCGTTGTAAAATATAAATCAATGAATCACACAACTTTCTAAATAGTCTACATTAAATTTTTAATTCGTATATCGCTATTTTTTTTATTTATTCTAAAGACTATAAATTTTTCTTTATCTAATTCTATTATTTCTATTTTCAGCAGGTGGCTTATGAAAAAAACAAATTTTACCAAGTCTAATACTAAAACAATCGATTATTCAGAAGCTATTCTAAAGAGTACAAGAAAAAAGATGGATGCTCTAGAAAAGAAAAAAATCATTGCATCTCTAACCTTGATGGATGACCTCTTTATGCAAGTAGTTCTGGAAGAGCAGGCTTGCACGGAGTATATTCTGCAAACGATTTTGGGCAAATCTTCCTTAAAGTTAAAGGAACAAAGGCTTCAAAAGAGGCTGCCAAATCTGCATGGAAGAGCTTTGGTATTGGACTGCCTTTGCACCGATGAAAAAGGCTTGCTTTATAACATCGAAGTACAAAATTCATCTGCCGGAGCAATTCCTAAAAGGGCTCGTTATCATGCCGCACTTATGGATACACATACCCTAAAGAAGGGAGAAAAGTTTTCCAAATTACCGGAAAGCTATGTTATAT
>NZ_CAUTEG010000044.1:0-17829 GCF_963537195.1 Oribacterium sinus | reverse complement strand
CTGCAAAGTTCTCCACAAGAGAATATACAAGATGTAAGATTTGCGGACGTCCGCACTCTGTACTTCGTAAGTACGGAATCTGCCGTGTATGCTTCCGTGAGTTAGCATATAAGGGAGAGATTCCAGGGGTGAGAAAAGCATCTTGGTAAAATGATTGTAAAACGAATATCGATTGCATAAGCATTCGATATTTCGTTTGCAAAGAGGATAGTGCATAGGGCGCATCCTCATAGATAAAAAGAAAGGATATCCGTAAAAATGAGTATGAGTGATCCAATCGCAGATATGCTTACAAGAATTCGTAATGCAAACACTGCAAAACATGACAGCGTATGTATCCCAGCATCTAAGATGAAGCAGTCTATTGCTGAGATTCTTCTGAAGGAAGGTTACATTTCCAGCTGCGAGTTAGTTGAAAATGGAAAATTCCAGGACATTAAGATCGGACTGAAGTACGGTTCCAACAAGAATGAGAAGATCATTTCCGGAATTCGTAGAATTTCCAAGCCGGGTCTTCGTGTATACGCCGGCAAAGAAAATATGCCTAGAGTACTTGGTGGACTAGGTACAGCAATCATTTCCACAAACCAGGGTGTAATCACCGACAAGGAAGCAAGACAAAAGGGTGTAGGCGGAGAAGTCCTTGCCTTTGTATGGTAATCTGTCGGAATATATTTTCTGAAAACAGTATTTTACTGAGAATTTAAGAGAGGAGTATACTATGTCACGTATCGGAAAATTACCGGTCGCGATCCCGGCAGGCGTTACTGTTGAGATTAAGGACAATGTAGTAAAGGTAAAGGGACCAAAGGGAACCTTAGAGAGAACCTTTGCAAAAGAAATCACAATTAAGGAAGAGGATGGCCACTTAGTGGTTACTCGTCCAAATGACAATAAGAAAGAGAAGTCTCTTCACGGATTATCCAGAGCTTTACTGTTCAACATGGTTGAAGGTGTAAGCAACGGTTACGAGAAGAAGCTGGAAATCAATGGTGTAGGATACAGAGCGGCAAAGCAGGGTAAGACCTTGACTTTGACTTTAGGATATTCTCACCCTGTAACCATGGAAGATCCGGAAGGCTTGGAGACCGTATTAGAGGGAGCCAACACCGTATTTGTCAGAGGAATCGACAAAGAGAAGGTTGGCCAGTATGCTGCGGAAATCCGCTCTAAGAGAGCACCGGAGCCTTATAAGGGTAAGGGAATTAAGTACTCTACCGAGGTCATTCGTCGTAAAGTCGGTAAGACTGGTAAGAAATAATAGGAGGAAAGTAGAATGGTTAGCAAGAAAAATAAAGCCGAGCTTCGTCAAAAAAAGCACGCAAGAATCAGAAACCGTTTGTCCGGAACTCCTGAAAGACCTCGTCTTGCGGTTTTTCGTTCCAACAAGCACATGTATGCACAGCTTATTGATGATGTTGCAGGAAACACTTTGTGTGCAGCTTCTACCTTAGATAAGAATGCGAATTTGCAGTTTACCGACAATGTTGAGGCAGCTCAGTATGTAGGTAAGGCCATCGCTGAGAAGGCTTTGGCTAAGGGAGTCAAGGAAGTGGTATTCGACAGAGGCGGCTTCCTGTATCATGGTAAGGTTCAGGCCCTTGCAGATGCTGCAAGAGAAGCCGGACTAGTATTCTAATCGAGAGGAGAAATCACTAAGATGAAGCGCGAAAAAATTGACGCAAATCAGTTAGAGTTAAATGACAGTGTAGTAGCCATCAAGCGTGTTGCTAAGACTGTTAAAGGTGGACGTACCATGAGATTCTCCGCTCTTGTAGTAGTTGGAGATGGAAATGGACACGTTGGCTGCGGTACCGGTAAGGCAACTGAGGTACCTGAAGCGATTCGTAAGGCAAGAGAGGCTGCAGTAAGAAACATGGTTACTGTACCTGTAAATGAGGATAAGTCTGTACCACACGATTACCTTGGAAAGTTCGGAGCTTCCACAGTTCTTCTGAAGAAGGCTCCTGAAGGAACAGGTATCATCGCCGGCGGACCTGCACGTATGGTGTGTGAGTTGGCAGGAATCAGAAACATCCGTACAAAGTCTTTAGGATCTAACAACAAGACAAATGTAGTTTATGCAACTTTACAGGGACTTACTTCTATGAAGACTCCTGAGCAGTTCGCTGCACTCCGTGGCAAAACTGTAGCAGAAATTACAGGTTAAGAGGGAGGGTAGAAATGGCAGATAAATTAAAAATTACTTTAGTGAAGTCTCCTATCGGTGCCATCCCTAAGCAGAAGGCAACCGTTCAGGCTCTTGGACTTAAGAAGATTCGTCAGTCTGTAGAGCTTCCGAACAATGGCACCACTAAGGGAATGATTCAGAGAGTCAATCACTTGGTAAAAGTGGAAGAGATTTAAGGAGGCGACTATGGAGTTATCAAAGTTATCACCTGCAGAGGGCTCTAAGCACTCCCAGAATTTCCGTCGTGGCAGAGGTCACGGTTCAGGAAATGGTAAGACAGCAGGTAAGGGACACAAGGGTCAGAAGGCTCGTTCCGGAGCACCAAGAATCGGTTTCGAGGGTGGACAGATGCCCTTATTCCGTCGTATTCCTAAGAGAGGATTTACAGATCCCAACTCAAAGGTAATTACAGGAATCAACGTTTCCGTATTGGAAGATCGTTACAATGCAGGAGATGAGGTTACTTTAGAAAATTTACTGGAGAAGAGAATCATCCGTAAGGTAAATGACGGTGTTAAGATTCTTGGAAACGGTGAATTAACAAAGAAGCTTACTGTTAAGGTAAATGCTTTCTCCGAGAGCGCAAAGGAGAAGATTGAGGCTGTGGGCGGAACCTGTGAGGTGATCTAAATGCTTCAAACAATACGAAATGCATTTAAGGTAAAAGATTTAAGAGATCGTCTTATTTATGTTTTCCTTATGCTCGTAGTAATTCGTTTTGGATCAAATCTTCCTATCCCGGGTGTAAATCCGGGATATTTTGGAGATTTATTTAAGAGCATGGCTGGGAACGATGCTTTCGGTTGGTTTAATACCATGACCGGAGGATCCTTCGAGCAGCTCAGTATTTTTGCATTATCCATTACCCCCTATATCACTTCCTCCATTATTATTCAGCTTTTAACCGTGGCGATTCCCGCCCTGGAAGAAATGCAGAAGGATGGAGAAGAGGGAAGAAAGAAGCTGACAGAATACACCAGATACGTGACCATCGGTTTAGCACTTTTAGAGTCTACAGCCATGGCAGTAGGATTTGGGGGTTCCGGACTTCTGATTGGATATGCAGAGGGTTCAGTCTTTCGTAAGATTGCCGGCGTAGTGATTTGCGTAGTAGCAATGACAGCCGGATCTGCACTTCTGATGTGGATTGGTGAAAGAATTACGGACAAGGGAGTGGGAAATGGTATTTCTCTGGTTCTTTTGTTCAATATCTTATCCTCGGTTCCACAGGATTTTCTCACACTTTATGAGAGATTTATTATGGGAAATAACACTGCAAAGATGGTTGTAGCGGCTATTATCATTGCTGCGGCAATTTTCTGTATGGTGGCGTTTACCGTAGTTCTGCAGGATGCAGAAAGAAGAATCCCGGTGCAGTATAGTAGAAGAGTACAGGGAAGAGGACTTGTTGGCGGACAGCAGTCTCAGATTCCGTTAAAGGTGAATACGGCAAGCGTTATGCCGGTAATCTTTGCTTCCTCCTTAATGACCATGCCGGTGGTTATCGGACAGATTATAAGGGTGGATCAAAGCTCTATTGTAGGACAGATTATCATGGGATTAAATTCCGGCTCCTGGGCAAACCCCAATGCTCCGATTTATTCCTTAGGTTTAGTTCTCTACATTGCTCTACTGTATTTCTTTGCTTACTTCTATACTTCTATTTCCTTTAATCCCTTGGAAGTAGCAAACAATATGAAGAAGCAGGGTGGTTTTATTCCCGGAATCAGACCGGGAAAGCCGACCAGTGATTATCTGGAAGGTATTCTTCGATATATCATCTTTATCGGAGCCACCGGACTGGCTATTATTGCATTAGTTCCCATTATCATTTCAGGCGTATTTAACGTCAGCAGAATTTCCTTCTCCGGAACTTCCTTAATCATCATCGTAGGTGTTGTTTTGGAAACCTTGAAGGCCATCGATTCTCAAATGGTAATTAGAAACTACAAAGGATTTTTAGACAACTAATCTATGGCCTCCTTAGTTTACTAAGGAGGCTCATAGTGGTTTATCCCATCATGAAAGAGGCCCATATTGAAGATTATCATGTTAGGAGCGCCTGGTGCGGGAAAAGGAAGCCAGGCAAGTCGTATTTCTAAAGTTTACGGTTTACCCCATATTTCCACCGGAGATATTTTCCGGGCTAATCTTAAAGGGGAAACAGAGCTTGGTTTAAAAGCAAAGACATATATGGATCATGGGGAGCTGGTTCCCGATGAAATCACCATTGCGATGCTTCTGAACCGTTTGGAAGAAAAGGATTGTGAGAAGGGATATATCTTAGACGGATTTCCCAGAACCATTCCTCAGGCTGAAGCTTTAGAAAATGCTCTGGCTCCAAAAGGAGAAAAGATTGATCTTGCATTGGACGTTGAAGTACCGGATGATGTGATTATTCACAGAATGGCCGGCCGCAGAACCTGTCCCCATTGTGGCGCGATTTTCCATTTGGAAACCTTAAAGCCGAAAAAAGAGGGAATTTGCGACAACTGCGGTGAGCATCTTGTGCAGAGAAAAGATGATGAAGAGAATACGGTGAAAAATCGTTTAAAGGTTTATCATCAGAGTACTGAACCATTGATTTCCTTCTATAAGAAAGAGGGAATCCTGGAAGAGATTGACGGAACAAAAGATTTGGAAACGGTATTTGCAAGGGTAAAGGAAATCTTAAGCCAAGTGGAAAGGAAAATCCATGATTGAGATTAAGTCCAAAAGAGAAATTGAACTGATGCGGGAAGCAGGCAAAGTTCTTGCAGAAGTACATGAGAAAGTAGGAGAGGCGGTAGCCCCGGGAAAGAGCACCTACGAACTGGATAAGTACGCAGAGGAGCTCATCCGAAAAGCAAAATGTACTCCCAGCTTTCTTCATCTCTATGACTTTCCGGCAGCTTGTTGCGTATCCGTGAATGAGGAGTTGATTCACGGAATACCGGAGAAGACAAGGATTTTAAAAGAGGGAGACATCGTTTCCTTCGATATCGGAGTAAATTACAAGGGCTATCACAGCGATGCCGCCAGAACTTGGGCGGTGGGAGAAATTGCTCCCAATGCCAAAAGACTGGTGGAAACTTGTAAGGAATCCTTTTTCCGGGGAATCGAAAATGCGGTTCCCGGAAATCATTTAAATGATATTTGCGGAAGCATCGGAGATTATGTAGAGGCCCATGGCTACGGCGTAGTTACCCAGTACGTGGGACACGGCATCGGCCATCAGGTTCACATGGATCCGGAAGTCCCCAACTATCGCATGAAGAAGAAAGGCCCGAAGCTACAGGCAGGAATGACCTTGGCCATAGAGCCCATGATTACGGAAGGTAATCCGGAGGTCAGGGTTTTATCCAATGACTGGACGGTGGTTCCCCTGGACGGTAAGCTTACGGCACATTATGAAAATACAATTTTAATCACAGACAACGGACCGGAAATCCTAAGTCTATCGAAAGGATGAATTGAGTATGTCGAAATCAGATGTAATCGAAATTACAGGTAAGGTAATCGAGAAGTTACCAAATGCCATGTTTCAGGTGGAACTGGAAAACGGGCATCAGGTATTGGCTCATATTTCCGGAAAATTAAGAATGAACTATATTCGTATTTTACCGGGAGATAAGGTGACTATTGAGCTTTCTCCCTATGACTTATCAAAGGGAAGAATTATCTGGAGAGATAAGTAGGGTTTCGCTTTACATTTCAAGACTGTTTTGCTAGAATGATACGGCAACTCTGTTCAAATTCGTAAAGGAAAGGGGAATTTTACTTATGAAAGTAAGATCATCAGTAAAACCGATCTGCGAAAAATGCAAAGTAATCAAGCGAAAGGGCTCCATCAGAATTATCTGTGAAAACCCTAAGCATAAGCAGAGACAAGGTTAATTAACAGGAGGAAATCAAAGATGGCTCGTATTGCAGGTGTAGATTTACCTAGAGAGAAGCGAATCGAAATCGGTTTGACTTACATCTACGGAATCGGAAGACCCTCAGCAGACAAGATCCTTGCAGAAACCGGCGTGAATCCGGACACAAGAGTAAAGGATTTAACTGACGATGAGGTAAAGACTCTGGCGACCTATATTGCAGAGCACCAGATGGTAGAAGGTGACCTTCGTAGAGAGATCGCTTTAAACATCAAGCGTTTGCAGGAAATTGGTTGCTACAGAGGAATCCGTCACAGAAAGGGACTTCCCGTAAGAGGTCAGAAGACTAAGACCAATGCAAGAACCCGTAAGGGACCAAGAAAGACCGTTGCTAACAAGAAGAAGTAAGGTCTGAACAGTAACTAATGGATCTTCATGTTTTAAATACAGGAAGAAGAGAAAAAGGAAAGTAGGTTAGTTTAACTATGGCTAAGTCAACTGGTAAGAGAGTGACAAAAAAGCGCGTAAAGAAAAACGTTGAACGCGGACAGGCACATATCCAATCATCTTTCAATAACACTATCGTTACTTTGACAGATGCTCAGGGTAATGCTTTATCATGGGCAAGTGCCGGCGGTCTGGGATTTAGAGGTTCAAGAAAATCTACTCCATATGCAGCGCAGATGGCTGCTGAGACTGCTGTAAAGGCAGCTTTGGTACACGGCTTAAAGTATGTGGATGTAATGGTTAAAGGACCGGGATCCGGAAGAGAAGCAGCAATCCGTGCTTTAGCAGCAAACGGATTGGAAGTAACCTCCATCAAGGATGTTACACCGGTTCCACACAACGGATGCCGCCCACCAAAGCGCAGAAGAGTATAATGCAATGTGCCCGGGAGATTATGGAATTTCCTATAGCGGCATAGATTATACAGAACAGTATGACCATGTGGTCAGCCTGAAGAAGCCTTATCGGTGTAAAGGGCGTATCAATTTTTTAGGGATGTTGGCTTGTTGAGTCGACAAAACTTGATATTTAGGAGGATAAAATGGCAGTAGATAAAGTTCCTGTGCTTAAAAGATGCAGGTCACTTGGACTGGACCCCGTATTTTTAGGAGTGGATAAGAAATCCAACAGACAGCTTCGTAACCCAAGAAGAAAGATGAGCGAGTACGGTCTTCAGCTTAGAGAGAAGCAGAAGGCAAAGTTCATCTATGGCGTATTAGAGAAGCCTTTCCGTAACTACTATGCTAAGGCAGAGAAGTTAGCAGGACAGACCGGTGAAAACCTTATGATTCTTTTAGAGTCTCGTCTGGACAACGTTATTTTCCGTATGGGAATGGCTAGAACCAGAAGAGAAGCTAGACAGGTTGTAGGACACCGTCACGTAACCGTTAACGGAAAGATTGTAAACATTCCTTCTTATCTTGTTTCTGCAGGTGATGTGATTCAGATTAAAGAATCCATGAGAACTGCACAGAGATATAAGGATATTGTGGAAGTAACCAACGGCAGAATGGTACCGGCATGGTTAGAGATGGATGCTGAGAAGCTTAGCGCAACCATTAAGTCTCTTCCACACAGAGAAGACATTGACGTTCCTGTAAACGAAATGTTAATCGTCGAGTTGTATTCTAAGTAATGATAGCCTAAAAAAGGAGGCAGCATGTTTGATTTTACAAAACCAAACATTGAAATTCTTGAAATTTCAGAGGATAAGCGTTTTGGTCGTTTCGTATGTGAACCACTGGAACGAGGCTACGGCTCAACCCTAGGAAATTCTCTTCGGAGGATGATGCTTTCCTCTCTGCCCGGGGCTGCGATTTCTGCAATTAAGATCGAAAATCTGTCCGGAGACAAGGTTTCCGGAATTCAGGAAAGTTTCCCTGAGCTCTTAACCAATCTTAAGAGCATTGCGGTGATTTTGCCGGAGGAAGTGGAAAGTCTGGAAGTTTCCGTTGATTTATCCGGAAAGTCCGAGATTCTGGCTGAAGATTTTATTGGAGAGTCGGAACTTAAGCTGAGTAATCCTACAGAGCATATTGCTACTGTAGAGGCGGGAGCCCAAGGCTCCATTTCCCTCTTTATCAGTAGAGGACAGGGTTACTCCGGAGAAAAGGCAGAAGGAAGAGTAGAAGCACCAAAGGAATATCAGGACATTGATGCTTTGTATACTCCTGTGGAAAGAGTAAATATGTCTATCGAGAATACCCGTGTAGGAAACATGACGGACTATGATCGATTGACTTTGGATGTATATACCAACGGAAGTATGTCTCCGGAAGATGCGATTTCCAAGGCGGCACAAATGCTTTTTCAGCACCTGGATTTGTTTGTAGCGCTTTCTGAAGAAGTGGCTGCAACAGAGCTTATGGTGGATAAGCCCGAAGATGAAAAGGGCAAAGTAATGGAAATGAATATTGATGAACTGGAATTAAGTGTCCGTTCTTATAACTGCTTGAAGAGAGCAGGAATCAACACAGTGTCCGAGTTAACCTCCAAGACACCGGAGGATATGATGAAGGTTCGTAATCTTGGAAGAAAGTCTCTTGAGGAAGTTTTGGCGAAGTTAAGAGATTTGAATCTGGGATTATCATTTCCGGAAGAATAGATAACAGTAAGGCCAACCGGTAAGACTAAAAAGCACGGATAAGGAGAAAACATGGCAAATTATAGAAAGTTAGGAAGAGCTTCAAACCAGAGAAAGGCAATGCTTCGTGCATTAACCACTTCTTTATTGGAGCATGGAAAGATTTTTACTACTGAGGCTAGAGCGAAGGAAGTTCGTAAGCAGGTAGAGAAGCTTATTGCTTTGGCAGTAAGAGAGAAAGACAACTATGAAATGGTTGTCGTTAATGCAAAGGTTGCAAAGAAGGACGCTGATGGAAAGCGCGTTAAAGAAGTCAAAGACGGTAAGAAGGTTACCGTTTATGAGGAAGTAGAGAAGTCCATTCAGAAGGATAAGCCTTCTCGTTTACAGGCTCGTCGCCAGATTCTTGCAGCGACCTATGTTCCCACAGTTAGACCTGCAGAAGCAGCCGGAAGAAAGAAGAACACCAAGAAGTTAGACTTGGCAAAGAAGCTTTTTGAAGAGATTGCACCAAAGTACGAGAACCGTCACGGTGGATATACAAGAATCGTAAAGGTAGGTCTTCGTAAGGGAGATGCTGCTATGGAAGTTCTTTTAGAGCTTGTATAATATTTTACAAAACGAATAGAACAAAGTTGCTTAAAAAGAGGAAGCTTGCTTCCTCTTTTTTTAATGCCTAAAGCGTAAAAACTGGCGTATTTGTATAAGGACTCAGGAAAAATACTGAGTAATATTTCTAAAACAGAATAAAAGATAGAGGGCTTATAGAAAAATGGAATATCAAAATACAAAAAAATGATAAAGTTTCTATAAATAAAATTGGCGAAACAAGAAAGAAAAAATAATTAGGAATATCTCTTATTCTATAAATATAATTGACGTAGCATAAAAATAAAGGTAAGCTATGGGTTAAAATATTGTGAGAAACAAAGAATTTTCTTATTTCCAAATCATGAACTGATTTAGTGAGAAAAAATGAGCTTCAGGAGATCACAATACTTTTTCATTATAGGATGGAACAGCCAGCAAGGAAAAAGACTAAGAATCAAGAAAAAAGACTGATAATCAAGAAAAGTCGAAACTATGGAGGAAATAGCATGGGAATGTTTAGGACGCCCTATGGAAAAGGCGGCGTTCTTTCCAAAGAGGCAGATGAAGCCAGAAAGAAGCTGTATAAAGATATACGGCCTTTGGAACTGCAAAGAAAAGAAAAACGGCTTTTAATTGCCTGCTATTTCTCACAACTTCCTTTTCTCTTGATTCCGGGATTTTTCTCGAAGTCGGCTTTATCCCACAAGCTTTTTTTAACCCTACCCTATGGGATGTGCATTATCCAAGTCCTTTTGGCCTCAGTTCGATTCTTAGGATATCTTCGGAAGGAAGGCACCGTGGATGGATGGACCTATCAAAAAAGCTTTATCCCTTTGGAGGGAAATGTAGTTCTTTCCTTCCTTTTTGCGGGAATCCTTCTTCTATTTCAAGGAATTTATCTCCTAAGAGGTGGAAGAGATGGAGGGCTTTTAGGCGAAATTATGGTTTTAGCTTTGGTTTTGGGATTTTTCGTTTCTTCCATTCTGTTTTGGCGAAAGTTAAAACAGAGCTTTTCTTCTTGGAAAATGGAGGAAAGAACAGTCTATAATGAATGAAAATGCAGTTTGAAAGGAAGCCAAGAAATTACTAAAAGGAGGAAGTAGTATGAAGAAAAGAAAAGCGATTATGGCATCACTGCTTGCATCAGTGATGGCGCTTTCCGCATTGGCAGGATGTTCTCCCAAGAAAGCGGAGGATGGAACAAAGGCACAAGGAGAGAGCGGTAAAGCAGCTGAAGGGAACAACGACGGTTCTGTTGTTTTTGCACAGGATAATTTTAGCTCCAAGTTTTCTCCGTTTTTCGCTGATACTGTGCCGGATCAGGATGTGGTGAATTTTGTCGCATACCCACTCCTCACCATAGATCGAAGCGGTGCCATCATTTACAAGGGGATTGAAGGGGAGACCAAGGAATATAACGGAAAGGAATACACCTATAAGGGAATTTCAGACCTGGCTGTTACCGAGAATGCAGACGGTACCGTATACTATGACTTTACTATAAAGGATGGTGTAAAATTCTCTGATGGCAAGCCTTTAACTGTGGATGATGTTATTTTCTCCATGTATGTTTTTGCAGATCCTACCTATGACGGATCAGCTTCCTTCTATTCCGTACCGATTCAGGGTATGGAAGAGTATAGAAAGGGTATGGAACCCCTCTTTAAGCTGATTCTGGCTGCAGGAGAGGATAATAAGGACTTCTCCAAGTGGACAGAGGAACAGCAGACAAAGTTCTGGGCAGATTACAAGAAGGCTGCCGAGGCATTTGTAAAGGAAATTGAGGATTCTTTAATTTCCAGCGGAAGCAATAAGGAAGGGGATTCTGTAGCGGCATTTGCAGCAAACTATGGCTATGAAGGCTTGAAGGAAGATGCAACGGCTATGGACTTCTTCAATGCAATGCTGGCAAAGTATAATGGTAGCGTGACGGATATGAGTTCTGCAGAAAGTGCAGGCAAACCTTTTACAGAGTTAATGGAAAGCTACAAGGACTACGCTGTCGGTGTGGAAACCGGTAATTCCGCTCCCAATATCAGCGGTATCCAGAAGACCGGAGACAATACTGTACGTGTCATTACAACCAAGGTGGATGCTCAGGCAATATATCAGCTTGCTATGTTAATCTCTCCATTACACTACTATGGAGATCCTGCCCAGTACGACTATGCGAACAATAAGTTCGGTTTCCCCAAGGGAGATTTAAGCAGTGTTCGTGCAAAGACCACCCAGCCCTTAGGTGCAGGTCCCTACGTTTTTGAGAAATATGAAAACGGTGTGGTTTCCATGAAGGCAAATGAGAATTACTATCTCGGCGCACCGAAGACAAAGAGTTTAAAGGTGAACTATGTTGCACAACCTGACCGTGTAAATGCAGTATTAACCGGAACAGCAGACGTAACAAACCCAAGCTATACCAATGAGATTGCAGATGCCATTAAGAAGGCAAACAGCAATGGAGAAATCTCCGGAGATAAGATTTATACTTCTGCCGTAGATGCTTTGGGCTATGGATATATCGGCATTAACGCCCACAATGTTTCCGTAAATAATGAGCCGGGAAGTGAAGCTTCCAAGAATCTTCGTCGTGCCTTTGCAACTATTTTCTCTGTATATAGAGACCTTGCTGTAAGCAGCTACTATGGAGACAGAGCAAGTGTCATTAATTATCCAATTACCAATACTTCTTGGGCGGCACCCCAGCCTACCGATGATGGCTATCAGATTGCTTTTTCCAAGGATGTAAAGGGAGAGCCTATTTACACCTCCGGCATGTCTGATGAGGACAAGTACGCAGCAGCTAAGAAGGCGGCTTTAGGATTCTTAGAGGCGGCAGGCTACACCGTAGCAGACGGAAAGATTACTGCAGCTCCTGCCGGGGCAAAGATGGAGTATGAGGTAATCATTCCCGGTTCCGGAACCGGAGACCACCCCTCCTTTATGATTTTGACAGAGGCACAGAAGGCCTTTGCGGAAATCGGTATGAAGCTTACTATTAATGATATTTCCAACAGTGCCGACCTGTGGAACAAACTTCAGGCTAGACAGGCAGAGATATGGTGTGCGGCTTGGCAGGCAACACCGGATCCGGATATGTTCCAGATATATTACTCCGATATTGCCAATGGAGGCAAAAATCCCGGAGGCTCTAACTACCAGTACCAGATTGAGGATGCAGATTTGGATACCATGATTCTTCAGGCAAGAGAATCTACCGATCAGGAATATCGTAAGACCATGTATAAGGCTTGTCTTGACAAGATTATCGACTGGTCCTGCGAGGTACCAATCTACCAGAGAAAAGAAGTAACTATTTTCTCTGCGGAACGTATCAAGGTGGATACCATTACTCCGGATATCAGCCCATTCTATAAGTGGTATGCTGAAGTTGAGAATCTTCAATTAGCAAAGTAAAAGTAAACGGATTGCTCCGTCTACATTTTTCGGGTAATAGCCGCGTTTCCTGAAACTTTAGGAATGCGGCTATTCTTGATATGGAAGAGTAGGTTTTTCAGTGAAAAAGTATATTATCAAACGATTATTATGGTCCGTAGTGATTCTGTTTATCGTGGCTTTCTTGCTTTATATCTTAATGCGATCTTTGCCGACCTCCTATTTGGAGCAGATTGCCAGACAGAAGTCTCAGCAGCCGGGATCCAAAAGCTTTGAAGAGTGGATGCAGCAGTTGGAGTCCACCTATGGTATGGATAAGGGTATAGTACCCGGATTTTTTGCTTGGTTAGGAAAAGCCCTTCGGGGAGACTTTGGAGACAGCTGGAAGTATACCATACCGGTTACCCAAAAATTTAAAGAGGTAGTGGGCATTTCTTTTATTATGAGTTTCATTGTGATGGTTTTAGAAATGGCTATTTCTGTGCCCTTGGGAATTATTGCGGCTACCAAGCAGTATTCCTGGCAGGATAATGTGATTTCCATCGTGGCTTTGGCAGGAATTTCCCTTCCCACCTTCTTCACAGCTTCTCTTTTGAAGCTGGTATTTTCCGTGAAATTACAATGGTTCGACTTAGGCGGACTGGTGGGAAGAAATTACGATATTCTCTCTCCAAGCGGAAAGAAGATGGATATTGCTTTACACCTGGTTTTACCGATTCTTACCCTGCTGATTGCCAGCATCGGAGCATATATGCGATATATTCGTACCAATATGCTGGAGGTATTAAATTCGGATTATATCCGTACTGCAAGAGCCAAGGGGCTTTCTGAGGGACGGGTAATTTATCATCATGCCTTCCGGAATACCTTGATTACGCTGGTTACCATTTGGGGTACCTCTCTTCCCGGATTATTTTCCGGAGCCATGATTACGGAGCAGCTTTTTTCCATTCCGGGAATCGGCTATACCTCTTATCAGGCTATGATTTCAGGAGACATTCCGTTCTCCATGTTTTACTTAGTGTTCATTGCCGTCTTGACCTTGATTGGAAACCTTCTTACGGATATTTTATATGCCGTGGTAGATCCTCGAGTTCGCATTGATTAGGAAAGGAGGGGAAAAGATGTCTGGTTTAGAAAATTCTGTAGACAAAACTACAGTAGGAGAATCTATGACAGAAGAGACTGCACAAAAGACTGTGCAGAATACGGAAGAGCATAGCGATGCTAATGCATCGAAGAATGCTGAATATTCTTTAAGTGATGACCGTCGTGTCAAAACCCTCTCCCCCGGAGCAATGGTGGCAAAGCGCTTTTTCCGAAACCGCATTGCGGTTTTGGGTATGGTGGTTTTGATTTTCATGTTTCTCTTCTCCTTCTTAGGAGGAGCTTTAATGCCCTACGGAGAGTCTCAGCTTTTCTACCGTAAGGACAGCCAAAGCCAGAAGTATGCCGGCGTTAAGGTAAACACGGAGCTTCGTTATCAGCAGGCGGAAAAGGATAGCTTCCCTGCTCTTGCCCAGGCCCAGTTCGTATTGGCCAAGGGAAAGAAGCTGACAGAGTTTGCCGCAGGCGGCGTAGACTACAGCTTTGAAGAGGCGGGAAAAGACTTCTATATCATTAGCAAGAAGGGAAGCTCTGACCCGGTAGCCTTTGCGGCAGTGGATACGGTGACTTCCGTTTCCGGGGAAGGACAGATTCCTTTTGCAGAGCAGTTAAGCATTTTAAAGGCCTTGACCAACGGGGAAAAGGAATTTACGGAGGGAGGCAGCAGCTATACCCTTTCCGAGGATGGAACCGTAACAAAGGACGGAGCTGCTTATGCTTATGCCAGCCGCTATGTGGTAAATGCCATTATGAGCGATGTGACCTTCTCTCAGAAGTTTAAGGAAGAGCTTCTGGAGAAGATTCAGGCGGGAGCTACCAGCTTTAGTTTTACCGATGATGACGGAGTAGAGGCAAACTATACCATGGAATATGATGCCACCTCCAAAACCTATAATATTCTGCAAAGCAGAGAGCAGATGGTCTATGATTCCTATTCTCCACCCAGCAAGGCTCATCCTCTGGGAACTGATAAGAATGGTATGGATATGTTGACCAGACTGATGTACGGCGGAAGAGTTTCCCTTTATATCGGTTTCGTAGTTGTAATCATTGAAACCGTTTTGGGCATGCTTCTGGGCGGTATTTCCGGATATTTCGGTGGCTGGATTGATTCTTTAATCATGCGAATTGTGGATATTTTCTACTGTATACCTACTATTCCGATTTATATCATTATCGGTGCGGCTATGGATGCAATGCGGGTGGATCCCCAGGTTCGTATGTTTTACCTGATGATTATTCTGGGATTCTTCGGTTGGCCTTCCATTACCAGATTGGTGCGTGGACAGATTCTTACTTTAAGAGAGCAGGAATTTATGACTGCGGCGGAGGCTACAGGGATTAAACCCGTAAACCGAATCTTCCGACACCTTTTACCAAACGTTATTCCTCAGCTCATTGTTACCTGTACCATGAGCTTGGGAGGTGTAATCTTGACAGAGGCGGTATTGTCCTTCCTGGGACTTGGTGTAAAGTTCCCCTTTGCTTCCTGGGGAAATATCATTAACGATGTTAACAATACCTATGTCTTAAGTAACTATCTCTTCATTTGGATTCCTGCCGGTGTCTGCCTGTTGCTTACCGTGTTGGCCTTTAACCTGGTGGGAGACGGCTTGCGAGATGCCTTTGACCCGAAGATGAAGCGATAAAAGGTTTCGGTAAAAAATCATGCTTTCCGGCATTTGCCTTGGAAAGCTGTAGGAAGATAAGTTGAGGATAGAAAATGGCAAGAGAAGACGGTTATCTTTCCGGAAAAGAAGCCCGGAGGATATCGAAAGAAAATAGAAAAATTACTGCTACCTTAGAAAAAAAGCGGAAGCGGAAAAATGTCCCGGAATCAGAGTATTTGACGGAAATGAAGAATCCGGAGAATACGGTGGAGTTTGAGAATCTTCGGACCTATTTCTACACCGATGCCGGAACGGTAAAGAGTGTGGATTCCGTGAGCTTTTCCGTTCCCATGGGAAAAACTGTGGGGGTAGTGGGAGAGTCCGGCTGCGGAAAATCCGTAACCAGCCTTTCTCTGATGCAGCTTTTACAGCGGCCTCAGGGACAGATTGTGGACGGAGCCATTCGCTTAAATACGGGAGATAAGGTTTACGACATTACCAAAACCCCTGAAACAGTGATGCAGCATCTTCGGGGAAATTTTATGTCCATGATTTTCCAGGAGCCTATGACCTCCTTAAATCCGGTTTTCAAAATCGGAGACCAGGTGGATGAGGTGCTTTTGTTCCATAAGAGCGGTTATGAAACGAAAGAGGCGGCGAAGAAGCGTACCATTGAGCTCTTGGAAATGGTTGGCATTGCCAACAGTGAGGGGGTTTACAATATGTATCCCCACGAGCTTTCCGGCGGTATGCGGCAGCGTATCGTAATCGCCATGGCGTTGGCCTGCTCTCCCAAGCTGATTATTGCGGATGAGCCCACAACAGCCTTGGATGTAACCATTCAGGCACAGATTCTGGATTTGTTACGTGGCTTAAAGGACAAGATTAACTCCTCCATTATGCTGATTACCCATGACCTTGGGGTAATTGCGGAAATGGCGGATTATGTGGTGGTTATGTATTCCGGTCGTGTGGTAGAGGCGGGAACTGCAAAGGAAATTTTTTCCAATCCCTCCCACCCCTACACCATTGGTTTAATGGCTTCCAAGCCTGTGGTAGGAAAGCATGTGGATAAGCTCTATTCCATTCCCGGAAAGGTGCCTAACCCCATTAACATGCCGAATTATTGCTACTTCCGAGATCGTTGTGACAAGCGGAAGGGCTGCTGTGACGGGGCTTATCCCGGAGAAATCAGCCTCTCCGAGACCCACAGAGTAAGCTGCTACCTGTATGATGAGGAAGCGAGGAAATAATGGAAAATAGCATTTTAAAGGAGACAGAAGCTAAGACTGTCCGGGAAAATGAAGACAATATTTTAGAGGTTCGTGGCCTGAAGAAATATTTCCCCATTCGAGGAGGCTTCTTTAATACGGTGGTGGGACAGGTAAAGGCCATTGACGGCATTTCCTTCTCCATCAAAAGAGGAAGCACTATGGGGCTGGTGGGAGAGTCCGGTTGCGGAAAGACCACCACAGGAAGAACCATCCTGCGTTTAAGCGGAGAGAAGACAGCGGGAGACGTGCTGTTTAACGGAAAAGAGGTTTACGATATTCCCAAAACCGAGTTAAATGAACTACGCACCAAGATGCAGATTATCTTCCAGGATCCATTCTCCTCCCTTTCTCCCAGACTTCCTGTAGGAGAAATTATCGGAGAAGCGGTAAAGGAGCATCATCTGGTTCCCAAGGAGGAGTACGAGGACTATATTGACCGCATTATGGATAACTGCGGTTTGCAGCCCTTCCATAAGGGTCGTTATCCCCATGAGTTCTCCGGCGGACAGAGACAGAGAATCTGTATTGCCAGAGCCTTGGCGTTGAATCCGGAGTTTGTGGTATGTGATGAGCCGGTATCTGCCTTGGATGTGTCCATTCAGGCACAGATTATCAACCTCTTGAAGGATTTACAGGAAAAGTATAAGCTGACCTACCTCTTTATTTCCCATGACTTATCCGTGGTAGAGCATATCGCGGATACGGTTGGTGTAATGTATCTTGGAAATTTGGTGGAGTTTGGAAATACGGAGGATATCTTTAAAAATCCTCTCCACCCCTATACCAAGGCTTTGTTCTCCGCGATTCCCATTCCGGATCCGGAGGCTAAGATGAATCGTATTATTCTGGAAGGAAGTATTCCTTCCCCGGCGAACCCTCCTGAGGGCTGTAAGTTCCATACCCGTTGCAGTCAGTGCATGGAGATTTGCAAGAGCAAGGTGCCGGAAGAAAAGGATATGGGTAATGGGCATAAGGTTTGCTGCCATTTGTATGATGATGGAGCTGTGAAGAATTAAAACGGTTTTCTATGCAATATAGGTTTGAAAGTGGGGGATGCTCTCGCTGACTTTGCCTACAAAAGGAGTTGTGAAGAAGTAAGACGGTTTTCTATGTAATATAGGTCTGAAAATGGGGCACGCTCTCGCTGACTTTGCCTACAAGAGGAGTTGTGAAGAAGTAAGACGGTTTTCTATGTAATATAGGTCTGAAAATGGGG
>NZ_CAUTEG010000043.1:0-18044 GCF_963537195.1 Oribacterium sinus | reverse complement strand
CCATTATGGCCATCGGCTCCGGAATGTATAACGGAAAGGGACTATTTAATAATTCCATCTTCTCCGTGAAAAACGGAAACTTTCTGGTTGAGGAGGATAATGACTTCATTTTCGCGGTAATCGGAGAAGAATTAGGCTTTCGGGGATCTTTAATAATTATTATAATCTTCTTGTTGATTATCTTAGAATGTCTTATAATAGCCTATAGAGCAAAAACCTTAAGTGGTCGGCTAATATGTGTAGGCGTTATGGCCTGGATCGGATTTCAGACCTATACAAATATCGCGGTGGCAACCGGACTGTTTCCGAATACCGGAATTACACTTCCCTTTTTTTCGCGAGGCGTTAGTTCCCTGCTGTCCGTATACTTTGGTTTCGGAATAGTCTTAAATGTTGCTTTACAAAGGAAGACGTAGGAGGGTAGAGATGAAGGTAGGTTTAATTGCGCATGATTCCAAGAAGAAGCTCATGCAAAATTTCTGTATTGCTTACAGAGGTATCCTGACTAGACATGAATTATATGCAACCGGAACTACAGGTACTTTGGTAGAGGAAGTTACCAATCTGAAAATCCATAAGTTTCTCCCGGGAGAAACCGGAGGAGCCAGACAACTGGCATCTCAAATCGAACAGGGAAATTTGGATATGGTGATTTTCTTAAGAGATCCCTCTCCGGTAAGGGATACGGAACCGGAAGTAAATTCCGTAGTCAGATTATGCGATATTTACAATATTCCTATTGCCACAAATCTGGCAACAGGAGAATTATTAATTCACGCTCTGGAACGTGGTGAGTTAGAGTGGAGGAATATTGGCTAGAAGAAAGGCTTTGAGTACTTTTTTAAGAAGGAAAAAAGCCTTTCTTTTGCTGTGTATTTTTCCCCTTTGCCTTAGCTCCTGTAAACCGAAGCTGGAAAAGGCCTTTCAGGAAGAACAAAGTATACAAAGATTATCTTCCATTACCGTGGAAGAGGATATTCAGAACAGCACCAAAAGCTTTGCCAAGGATTTGGCTATTCCTTCAGATACAAGCGCGCAAATCCAGGATATGGACGCGGAATATTTTCTTTTGGTGGAAGAAGACGGTAAGGAAGGAGATCGGGCTATCTCCTTTAATCATCCCTATGACAGAACTTATCCCGCCAGCATCACCAAATTAATGACTGCTCTGGTTTGTGTATCTTCCGTGGAAAATCTAGATCAGGAATTTGTGGTTTCCGGCTCCTCCGTAATCAAAGAAGCGGGTTCTTCCACCGCATTTTTACAGGTTGGAGAGAGTCTTAGCATCAGAAATCTCTTATACGGTATGCTTCTCCCCTCCGGAAATGATGCGGCTGTCGCTGTGGCGGAAGCTACGGCAGGTTCTGTTTCCGCTTTTGTAGACAGGATGAATGAGAAAGCTTTGGAACTAGGTTGCCTTTCCAGCCATTTTACAAATCCTCACGGTTTGCCGGATGATAATCATTATACTTCTCCCTATGATATCTACCTCATTTTAAAAGAATGCATGAAATATGACAGCTTACGGGAAATTCTGGCCACAAAAGAAATTCAGGTACAATACAAAGATAAAAACGGTATTCCCAAGTCCCAGGTATGGAAGGCAACAAATTTATATTCTACCGGAGAGAAGGAGCTTCCCGACGGTTTGGAAATCTTGGCGGCAAAAACAGGAACCACCAAAAAAGCAGGCTATTGCTTAGCCTTAACTGTGGATAAAGCTTCCAATTCTATCCCCTATTATTCTGTTGTAATGAAGGGGACAAATAAAGAGAATCTTTATGAGAATATGACAAACTTACTTGATAAGATTTCATGAATAGTCTATACTTTTTATAAAAAGCAGGGCATTGTAGCATAGGCTATCGTTTCTTGTTCAGAATTAAAGGAGGAATGCATATGGTTCAGTTTATTGTAGGACAAAGAGGAAAAGGAAAGACAAAACAGCTCATTGATCGGGCGAACAAAGCCGTTACGGAAGCAAAGGGAACGGTGGATTTTTTGGATCGCTCCTCTCAGCATATGTATGAGCTTAACAACAAGGTACGTTTGATTAATGTCAATGAATTCCAGTTGGAGTCGGAGGATGAGTTTGTCGGCTTTATCAGCGGAATTATTTCTCAGGATCATGATTTGGAATATTTGATTTTAGATAGTTTTTTAAAGCTGGCCAGTCTGGAAGGAAAGCCTATCGGAGACTGTGTACGTAAATTGGATGCTTTGTCCGAAAAATACAAGATTAACATCATCAGCAGTTTGTCCATGGACAAAGAAGATGTTCCACTTGAATTAAGAGACCATATTGCGATTGCACTGTAACTATGCCAAGTTCAAGAAAGAGCAAAAAGAATAGCATGTGGAATATAGAGGGAATAATCTTTGTGATTATTGCTCTCTATATTCTTTTTAGTGTATTTTCCTACAGCCGAAGACAAAGCCTTCGTTTTTATGAAGTGGGAGAGGGTAGTCTCGTAAGAGAAAAACAGTATACCGGATTGATTATTCGGGAAGAAAAAAGCTATTCCGCCAAAGAGTCCGGTTATGTGCATTTTTCCGTGGCGGACGGAAGAAGAGTCAGTAAAGGAGGAGAGCTGTACTTTATTGACGAAACCGGAAATCTGGAGAAGTATTTACAGGAACACCCCGAACTTTTAGGAGAATTTACCCAGCAACAGATAGAAGATATTCGCCTTCGTCTTCAGGACTTTGCAGGCAGCTTTCAAAACAATCAGTTTACTGGGCTGTATACCCTTCAGGGCAGTCTTCAAAACACTCTCTTATTTAATATGGAAGAGGGAGAAAATACAGTACAAAAGGCTCTTTCCCAGTTAGGAATTTCCTATACCGTGATGGATGCGGAAGAAGCCGGTATCGTCTCTTATACCATTGACGGTTATGAGGACTTTCAAAAAGAAAAACTTACGGCGGAGATTCTGCAAAATGCCCAAAGCTCTGTAAACTATGCCCAAAACGGCGTTCGTGTAGAAGCCGGCAATCCTTTATATAAAATAATTACCTCCTCCCAATGGGAAATTTTATTTCCTTTGGAGGAAGGAGATGCCAAGAAGATGGAAAATACTACTACGGTAAATATTCATTTTCCGGTAAATTCCATGGATTTGCAGGGAAGCTTTTCTCTATATCGAGGAGAAGACGGCAAAATCTATGGGGATATTAAGCTGGACGATTATTTGGACTACTTTCTGGATTCCCGCTTTGTGACCTTCTCCATGCAGGAAAAGGAAGAAAGCGGATTAAAGATTCCGGTTTCTTCTGTAGTTAACAAAGATTTTTACATTGTCCCAAAGGAATTTTTAAGGCAGGGACCGGATAAGAGTAGCGGTTTTTATCGTCAAAAAGCTGATGGCAGTAGAGAATTTCTTTCTACCGATATTTATATGACAGATGATCAATATTGCTATTTAAAAATTGAAACCAACCCCTCGGCCCAGGATATCCAAAGCGGAAATGTTCTGGTGAAGGAGTCGGGAAATGCTTCCTTTGTGGTTGGACCAAGGAAAGCACTGGAAGGTGTCTATGATATTAATCGAGGCTATGCGATTTTCCATCCTATTCAAGTGATAGAAAAAAATGATGATTATCTCATTGTAGACTCCCACAGTAAAAATGGCATTTCCGTATATGATCATATTGTTTTACAAGGAAATATGGTCACGGATGGGCAGATTATCTATTGATTATGCTCTTTTACCCTGTAGCTGTATGAGGGCCTTAAATTATTCAGGGAAATTGATATTTTTTAAGCTTGACAATATCTTAAAATTGAGTAAAATAATCTTGTTTAATTAGACCAAATTGGGAGATCGATATGAGCTTTTTTAGCAATTTAATGAAGAAAATGAATTTGGATCGTGAAGACGAGTACGATGACTTGGATCAGGATTATGATTTTGAGGACGAGTACGAGGAAGAAGAGGAAGCAGCACCAAAGAGAAGCTCTTTCTTTGCCAGAAGAGAAGAGGAAGAGTCCTCTGAACCGAAGATTCGATTGTTTGGCAAGTCCAAAGAAAAGGCAGAGCCTAAATCAGCCAGCATGCAGGTTGTCATGATGAAGCCCAGCTCTTTGGGAGATGCAATCAACGTCAGTGATTATCTTTTGGATGGCACCTCTGTTTTATTGAATATGGAAGGCCTTCATACTGAAATTGCTCAGCGAATTATTGATATTGTTTCCGGAACAGTGTATGCCATTGGCGGAGATATCAAGAAGATTTCCACTTATATTTTCATCGCTGGCCCAGAGGATGTGGAATTATCCGGTGACTTTGCAGGAAGTGTATTCTCCTCTAATGCGGAGTATAACGGCATTCATCTGAATATGTAATCTCGTTTATTAAGGCATATCCTATGGGGTATGCCTTTTTTTGTCTTTCCGGGATTTCTGTCAAGCTCGGAAAGCTTTAATATTCTTATTTGTCTTTAAGTAATAGATTAAGGGGAAGAATTGGCATGAGAAAGTTAGACATTTATCAGGAAGATTCATTAATCTACAGTATTTTTTTAGAAAAGGATTTTTCGGCATTACCGGAGCGTTTAAACTCTGTATCTTCTAAAAAGAAAAAAGCGCTGATTGTAACCGACGACCAGGTTGCTAAGCTTTTTTTAGAGGATTTAAAAAATACCATACAGGAATCTTTTTCCGCTATAAGCGTATGTATACTTCCTGCAGGAGAAGAGTATAAAGATTTGGAGCATATTCAAAAAATCTACCAGGCTGCTTTGGATATGGAATTGGAAAGAAAAGACATGATGATTGCCCTGGGTGGCGGCGTTGTGGGAGATATGACCGGCTTCGCCTCTGCAAGCTATCTTCGGGGAATTGATTTTATTCAGATTCCTACCACGCTTTTAGCCCAGGTGGATTCTTCCATCGGCGGAAAAACCGGAGTGGATTTTTATCATTATAAGAATTTAATCGGTGCCTTTCATATGCCTAAGCTGGTGTATTCCTCCATGCATTGTCTTTTATCTTTACCGAAGGTACAGTATGCCTCCGGTATGGGAGAAATTATCAAGCACGCTTTAATTCATAACGAAAAATATCTACCTTACCTCCTGGAGCATAAAGAAGCTTTGCAGGAGAGAAATCCTGAAATTCTCTTGGAGACGATTTATCAAAGTAATCGTATTAAGAAATATTTTGTGGAAAAAGATCCCTATGAGCATGGAGACAGAAAATTTTTAAACTTCGGTCACAGCTTAGGACATGCCATCGAAAAGGTTGCGGATTTTTCCTATAGCCATGGACAATGCGTTGCCTTCGGAAGCCTGATGGCGCTATCCCTTTGTAAAAATATTGCCAAAGAAGATATTTTAAAGGTGCAGGAGCTGATGGAAGATATGGGATTGGAAACCCGTTGCAAGGCTTTAAAGTATGAAGATATTTTTGAAGCCTTATCCAAGGATAAAAAACAAAAAAATCAGCATCTCCAATTTGTTTTGCTCCATCATCTTTGCAGTCCTTATATTGAAGAGGATATCAGTAAAGAACGCATTGAAGCGGTATTGAAGCAGTATATGAGAAGTGAGGAAGTATGAGTAAAAAAGGAATATCATGGATTGTTTTCTTCCTGTGCAGTGCCCTGTTGATTTTTCTGGACCAGTGGACCAAGGCATTGGCAGTGGAATATTTAAAGAGCGGAAAAGAAATACAACTGATTCCCAATATTCTCTCCTTACTCTATGTGGAAAATGCCGGAGCAGCCTTTGGCATCCTTCACGGACAACAAATCATTTTCCTGCTTATTACGATTATTGTGCTGGCAGGCGTCCTGATTATTTTTTACAAAACGCCGATAAAGAAAAGGTATCTGCCCTTTCTTTTTTCCCTTCTCTTAGTTTTTTCCGGAGCTATCGGAAATTGTATTGATCGACAAAGACAAGCCTACGTAGTGGATTTTATTTATTTTCGTCCCATTGATTTTCCCGTCTTCAATCTTGCAGACATCTATGTAACCGGGGCTTGTTTTTTCCTTCTGTTTTTATTCTTCTTTTACTATAAAGAAGAGGAGTTTTCCTTCTTGAAGGAGAAGAAATGATTTGGGAAGTTGCAAAGGAAGAAGAAGGACAACGTCTGGATAAATATTTGTCTGAACAGAAAGATCATGATTTCAGTCGTTCCTATCTGGGAAAATGTATTCAGGAGGGCTGTGTTTCTGTTAACGGAGAAAAAGCCAAGGCCTCTCTAAAGGTAAAGGCGGGAGACCGGATAGACTTTGATATTCCCGAACAAAAGGATCCGGAGGTCCTTCCGGAAGCTATTCCCTTGGATATCGTCTACGAAGACGATGATCTTTTGGTGGTCAATAAAGAAAGGGGAATGGTTGTACACCCTGCAGCGGGACATTACAGCGGTACATTGGTAAATGCCGTGTTAGCCCATGCAGGCTCATCTCTTTCCTCCATTAACGGCGTGAATCGTCCAGGAATCGTCCATCGCATTGATAAGGACACCACAGGTCTCCTTTTAATCTGTAAAAATGACTTAAGTCACCAAAGTCTTGCGAAGCAATTAGAGGAGCATAGTATCACAAGACGCTATCATGCCTTGGTTTTTGGGAAAATCAAAGAGGAAGATGGTATCATTTCCGCTCCCATAGGCCGGGATGAAAAAGACAGGAAAAAACAGGCCATATCTTATAAGCATGGAAAAGAGGCTGTAACCCATTATAAGGTTTTGGAACGTTTTTCCGATTCCACTTTGGTAGAGTGCCGTTTAGAAACCGGGCGTACCCATCAGATTCGTGTTCATATGAAGAGCATAGGGCATCCCCTTCTGGGAGATCCGGTATACGGATTGAAAAACAGAAAGGATGGGATTTCCGGTCAGGCCTTACATGCCATGATACTGGGGTTCCAACATCCAAGAACCGGGGAATATATGGAATTTTCCGCTCCTTATCCTGCGGATTTTCAAGCCTTGTTGGAAAAGCTGAGAAAAAAATAAAAACTTCAATTTAGTAAAAAGTAGAGGAAAACACTTGTCAAAAAGTAGAAAGAAAAAAGGAAAATGGAAACCGGCTATAGAAAAAGCTAAGTTATTTTTGAAGAGCAAGAAGAAGGAAAGTTTTTTGCTCTTCTTTCTTTCTTTGTTTATGATTTTATGCCTGTCCATCGTATATGCCCAAAAGATGCATGACAGGCAAAATGCTTTAAACAAGAGTAGTGACAGCCTTCTAAAAACCAGCAGTAGTGTGACGGAAAAGGGGAAATGGACCAATACCCTCCATACAGATCGTAAGGAGGATGAATTTTTAAATCCTCGCCCCTTTATTGATCGGTACAATCTTGTGGATATCCGTCAGGACGGAAATCCACTGGACTCTGTTGGAGGAAGAATTTATCAGGAACTGATGGAAAGAGAAAGTGCGGATCTTGCCAAAATCTATGATAGTACGGGAGATACCCCGGAGCATACCGCAAAGCTTTTGGGACTGAAGCGTTCCGCTATTCTGGGAAGATACAATCCTCAGGCAGCCGGTCAGTCTCCGGAGCAAAAAAACAGCTGGGCCATCCCTTATTTTAAAAATATTCATTATAGATACTACAACGGAGACGGAAAGGAAATTCAGGAATCCAGTAATGTAAAGGATATTTTGGCTATGGCCAGTGTTTATACCTATCAGCATAATTATCTGGATGAAGAGCGTTTTCGTGCCATTGTTAATGAGCTATATACAAAGTCTCATTCCTATAGTTTAAGCATCGGTCCGGTCTATTATGACCAGGGCTGTATTCATAAGGATGCTAAAGAGGAAATGATGGCGGAGGAGGCAGCCAATACCGCCGCTCCCGTAGGCGGGGAAACAAAAGCAAGCGAAGAAAGCAGGGCGGAAAGTGCTTCCGAAAAGTCCTCCGAAACAGCGACTGACAGCAAAGCAAATCAGAATACAAACGCTACAAAGGAGAATAAACAGGCACAGGAAAGTAAACAAGCACAAGAAAGTAAACAAGCACAAGAAAGTAAGCAAACGCAGGAAACAAAGTCAAATCAGGAGAACAGCCAAAGGAGCTCTGCTGGAGAAAGGGGAGAAAGTAGCTCTGAATCCAAAGCACAGCCGGAGCAGACGGAAAAGTCTAGTGAAAATAGGGAGAACAGCGTATCCCAAAATACAGAGCTAAGTGCCTCAAATCTGCCGAAGGAAAGTAAAGTCCCGAAGGAAACAACGGGAACAAAGGCAGAGCAGAAAGCAAACAGTATTCAAGAGCAGAAAAAATTACCCAAAAATTATTGTCCCGGACATGTGGATTTAACCATTAAAATCACCGTTATCGGCTTCGATGATGAAAACGGACTGAGAAATATTCAACTGGATTCTATCAAGGATTTGGAGGAACAGGACCAAAAGCCCGGAAGCCGTTGGCATGGCTGGGATGACTATACCATTGCTGCCGTAAAGCGTTTGAAGGAACAGGACTGGTTTAAAGACTACGGTCTCAGTATCTCTTCCGTAGAAAAGAAGTCTCCTCTTACGGAGGAGGAAATATCCGCGTATATGAAGGATTTGCCGGAGGATCTCAGTGAAGAAAGAAAGGCTTTAATTCATTTTGCCTTATCGTCGGTTGGAAAGGTTCCCTATTTTTATGGCGGAAAAGCGGGAGTAAAGGGCTTGGAAGGAAACCACTTCGGAGCCACCATCTCCTCTTCGGACTATAAGGGAAGAAATCGAAAGGGCTTAGACTGCTCCGGCTTCGTCCAATGGGCTTACTGGTCCAGTGTGGATAGAAGCTTGGATTTCGCCTCCAGCACCCAGGAATTAATCGGTAAAGGACAAAAAATCAAGCGAAGTGAATTAAAGGCGGGAGATTTGATTATTCAGCCCAGCGGAGAAAGCCATGTGGTGGTCTTTATCAAGTGGACCAAGGAAGGGAAAATGCTGGCAGTCCATGAAAACGGCACAGCGGGTAATATTTCCGTAGATGAAGTGCAGGCAAATTATCCTTATTATCGCAGTATTTTGCCATAAAAAGCTTGACGAAGAAGGCAGTTTACTGTAAAGTAACCTAGATGCCGCCTAGCGAGGTTTAAGAAGCATGTCTCACCACAGCTAGCGAGTAAATTTTTATAGGAGGATTCCTAATGTACGCAGTAATTGTAAGTGGCGGAAAGCAGTACAAAGTCAGTGAAGGCGATGTAATCCGTGTGGAGAAGTTGGAAGTAGAAGAGGGAGCAAAGATTACTTTTGATCAGGTTCTTCTTCTCAATGACGGTTCTTTGAAGATTGGTACACCAACAGTTGCCAATGCAAAGGTTAGCGGAACTGTTCTTCAGAATGGTAAGGGTAAGAAGGTTATCGTTTACCGTTACAAGAGAAAGTCCGGTTACCACAAGAAGAATGGTCACAGACAGCTTTTTACAGAAGTAAAAATTGACAAGATTGGTTAATTTTTAGGAAAGGATAGGTATATTACATGGCTCATCATAAGGGTATGGGCTCTACCAAAAACGGTAGAGATTCCGAGTCGAAAAGACTTGGTCAAAAGAGAGCAGATGGTCAGTTCGTTAAGGCTGGAAACATTCTGTACAAGCAGAACGGAACCAGAATTCATCCAGGTCTGAATGTAGGCTTGGGAAATGATTTCACCTTATTTGCAAAGGTGGACGGAGTCGTTAAATTTGGCCGTCTAGGAAGAGATCGTAAGCAAGTATCTGTACTTCCAAAGGCATAAGGAAACATTAACCCCATGCTGGTTATCCGGCGTGGGGTTTTCCTATAGTAAAGGAAAATATTTTTGCAGGAAATCGTCCTGCTTCTTTTTAGAAAAAGGAGTATTCATGTTTGCAGATATTGCAAAAATTTATGTTAAAAGCGGAAAAGGTGGCAACGGCCATGTATCCTTTCGTAGAGAGTTGTTTGTTCCTGCAGGAGGCCCGGACGGTGGAGACGGCGGAAAGGGCGGAGACATTATTGTAGAAGTGGACAAGGGGCTGAACAGCCTGGAACCCTTCCGTCATAAAACAAAATATGCCGCAGAACCCGGACAGGAGGGAGACGGCAGAAAGATGCACGGAAAGAACGGCAAGGACCTGATCTTAAAGGTTCCGGAAGGAACGCTCTTAAAGGATGACGAGACCGGTAAGCTGATTGCGGATATGAGCGGAGAGAATCAGCGGATGGTTTTATTAAAGGGCGGTAAAGGAGGCCTGGGCAATATGCATTTTGCCACCCCCGCCATGCAGGCACCGAAGTTTGCTCAGCCGGGAGAAGAAGCTAGAGAGATTACTTTGCGTATGGAATTACGGGTAATCGCGGATGTGGGCTTAGTAGGCTATCCCAATGTGGGAAAGTCCACCTTGCTTTCCATGTGCAGTAATGCCAGACCGGAAATTGCCAACTATCATTTCACTACCTTGAATCCCCACCTTGGTGTGGTGAATTTAAAGGGAGACAGAAGCTTTGTTATGGCGGATATTCCGGGCATTATCGAAGGTGCCTCCTCCGGTGTCGGACTGGGTTTTCAATTCCTTCGTCATATCCATCGTTCCAGAGTTTTAATTCATATGGTGGATGCCGCCGGAACGGAAGGCCGAAAGCCTCTGGAGGATTTTTTACAAATTCAAAAGGAATGTGAAGAATATGATGAGGAAATTCTTCGTAAGCCTATGATTGTGGCTGCTAACAAGATAGAGCTGGTACAAAGCGAAGAGCAGGAAGAGAATCTGACCCTTTTGGAGAAGTATTGTACAGAGCATAAGCTTCCCTTTTTCCGTCTTTCCGCAGCTTCCAATCAAGGAATTTTACCGATATTAGAAAAAACCTGGGAGCTATTGGAGGAAAATAAAGAGCAAGCTGTAGTCTATGAAAGCGAAGTGGATCTGGACAATCTTGGTGCGGTAGAAATGCTGGCTATCAGCTATGATCATCCGGAAGAGGGTGTTTTTGTCGTGGAAGGTCCAAAAATGGAGAAGATGCTGGGCTATACCAACCTGGAAGCGGAGAAGGGCTTCCTTTTCTTCCAGCGTTTTATGGTAGAGCAGGGTATTATTAAAGAATTAAAGAAAATGGGCTTAAAAGAAGGAGATACCATCAAGATTTACGCCCACGAATTTGAATATTATGACACGGAGGACGAGGAATGAAATCCTACATCAAAGACAGTAAAATGCGTTCCGCTTTAAAAGGAGCTGCACAGAAGATAGAACCAACCCTTTCTTTGGGAAAGAATTCCATTACTCCTGAATTTATTGAAGCGGTAAGGGAATATATGGAAAAGCATGAGTTAATGAAGATTCATGTTTTAAAAAATTGTATTGATGATTTACGAGAACTGGGAAACACTATTGCAGAGCGTTCCGGAACGGAGCTGGTACAGATTATCGGTCGTATGATTGTTTTATACAAGCCGGCAAAAGAAGAAAAAGACAGGAAATTCTCTCTATGAAACCCATAGCTATTTTAGGGGGAAGCTTTAATCCGGTGCATTACGGACATTTAAAAATGGCGGAAGCCGCCATGGAAAGCAGTCATTTTTCCAAGGTTCTTTTTATTCCCACCGGCACCCCCTATCACAAAGAGCAGAAGTCTTTACTTCCCTTTTCCGATAGGCTGAAGCTTTTGGAACTGGCTATTGAAAATTGTCCGGATTTTGCTTTCTCTCCAATTGAAGGAGAACGGGAGGGAAATTCATACACCCTCGATACGGTAAGAGAACTTCTGCGACAGAATCCGACGGAATCTTATAGTCTATTAATCGGTACCGATCAGTTTTTAACCCTTCGTTCCTGGCATAAGATTGCAGAACTTGGGAAACTGGTGGATTTTTATATTGCCAATCGAAACGGGGAGATGGCGTTCTCAACATTCCAAAAGGAAAAGGAAGCTTTGGAGAAAGAATTTTCTTTACATTGTAAGTTATTTTCCATGCCGGCTATCGATCTATCCAGTACGGAGATTCGGAATCGGCTGAAAGAAGGAAAGTCCATCCATGGAATGCTTCCTAAGCCGGTGGAAGAGTACATATTAAAAAAGGGTTTCTACCGTTGAAGAAAGAGATCATATAGAGATATCTCTATTGAAAAGGATATCTCTATAGAAAAGGATATATCTATCGAAGAGGATATCAATATCAAAGAGGAATCATGGAAGAAAAAGAATTTATGCAGAAAATCGAAGAAATTCGAAAGCATTTACAGGAGCATTTAAAGAAGGAGCGATATGAACATTCTCTAAGTGTTGCCTTTACCAGCATTTGTCTGGCTATGGCCCACGGGGTGAATCTCCAAAAGGCGGAGCTTGCAGGTCTTTGCCATGATTGCGCGAAATACATGGGTAAAAAAGAATTATTGGAAGCTTGTCAAAGAGATCATATCCCTCTGCTTCCCGAGTATTTGGAGGCACCACAGGTTCTTCACGGTATTTACGGTGCCTGTTATGCCAAAAAACATTTTCAAATCGATAATGAAGAAATTCTCTCCGCCATTTACTACCATACCCTGGGAAAACCGGCGATGACCACTCTGGAAAAGATTGTTTATTTGGCTGATTATATTGAGGTAAGAAGAGGGAATCGGGAGGACTTAACAGCTATCCGGGAAATTGCCTTTAAAGATTTGGATTTGGCGGTAAAGCTCTGTTTGGAAGCAAGTATTGCCTATGTAAAAGAAAAAGGACAGCATTGTTGCTCTTTATCCCTGGATGCGTTAGCATATTATCAAGAGAAAAAGGAGGTATAAATGGAATCTTTGGACTTATGTAAAAAAATTGTATCTGTTTTAGACGAGAAAAAAGGAAGTGACATAATTGTTCTGGACATTTCCGAAATTTCCGTATTATCGGATTATTTTGTGCTGGTTTCTGCAGATAATGTAAGACAGCTGGACGCCCTGAAGGATGCTTTGGAAGAAGCCGTTCATTTGGATAATCGTAAAGCAGAGGGAGATAGCAGCTCCGGCTGGATTCTTTTAGATTATAAGGACGTTATCGTGCATCTTTTTGACAAGGAAACCAGATCCTTTTACAACCTGGAAAAAATCTGGTCTGATGCCAAGAGAGTAGAATTATAAGAAAGGCTATAGCATGAAAAGTGTAAAAAGACAGGAGCTAAGTAGAGAAGAAGTTTGGCACTTTGATGATTTATTTGCCAATGACGAAACATTTTTAAAGGCATTGGCGGAATCCGAAGAGAAAGCAACAGAAATTGCTTCCTATGAGGGACGTCTCGGCAGTTCTCCGGAAGTTTTATTGAAGGCTTTGAAGGAGAAAGAGGCATTAGCCTTATTATCCAGCCACTTTTTGGCTTACAGTATGATGAAAAGCGATGTGGATACCAAAGATCAGGAAGCCTTAAGCTTAAATCAAAGAGCAATGGCTGTAGAGGTTCGAAACGGAGAGAAATTGGCATTTTTCGATCCGGAGATTCTTTCTTTGTCTTCAGAATATCTGGATAGAGCATTTACAGAATGTAGGGAACTGGAGAAGTATTCCGTCTATATTAAGGACGTTAGAAGATTAAAAGAGCATACTTTGGATAAGAATGCCGAAAAGCTTTTGGCATCGGCTCAGTCCATGGCCAGTGGTCCTTATCAGGCATTTTCCATGCTGCAAAATGCCGATCTTCAATTTCCTTCCGTAGAAATGAACGGGGAAGAAATTCCCGTCAGTAATGCCCGTTTCGTTCCCTTACAGACCGGCAATAACCGAGCATTACGTAAAGCAGTCTATGAAGCTTTTTACAAGGTTTATCAGGAGCATAGAAACACCTTTGCCGCTTTGTTTGATGCACAACTGAAGCAACAGTATTTCTTTGCCAAAGCCAGAAATTATCCTACAGCCTTTTCCGCTTCCGTAGAAGAAGTGGATGTTTCGGAAAAGGTTTGGGAGCATTTGATTTCTGCCGTTCACAAGAAGATTTCCGCCTTCCATGATTATGTATCTCTTCGAAAGGAAATGCTTGGCTTAGAAGACCTTTCCATGTATGACGTCTACGCTCCCATGGTAAAGGATTACGAATACCATATTGATTTTGAGGAAGCCAAGGAAGTGATTTTAAAGGGTCTCAAGCCTTTGGGAGAGGACTATCAGGAGCTTTTGAAAAAAGCTTATTCCGAATATTGGATTGATGCCAAGGAAAATGACGGAAAACGTGTGGGAGCTTATTGTAACCCTGTTTTCGGTGTCCATCCCTTTATTCTTATGAGCTATCAAGGCACCATGGATGATCTCTTTACCTTAGCCCATGAGCTGGGACATGCTATGCATTCCTATTATTCTGAGCAAAAGCAGGGATTCCTGAATTCTCAATACAAGCTTTTTGTTGCGGAAGTAGCTTCCACCACCAATGAAGTGCTGCTGTTATATTATCTGATGGAACAGGCAAAAAACAAGGAAGAGAAGCTTTATCTTTACAACCATTTCCTGGAGAGCTTTAAAGGAACCTTCTTTAGACAAACTATGCTTTCCGAGTTTGAGCGCAAAGCTGCCTCTATGTTGGAAGCAGGAGAGGCCATCACTGCAGATAGCTTGGAGAAGGTCTATCATGATTTGAATAGCTATTACTTTGGTCCGGATATGAAGATTGATGATCTGATTTCCGTAGAGTGGAGCAGAATCCCTCATTTTTACTATAACTTCTACGTATATCAGTATGCAACAAGCTTTGCCGTATCCTGTGCCATTGCCAAAAGAATTTTAGCCAAGGAAGAGGGGGCACTGGAGCAATATAAGAAATTCCTGTCCAGCGGATGCACCAATGATCCTGTATCCTTGTTACAGCTTGCGGGAGTGGATCTATCCACGGAAAAGCCTATGGTGGATGCCATCAGTATGTTCCATAGCATCGTGCAGGAAATGAGAGACTTATATCACAAAGCATAATTTTTTGTATCTATAGAATTTTTTACAATAATAATTACCTATAAATCAACTTCAATTTAAGCCTCTGCTTGCGATTTGTCCAATTTTGTTATAGAATTGACAAGTAACAAACATTTCTATTTTGAAGGAGGACAGTATGGAGGAAGTTCAAAAGAAAGAGAAATTCCATCATCCTAAAGGGCTTTGGTTAGCCTGCATTGGTATGGCCGGTTCCAGCTATCTGAAGTATGCGGTATCCGGTATTACTATTTTTTTCTACACCTATTCTGTAGCAATGGGCGGTCTTGGTTTAAGCGATAAACAAGCAGGACTTATCATTTCTATCGCCGGAGCTTTTGGTTCCGTGCTGCCACTCTTAGGCTCCATTATTACAGACCGTTTTCTGGGCATGCAGAAAGCGATGATTATGGCATTCTTTTTACAAAGTGTTGCCTATGCCATTTTCTTCTTCTTTACCCCCCATGTTCCCATGATTATTGTGGGTATCGTGATTAACATGTGCTCCATGGCTTTTATGAACAACAACTTAACAGCCATTGTAGGAATGCTTTACTCCAATAAAGAGCATGCCAGAAAGGATGCAGCCTACGGTATCTTCTACATGGCGGTAAATATCGGAAGCTTCTTTGGACCGATTTTCGGAGGACTTCTTACAGACCACTGGATGGCTGTGAAGGATGCAGAGGGTAATATTGTTAAATACGGTTATAAGTATGCTTACCTGATGGTTGCCATCGGTATGTTTATCGTATTCCTGATCTTCCTTGTTTTAATTCCGAAGTGGTTAGGAGAGGTAGGAAAGCACCCCGCAAATGCAAAGGGCGCTAACAAAGAAGAGAAGCAGAAGGTAGAATTCAAGTTTAGTCCGGTGGAGAAAACACGTTTGATAGGAATGGGTATTATCTTCATCCTGGTAACCGTTTACTGGACAGTGTACTTCCAGACTTCTTATACCATCAATACCCTGGCAAATGATTATGTTAACCTTAATGTAGGCGGCTTCCATGTGCCTGTAGTATGGTTGATTTCCTTTAACGGAATTTTATGTATTATTCTTGCTCCGCTTCTTGGAAATCTTTGGATGACTCTTTCTCAAAAGAAGATGGATCCTCCTGTAAGCTTAAAGATGGCTGTGGGAATGATTATTACCGGTCTTGCTTTCTATATCATTTTACTCGGTTTCAATACCTTACATGGTGTATTGGATAAGACGGTAAAGATGGATCTTTGGTATATGCTTCTTGCTTACGCCATTTTAACGGTAGGAGAACTCTTGGTATCTCCTGTAGGTATGGCTTTGTTTAACAAGCTGACTCCGGAGCGTTTCTCCTCCCTGGCTATGAGTGTATGGTATTTAACCTATACCTTCTCCGGTATTGCTTCCGGATATCTGGTAGCGGTAGCTAAGGATTGGGGATATGGAAAGATTCTGAATATCTTAGGTGCAGCCCTTATCATCAGCGGTGTGGTTATGTTGGTGATTATGCCCTTTATTGAGAAGCTGATTGCTGTAGACAAATTAAGCACAGAAGAAGCAGCAACAGAGACTGCAGAATAGCTTTAAAAATGACTCTTTTCATCTCTCAGTGAACTGTCATATAATCAAGCATAAAGCTTTATAAGGAAAGTAACCCTAATTAATACGAATCTCCGATATTTCAAAGACTTCTATGAGTCAGGAAATATCGGAGATTTTTTCGTACAAACGTTTGCATAAAAAGAAAGAATATGCTATACTTTTATAAATTTTAAATTCTAAGAAAAGAGGCCAGGATGGGAAGACCAAGAAAAGTACCAAGCAAAGATAATTTAACAGAGAAGCAATTAGCGATTTATAACTACATTAAAGAATGTGTTCAGATTAGAAACTATCCGCCTTCTGTTAGAGATATTTGCACAGAGGTCGGTTTAAAGTCCACTTCCAGCGTTTTTAGTTACTTAAATGACTTGGAGCAGGCCGGACTGATCCGTAAGGATCCATCCCATCCCAGAGCCATTGAAATCTTGGACAAAAGCCATAGTGGAAAAGCCTCTAAAAGCAGTAAGACAAAGGAGCTTTCTCCCGTACATAGCTCACCTGTTGAAGAAAGTATGAAGGAAATGGTGTCCGTACCGGTAATCGGTACCGTTGCCGCAGGAACCCCCATCTTTGCCGAAGAGAATGTTAGCGACCATTTTCCCCTTCCTACAGAGATTTTACCGAATCAGGAGACCTTTATTCTGAAGGTAAAGGGAGATTCCATGATTAATGTAGGTATTTTCGACGGAGACTATCTGATGGTTGCAAAGCAAAATACCTGCAGTGACGGTGAGGTTGTGGTGGCTTTGGTAGAGGATAGTGCTACCGTTAAGCGCTTCTACAAAGAAAAAGGATATATCCGTCTACAGCCGGAGAATGATACCATGGAAGATATCATTGTTAATGACTGTCAGATTCTAGGAAAGGCCATTGGGCTGATTCGTGTTGGACTATAAGCTATACGCTATAAGCCGTTTAATAGATGCGTCTAAATTAATATTGTCGTTTTTTTTGAGGAATAAAATGCTGGAAAAATGGTCCGAACCGGGCATCGGTCAATTTTTAAAAGAAAGCTTTTCCATTAGCTGTAAAGCCGGAGAAGAAGAATTTCAGAAACTACAGAAAGAATTCCTACAACTGAATAGCCATCTGGAAAAGCAAGGGGTGAAGCTGCGTCTAGGGAGTTTAAAGGATGACAAGCTATGTTCCTGTAGCCTAGAGTTATCTCTAAAGCATATGAAGAGAGATGCCGGTAAAAAAAGGGAATATGGTACCCATAAGAGTATCGGGGCAGTTTATCTGTATCGTAAAGAGCATAACAGTAAAGATACAGCGCTGTATTCCGGGCTCCCTCTGCGTTCTTATCAAAGAAGAGTAAAGAAATATAAGGAAGAAGGACGATGGACAGAAAAAGAGAAGGCTTTTTTTTAGCCTTCTCTTTTCAATCTTACTCTGTTCTTATTCTTATTCTTATTCTTATTCTTATTCTTATTCCTGTTCTTATTCCTGTTCTTATTCCTATTCTTATTCCCCTTCTTCTTTTCTGAGTCTTACCAGATTTCTGACACTGCGGCGTCTTTCTTCTTCCAAAGCGGCATAATGCTTTTTGGTGGTATTTACGTCACTATGTCCCAAAACATCCGCCACCAGATAAATATCTCCGGTTTCCTGGTATAGATTGGTACCATAGC
>NZ_CAUTEG010000042.1:0-19133 GCF_963537195.1 Oribacterium sinus | reverse complement strand
AATGACTCATGGATAATTTATCCATGAACGGGCCTTCCATCTTGCCGATAAAGAAGAAAATTCTTAGCTGTGACAGTGGTAAAGAACTCGACAGAATTCCATAACATTTTTCTATATTATCACAACATTTTTCCATATTATATTTTCTTGCCGGAAGTATAATATGGGGTAGAATATTGTTTTCAAGAGCGAAGCCGGAGAAGAAAGATTTTTTCGAAACCGGCCGGGGAATGTTTTTTTGAAGCTGATTCCGGGAAGGTTTTTGTGCGGAGGCTCTTGTGCTTTAGGAGGAAAAGATGAAAAAAAGAAGTTTAGCGGTATCAGTGGTGATGGGGCTTATGGCCCTGGGATTGGTTGCTTGCGGCGGAAGCAAGAGTGCTTCTTCCGAGAGTACAGCAAGCGGAAGCGGTGAGCAGGGAGCTTCCTCTGACGAGCTTTCCGTAGCAATCTGGGATACTAACCAGGAACCGGGTATTAAGGAGATTTTAGATGATTTCACTAAGGAGACCGGAATCAAGACTAAGATTTCCGTTGTAAAGTGGAATGAGTACTGGACCATGCTGGAGGCAGGAGCTCAGGGCGGATCTTTACCGGATGTTTTCTGGATGCACTCTAACGAATCAGAGCGTTATATGAGTAATGATATGCTCTTGGATTTGACGGATAAGATTAAGGCTTCCGATAAGATTAAAGTGGAGAACTATCCGGAGGATATCTGGGGGCTTTATACCTACAAGGACCATTACTATGCAGTTCCTAAGGACATTGATACCATTGCCATTTGGTATAATAAAAAGCTTTTCGATGAGGCGGGAGTTCCTTATCCTACATCCGACTGGACCTGGGATGATTTAACGGAAACCGCAAGAAAGTTGACAAAATCTGACGGCTCTCAGTACGGCTTGGCAGTAAAGATGGATAACAATCAGGCAGGATATTATAACCTGATTTATGATAAGGGCGGATATGTTATCAGTGACGATAAGAAGAAGTCCGGATGGGATGATCCAAAGACCATCGAAGGAATGAATATTTTAGATACCTGGATTAAGGAAGGCTTGATGCCATCTGCTGAGACGATGTCCGAGAACGGAGAGGAAGTATTGTTCCAGTCCGGAAAGGTAGCTATGGTTCCTCAGGGCTCTTGGATGATTGCCAGCTACAAGGCTAATGAGTACACAGCGCAGAATGCCGATATTGTAGAGCTTCCCAAGGATGCTAAAACAGGTAAGAGAGTTTCCTTATACAACGGTTTGGGATGGGCTGCCGCAAAGAATGGTAAGCATACAGAAGAGGCATGGAAGCTGATTGAGTATTTGGGTTCTGAGCCGGCACAGAAGAAGCAGGCTGAACTTGGAGTAACCATGTCCGCTTACAAGGGAACCTCCGATGCATGGGTAAAGAGTGCAAACTTTAACCTGCAGGCTTATCTGAACATGATGGATGATATGGTAATTCGTCCTTATTCCAGAAGTACTGTAAGCTGGGAAAATGCAGATAATGAAATCATTACCAAGGTTTATACCGGAGAGCTTACCATGGAAGAAGCATGTAAGCAGATGGCTGAACAAATGAATGAAAAGCTCGCAGAAGAGCAGAAGTAATTTGATTCTTAACGAGTATCGCACGCGTAGTGTGCGATATCTCGTTTAAAAGAAAAGTACCAGGGTCGATTGCGTATAGAAGAGGGGTTGTGAAAAAAGAAGGGACGAGAGAAGAATTCTTTTTTTACAGCCTCTTTTTCTAAAATTTCCGGGATGTTTTCTTGGGAATACCTGTTTGCTTACCTTTACACTTTTTTAAAAGGAGGCAAGTATGTTAAGGAAGTACGCATTGGCACTTGGCTTAAGCCTGTTAGGATTGATGGCCTGTGGACAGAAGGCGGAAAATTCCGGGGGAAATTCTTCAGAGGGATCCGGAACAACAGCCCGGGAGAGCGCTAAGGAAACAGCGAAAGCAGAGGGAGAAAACAATTCGGATGTAACTCTCTCCGTATCCATCTGGGATACCAACCAGGAGCCCGGACTGGAAGAAATCATGGCGGATTTCACTAAGGAAACAGGGATTAAAACGAAGATTACCGTTGTGCGTTGGGCGGATTACTGGACTGCTATGGAAGCTGCTGCACAGGGCGGTTCTTTGCCGGATGTTTTCTGGATGCACTCTAACGAATCAGAGCGGTACATGAGTAACGGGATGCTTCTGGATCTGACGGATTACATTAAGAATTCCGAAGTGATTCAGAAAGAGAATTATCCCACTGATATCTGGAGTCTTTACGGCTATGAGGGCAAGGACTATGCAGTACCTAAGGATATAGATACGATTGCTCTTTGGTACAATAAGAAAATGTTTGATGAGGCAGGCTTAGCTTATCCAACTGCCGATTGGACCTGGGATGACTTAACGGAATCTGCCAGAAAGCTAAAAAAGCCGGATGGTTCTCAGTATGGTTTTTGCTTAAAGCCCAACAATGATCAGGCAGGCTATTACAATATGATTTTGGACAGAGGCGGATACATTCTAAATGATGATAAGACAAAATCCGGCTATGACGATCCGAAGAGTATTGAAGCTATGCAGATTTTGGAGACCTGGATTAAGGAAGATTTGATTCCTTCCGCAGAGACCATGTCCGAAAATTCCGAAGATGTTCTATTCCAGTCCGGCAAGGTGGCAATGATTACCCAGGGTTCCTGGATGATTGCGGCACATAAGAAGAATGATTTCAGCTTGGCTAATGCGGATTGCGTAGAGCTTCCAAAGGATAAAGTGACCGGAAGAAGAGTGTCTATCTACAATGGTTTAGGATGGGCTGCGGCAGCCAACACTAAGCATAAGGAAGAGGCTTGGAAGCTGATTGAATATATGGGTTCCGAAAAGGCACAGAGAAAGCAGGCAGAGCTTGGCATTACCATGTCGGCTTACAAGGGTACTTCTCAGGAATGGGCAAAGAGCGCGCCCTTTAATTTACAGGCCTATCTCAACATGATGGAAGATATGGAGATTCTTCCCTTCTCCAGAAGCACAGTAACCTGGGAGGATGCCAATACAGAGTTGGTTACTAAGGTATATACGGGAGAGCTGACGATGGAGGAAGCTTGTAAAAAGATGGCGGCACAGATGAATGAGAAGCTTGCTGAAGAGCATGCTAAGTAAATATAAAACAATGAGCGAATCAGCATTTAAAACAGTATTTATTAAAACTTTTCAAAAAGCGTTCTTAATAGCATTCACAACAGCATTTATTACGGCATTTATCACGGCGCTTTTGAAAGCTTTCAAAACGCTAAATAAGGCAAGGAAATAAAATGTTGCAAAAACAAATTTTGAAGTCCGGTATTTAGTAGAAAAGGAGTAGCTATGGTAGAAGAGGAAAAGAAAGTATTTTCATTTACCAGTAGAGAGAAAAACGAATTTATTTGGGGCTGGTTATTTATCCTGCCAACGATAATCGGTTTAGTGGTTTTGAATATTATTCCTATTATCAACACCATTTATCAAAGCTTCTTTAAGACGGGAGACTTTGGTAGAGGAAACATTTTTGTTGGCTTGCAAAATTACCAGAAGGTTTTTGCGGATAAGGAAATCTGGCAGGCCCTGATTAATACGGTGCGTTATGCGATTGTGGAAGTCCCCTTCTCCATAGCTATTTCCCTGGTTTTGGCAGTGCTGTTAAATAAGAAAATCAAGGGAAGATCGGTGTATAGAACCATTATCTTCCTCCCTATGGTGGCGGCTCCTGCTGCTATTGCCATGGTTTGGCGCTGGTTATACAATTCCGACTTCGGTTTGTTAAACCATATTTTTCATAGCAAAATTAACTGGGTAAGTAGCCCAAGTATTGCCGTTTACAGTATTGCGGTAATAGGTATCTGGTCTATTTTGGGCTATAATATGGTGCTTTTCCTTGCGGGATTACAGGAAATTCCCGGAGATTATTACGAGGCGGCGGAGATTGACGGGGCAACCGGTATTTCCAGTTTCTTTAACATTACTCTGCCTTTACTTTCTCCCACAATTTTCTTTGTTTTGGTAACCAGAGTCATTGCCAGCTTACAGGTATTTGACTTGATTTATATGGTAATTGATAACACCAACCCGGCACTGGGAAAAACCCAGTCTTTGGTCTATCTTTTCTATAAGTATTCCTTTGTAAATAAAAACATCGGTTATGGTTCAACCATTGTGGTGGTACTCCTTCTTCTGACCTTACTGGTTACTGTGTTACAGATGATCGGGCAGAAGAAATGGGTTTACTATAACTAAGAAAGGAGTAGCTATGGAAAGTTTAGAGAGAAATAGAAAAATCAGCAGTTTTATTATTCACTTATCCTTGGTTTTGATTTCCATTACCATGTTGATTCCCTTCCTCTGGATGGTTCTGACAGCCTTTAAGAGTATTACAGAGGCAACATCCGTGGATCCATTTATTATCTTCCCGAAGGTTTGGCGAACAGATGCCTTTAAGGCGGTTTTTGCCAACATGGATTTCCTTCTGCTCTATAGAAATACCCTGCTTTTGATTTTCTTTAGAGTGCTTTGTGCGGTGGTAACGGCAACCATGGCGGGTTATGCCTTTGCCAGACTCCGTTTTCCGGGAAGAGATCTTGCATTTTCCCTGGTTTTATTCCAAATGATGGTACCGACTCAGGTCTTTTTGATTCCGCAGTATTTGATGGTTTCCAAGATGGGAATGTTAAATACGATTTTTGCTCTGGTTTTCCCGGGACTGGTTACCGCCTTTGGAACCTTCCTTTTAAGACAGGGCTTTATGGGACTGCCCAAGGACCTGGAGGAGGCTGCCAGACTGGATGGCTGTAATATCGGGCAAACCTTCCTTTTCGTGATGATGCCTTTGATGCGTTCTTCCATGGTGGCACTTGGAATTTTCACAGCCCTCTTTGCCTATAAGGATTTGATGTGGCCCATGATTGTAAATACGGATAAGGATATGTTGGTTTTATCCTCTGCTTTGGCAAAGATGCAGGGGCAGTATGTGGTGAAATTCCCGGAACTGATGGCGGCTTCTTTAATTGCCTGTGTTCCTATGATTATCTTGTATATTTTGTTCCAAAAGCAGTTTATTGAAGGAATTGCTACCAGTGGCGGAAAGCTGTAGGAATGGAGGCGTAGAATGCATTTTGATATAGTTTTTCATGAAAAAGAAAGAGTTTTTCACTTATATAACGAGAAGATTTCCTATCTTATGCGGGTAATGGAAAATGAGCAGCTGGAGCATTTGTATTATGGAAAGAGAATCCATGATAGAGAAGGGTTTTCCTCCCTCCATGAAGAGGCTCAGCGTTCTCAGATGAGTGTTTGTATTCCGGAGCCGGGCTCACTTTCCATGCAATATGCTACCCAGGAATATCCTTCCTATGGAACGGGAGATTATCGCAGTCCAGCCTTTTCCATCCTGCAGGAAAATGGCAGTAGGGTATCCGACTTCCGTTATCGGGGCTATGAGATTAAGAAGGGAAAGCCCAGCTACCTGCCCTTACCAATGTCTTATGTGGAAGAGGATGATGAGGCTTTGACTTTGGATATTTTCCTGGTGGATGCTGTCAGTGAGACAGAGCTTCGTTTGGAATATACCCTTTATAGAGACTATCCGGTGCTTTGCCGAAATGTTTGCTTTACCCAAATGGGAGCGGAAAAAATCCACTTAGAGGCGGCCCTCAGTATGAGTGTGGAATTCTTGGATAAAGATTTTACCATGCTTCATTTGGCAGGTGCCTGGGGAAGAGAGCGCTATGTAAAAACCAGAAAATTGGAAATGGGTATCCAAAGCATTCAAAGCTTAAACGGTACCTGTTCCGGTGCGGAGCATAACCCCTTTATTGCCCTGCTTCGTCCGGATGCCAATGAGGATCAGGGAAAGGTTTACGGCTTTAATCTGGTTTACAGCGGAAACTTCCTTTCTCAAGTAGAGGTATCCACCTTTGATATGACCAGAGTAATGCTGGGAATTAATCCACAGAACTTCTCCTATTGCCTCTCCGAGGGTGAGTCCTTCCAAAGCCCGGAGGTGGTGATGGCCTATTCCGAGGATGGCTTGAACGGTTTAAGTCAGGTTTATCACCGTTTCTTTAAAAACCGCCTTATGCACGGAAAATACAAGAATCAGGAACGCCCGATTCTTTTAAATAACTGGGAGGCTACCTTCTTTGACTTTAATGAGGAGAAGATTCTTCACATTGCCAAGAAGGCAAAGGAAGTGGGAGCGGAGCTTTTCGTATTGGATGACGGCTGGTTTGGAAAGAGAAATGATGATTACAGAGGCCTTGGGGACTGGGATGCCAACTTGGAAAAACTTCCCCAGGGAATTGCAGGCCTGTCCAAGAAGGTAGAGGCTTTGGGACTGAAGTTCGGCCTTTGGTTTGAAGTGGAAATGGTCAACATGGATTCCGACCTGTACCGTGCTCATCCGGATTGGATGATTGCTACTCCGGGACGTTTTCCAAGCCATGCCAGACACCAGCACGTACTGGATTATTCCAGAAAAGAGGTTGTAGACTATATTTACGGAAAGATGGCAAAGATTCTTAGAGAATCCTCCATTTCCTATATTAAGTGGGATATGAACCGCTATATGTCCGAGCCCTATTCTGCTGCATTGAATGCGGAGAGACAGGGAGAGATGATGCATAGATATATTCTTGGAGTCTATGATTTGTATCATCGTCTGACTACGGAGTTCCCGGATGTGCTTTTTGAATCCTGTGCCAGCGGTGGAGCCAGATATGATGCGGGACTGATGTACTATGCTCCCCAGACCTGGTGCAGTGATGACTCGGATGCGGCGGAGAGAGCAAAGATTCAGTACGGAACCTCCATTGCCTACCCCATTGTCAGTATCGGTTCCCATGTATCGCAGGTGCCTAATCAGCAGCTTTATAGAAATACCCCATTGGAAACCAGAGCCAATATGGCTTACTTCGGAACCTTCGGTTATGAGCTGGATTTAAATCTTCTTCCCGAGAAAGAAATTGAAGAGGTGAAGAAGCAGATTCAGTTTATGAAGGAGTATCGGAAGCTGATTCAGATCGACGGAGACTTTTATCGCCTCCGTTCTCCTTTCAAGGGAAATGAAACTGCATTTATGGTGGTATCTCCCAAGAAGGACCGGGCCTTGGCCATGTATTTCCAGACCTTAAATCATGTAAATGCTTCCTGGATTCGCTTTAAGCTAAAGGGCTTGGAGGAGGATCGTCTATACAGAGTACAGGCGGATTTAAGCCCCTGTTTGGAAAGATTGGAAAATCCTGTTTTACATGCTTCCTTTAATTTGGAAAAGAAGAGCTTGGATTATCAGGCTTATGGCAGCGAGCTTATGGAAGTGGGAATTCCTATCTCCAGGGATGACTTAAGCAGAAAGGGAGGAGACTTTGCCTCCATCCTTTTCAAGATTGATGCCAAGTCTTAGAGAGAAAGAAAAATAAATATAGGAGGTAGAGAGAGGAGAGTCTATGGAGAAAAGCGAAGAGAAGAGCCCTTTTCTTTTTCTTGATCCCGGTCTCCCTCTCTTTTTACTGAGATGGAAAGACAAACTGTAGATTTTGTGAAAGATCCCTTTGGCTGTTTTTTGGGGGAGGAGCAGCGTTCTTTGAATTTTCAGGACGCTGAGAATAAGGCCTCCGACCTACAGCTGATGTATTGCGGAAAAGAACGCTGTGTTCCGGGGCATCGTTATGGACCAAATAAGCGAAATTTGTATCTTTTGCATGTGGTCTATTCAGGTGTAGGGACATTATTCGTTAACGGAGAATACTATCATTTATCCAAAGGAAATGCTTTTCTTTTATATCCCCACATAGAGGCCTGGTATGAGGCGGATTTAACGGAACCCTGGTCTTATTTTTGGATTGGCGTGCGGGGAGTGGATGCGGACAGTTTTTTTACCGAAGCCGGCTTTAGCAGGGAAAAACCGGTGGGAATCGTGCATCAGATGGATAATCTATTATTGTATATCAATAAAATATTACAAAAACAGGATTATACCATTGAAGAGCAATTATCCAGAAGCGCTTATATGCACTTGTTTTTTGCCAATCTTCTCAGGGGAAAGCAGGAAGAAACGCATTGGGGAGGACCGTTAAAGGATTTAGGCAGTCACAGTGCCAGAGTGAGAGCCTATCTGGATGAGCATTATCATGAAGATATCTCCATTAGCGCTTTAGCGAAGGAAATGGGAATTCATCGCGCCCATCTTTTTAACAGCTTTAAAAAGGATACCGGTTACTCTCCCAAGGAATATTTACTCTATATCCGGATGCAAAATGCCAAGGCCATGCTTCGTAGGACAAGAAAGTCCATAGCGGAAATTGCCTATATGGTGGGCTATCATGACCCTTTAAGCTTTTCCAAGATTTTTCGGCAGAAAATAGGGGTAAGTCCTTTGCAGTATAGAAACATGAAAGAAGAGATGCTGTATAACCGGGAAACCGGAGAATATTTGCAACATTTGTATTAAGGAAAATGTATCAAGGAAAATGGATTTTCTTGACAAAAAAGAATTTTATAAGATAGACTTTAACGGAACTAAGGTGAATGGTCGCTGCTGCCAAGTGCAGGAGAGGAAAGTCCGGGCTTCATAGAGCAGGATGCCTGATAACGTCAGGTTGAGGTGACTCACAGGAAAGTGCAACAGAAAATAACCGCCGGTTTCCGGTAAGGGTGAAAAGGGGGTGTAAGAGACCACCGGTTTCCTGGTAACAGGAAATGCTATGTAAACCCCATCCGAAGCAAGGTTAAACAGAGGGCATAAGGTGGCTCGCCTGCCCTCGGGTAAACCGCTTGAGGCTTATGGCGACATAAGTCCTAGATAGATGACCATTTTTAACATAACCCGGCTTATAGCCATAGTTCCCCCCTCTCTTAGGAGAGGGGGATTTTTTTTAGGCTTCTACTTCTACCTTTTCCATGATTACCTTTTCTACAGGAGCATCCTGAAAACCGGTTTCTACAGAAGCAATTTCATCTACTACATCCAAGCCTTCGATGACTTTTCCGAATGCGGCATACTGTCCATCCAAATGAGGCGCTGCTTCATGCATAATGAAGAACTGGGAGCCGGCAGAGTTGGGATCCATGGAACGAGCCATAGAAATGACACCCTTTTCATGCTTTAAGGGATTGTCTACACCGTTACTCTTAAACTCTCCCTTAATGCTGTAACCGGGGCCGCCCATTCCGTTTCCATCCGGGTCTCCTCCCTGAATCATAAAGCCGGAAATAATACGGTGGAAGGTCAGTCCGTTATAAAAGCCCTTCTTTACCAGGTCTAAAAAGTTCTCTACGGTAATGGGGGCAGTTTCAGGATACAGTTCCAAACGAATCACCTTGCCACTGTCCATCGTAATGCGTACAATAGGATTTGCCATAATACACTCCTTTATTCTGATAAATTATTGTGAAATCAAAGGAATTGTATCAGCTTTTTAGAGGGCTTACAAGCCGGACTTAAATAGAATAAGCGGGAAAAATGAGGATAAGATATCGAAAATGTCGCAAATACAGGAAATAGATGAAATACAGGAAGAGAAATCTAATATAATACAAGAAGAAAAATCTAATACGGTTCAGGGAGAAGAGAAACAAAGTATTCTTTCCTATGCGTCCTGTAGACTTTGCCCAAGGGAATGTAAGGTAAACCGCCTTAAGGGTGAACGGGGATTTTGTCATGCGGGAAGTATTATGCATATCGGAAGAGCAGCGCCCCATTTTTGGGAGGAGCCCTGTCTTTCCGGAAGCAAGGGAAGCGGAACTATTTTCTTTTCTTACTGCAGTCTATCCTGTGTTTTTTGCCAAAACCAAAGGCTTTCTCGAGGAGAAATCGGAAAGGCGGTTTCTGTAGAAGAGCTTTATCAGCATTTTCTGAGCTTGGAAAAGCTGGGCTGTCACAATATCAATCTGGTTACGGGAGAGCATTATCTTCCGGGGATTTTAGAAGCGATTGGCTTGGCTAAGAAAAGAGGCTTTAGCTTGCCTTTTGTCTGGAACTGCTCCGGTTATCAAAGTAGTGAGGTATTGGCAAGCTGCGAAGGGCTTATCGATATTTATCTCTTTGATTTTAAATACATAAAGGAAGATACGGCTTTACGCTATTCCAAGGCAAAGGACTACCCGATGAGGGCAAAGGAAGCTCTGGCGGAGTGTATACGCCAGTGTCCCGAACTTGAATATAAGGAGGGACTTTTACAAAAAGGTGTGATTCTTCGACATTTGCTCCTGCCGAATCAGGTGTATCAGGCGAAAAAAGTGTTAAAATATGCCTATGAAGAGTACGGAGAAAATATTTTATACAGTTTACTTCGGCAATACATTCCTTATGGAAATCTTGAGGCTTACCCAGAGATTGACCGTCGAGTCTACGGAAAAGAGTATGAAAAATGGATTCGTTATGCTGAAGAGCTAGGAATTCAAAACGCCTATATGCAAGAGGAAGAAAGTGCCAAAGAAAGCTTTATTCCGGAATTTACGGAGAAAAGAATTTAGAGAAGATATGTTTTGCGTGGTATATCAATGGAAACGTTAAACAATAAAGAGCATAAAGTGTAATAAATATCCAGGTAGGCAAAGAAAGTTTGCAGTAAAGAGAAATTATCAGGCAATTATAGAAAGGATATGAAATGAAAAAATATATCATGGCCTTAGATGCGGGTACCACCAGTACCAGAGCTATCCTTTTTGACGAAGAGGGAGAGTCTATATTCAAGGCTCAAAAAGAGTTTCCCCAGTATTATCCGAAGCCCGGTTATGTGGAGCATCATCCCAATGAAATCTGGCAAAGCCAGTTGGCGGTAGCAAGAGAATGTCTGGAAAAATCGGGGATTCCCTCTGCATCTTTATTAGCCATCGGTATTACCAATCAAAGGGAAAGTACCATTGTATGGGATAGAAAGACGGGACAGGCCATTTATCCCGCTATTGTTTGGCAGTGCAGAAGAACTACGGAATGGATAAAGGAAGCGCAAAAGTCTCATCCGGAGATTTCAGAAAAGATTCGGGAAAAAACCGGTCTGGTTTTTGACCCTTATTTTTCCGCCACGAAGATTCGATGGATTTTAGACCATGTGGAGGGGGCTCAGGAAAGGGCGGAGGCGGGAGAACTTTGCTTCGGTACCGTGGATACCTGGTTGATGTATAAGTTGAGTAAGGGAAACTGTTTTGTTACGGATTATACCAATGCATCAAGAACCTTGCTGTTTAACATTCATAGTTTGGAATGGGATGAGGAGCTTCTGTCCTTTTTTAGAATTCCCAGGGCTATGCTTCCCAAGGTAAATCCTTCCTCCGGCTTCTTCGGAGAGGTGGATCCGGAGTTTTTGGGAAGGCCCGTTCCTATCTGTGGAGTGGCGGGAGATCAGCAGGCAGCTCTTTTCGGACAATGTTGCTTCCAAAAGGGGGATGTGAAAAATACCTACGGCACCGGCTGCTTTATGCTGATGAATACAGGAAATCAGGCCATTCTTTCGAAACACGGCTTGCTGAGTACCATTGCCTGGGGCATTGACGGAAAGGTGCAGTATGCTTTGGAGGGATCTGTGTATGTAGGAGGAGCGGTCATTCAGTGGCTAAGAGATGAACTGCACATGCTGGATAAGGCGGAGGATTCGGAGTATTTTGCATCTAAGGTGGAGGACAGCAACGGTTGCTATATCGTGCCGGCATTTACAGGACTTGGAGCACCCTACTGGGATCCCTTTGCTAGAGGAAGTATTACCGGACTGACCAGAGGGGTAAACAAAAATCACATTATCCGAGCTGCCCTGGAGTCCATTGCCTTTCAAAGTAGAGATCTGCTTCTTGCTATGGAGCAGGATATGGGCCAGCGCCTTAGAAGTCTTCGGGTGGATGGAGGAGCCTCCGGTAATAATTTCCTCATGCAGTTTCAAGCGGATTTAATGCAGGCCTCCGTGATTCGTCCCCGTTCTATAGAAACCACCGCCTTGGGAGCAGCCTATCTGGCGGGACTTTCTGTTGGACTTTATGAATCCATGGACAGCCTGGAGGAACGGCATCATGTGGAAATGGAATTCTTCCCCAAGATGACCCGGGAGAAAAGAGAAGAAAAAGTCCGGGGCTGGAAAAAAGCATTGGAAGCAAGCTTCGGCTTCGGAAAAGAGGATTAAACTAAGAATCGCATTTTGACAATAGATTTTCACTTATGGAAAGAGGGAACAATTTGGAAACAAAAATGACTTGTATGAACTGTAGAAGAGGCTGTACATTGGAAGTGAGCTATGAAGGAAACAGATTGATTTCCGTCACAGGCAATGGATGTGGAAGAGGGAAGGCTTTTGCCGAAAGAGAGATTTCCGAGACTAAGGCTAGCTTTCTCTCGGAGATTCGCTTGATAGGTTCCAAGGAATTTCTTCCGGTAAAGACGGAGAAAGCCATTCCCAAGGAGAAATTTTCAGAGGCGGAGGCTTTTTGTAAGGGCTTCCGAGTACCTATTCCTATCCGAATAGGCGATATTTTGGTAAATGACTTCTGTCAAACCGGAGTTCGCTTGATAGCCTTGAAAAGTATACGTTAATATTAATCTGGAAGTATTGAAGAGAATAGATTTCTAAAATGTAGTTAGCGTTGTATAACCAAAAGAAGAGGAAAAGTGCTTGATATTACAGGCTTTTTTCTCTTCTTTTGTTTTTTTTCTTATAATCCTATAAAATTACTAGGAATAGTATTGTCACATGATTTTGCCTCGTTTATAATCCCAAACATAGTCAAGAAGATGTTATGAATTGCTGTTATTGGTTCAGAATTAAAGAATCAGGGAATTGAACCGTTTTGTTTGTACAGATTGGTTTACGGTGGCAAGTCCAAGCATCTTAATGATAAGACAGAAAGGTCTTTATATATTTGGAGGGAATATGGCGGAATTACTAAAGATAAAAGATTTATCCGTTTCAGTAGAAGAAAAAGGAATTTTAAAGAATGTGAACCTGTCCATCAATAAGGGTGAAACCCATGTACTGATGGGACCTAACGGAGCAGGAAAGTCTACCTTGGGAAATGCTCTTATGGGAAATCCCCGGTACAGCATTACCAACGGACAGATTCTTTTTGACGGGGAAGATATTACCCATGAAGCGGTGGATAAGAGAGCTAAGAGAGGAATTTTCCTTTCCTTCCAAAACCCCTTGGAGGTTCCGGGAGTAAGCCTCGGAAACTTCATTCGTTCCGCTATGGAACAGCGTTTCGGAAAGAGAATCCGCCTTTGGGATTTTCGTAAGGAGCTTAAGAAGTCCATGGATATCCTGGGGATGGATCATAGCTATGCAGAGCGTGATTTAAATGTAGGTTTCTCCGGTGGAGAGAAAAAGAAGGCGGAGATTTTACAGCTTCTGATGTTAAAACCCGGTCTTGCCATTCTTGATGAGACAGATTCCGGACTGGATGTGGATGCGGTAAGAACCGTTTCCGAAGGGATCAAGGAGTATCAGAAGAATATGGAAGGCTCCCTTTTAATTATCACCCACTCTACAAGAATTTTAGAGTCCTTGACAGTAGATAAGACGCATGTGGTGATTAACGGTGTGATGAAGGCTGAGGGAGACGGAAGTCTGGTAGATAAAATCAACAACGAAGGTTTTGAATCTTTTTTGGAGAAGGAATAAATCCTTCTATTTGGAAAGCTAGAGGATAGTATGGCAAAGGAAAGAACAGAAGTTCAAGATATTGATCGTTCTTTATATGATTTTCGATATGAAGAAAAGGACAGCGACTTCTATAAAATCAAAGAGGGCTTAACAGCGGAAATCGTAGAGGAGATTTCGGATAAGAAAAATGATCCTCAGTGGATGAGGGATTTTCGCCTAAAGGCCTTGGAAGTTTATCATAAAACAGATATCCCCAATTGGGGACCGGATATCTCCGACTTAAACATGGATAATATTGTGACCTATGTTAAGCCGAAAACCAAGATGTCCGCAGACTGGGAAGAGGTTCCCGAGGATATTAAGAATACCTTTGAAAAGCTTGGTATCCCTGAGGCGGAAAGAAAGAGCTTAGCAGGTGTGGGCGCTCAGTATGACTCTGAGCTTGTATACCATAACCTGCAGGAGGAGGTAGCTGCCAAGGGTGTGGTTTATTCCGATATCGAATCTGCCCTTCACGGTCCTTACGGGGAAATGATTGAGAAGCATTTTATGAAGCTGGTTCCCCCAACAGACCATAAGTTTGCGGCTCTTCACGGGGCGGTATGGTCCGGTGGTTCCTTCGTGTATGTTCCCAAGGGGGTAAATGTTGAAATTCCCCTCCAGTCCTATTTCCGTCTGAATGCACCGGGAGCAGGACAGTTTGAACATACCTTAATCATTGTGGATGAGGGAGCGGAGTTACACTTTATTGAAGGCTGTTCCGCACCGAAGTACAATGTGGCAAACCTCCATGCGGGATGTGTAGAGCTTTTCGTTGGAAAAAATGCCAAGCTTCGTTATTCCACCATTGAGAACTGGTCCAAGAATATGTATAACTTAAACACCAAAAGAGCCAGAGTGGAAGAAAACGGTATTATGGAATGGGTTTCCGGTTCCTTCGGTTCCCATATTTCCTATCTGTATCCTATGACCATTTTAAAGGGAGATAATGCCAGGGCAGAATTTACCGGAGTAACCTTTGCGGGAGCAGGGCAGAATCTGGATACCGGTGCCAAGATGGTGCATATCGGAAAAGATACCAGCTCCTATATCAATACCCGTTCTATTTCCAAGAGCGGCGGTATTTCCACCTATCGTTCTGCGGTGGTAATTCAAAATCAGGCGAAAAATGCAAAGTCTGCGGTATCCTGTCAATCTTTGATGCTGGATGATCAGTCCCGTTCCGATACGGTTCCTGCCATTGATGTTCGTACTAACCAGGCGGATGTGGGACATGAGGCAAAGATTGGAAGAATCTCCGATGAAGCGGTATTTTATCTGATGTCCCGAGGCATTCCCGAGGAGGAGGCTAAATCTCTGATTGTCAGCGGATTTGCGGACTCCGTTTCCAAGGAGTTACCTTTGGAATATGCGGTGGAGATGAATAACCTGATTCGTTTGGAGATGGTGGGAGCCATCGGCTAGGAAGGAGGAATTGTGCGTACAGAAGAATTAATTATCAATAAAATGCCGGTTCCTACATTTCGCTGGCTGAAAATGAATGAAAGTAAAATTAAGATTGAGGGAGCATTTCAATCCTTTACACCGGAAATAGAAGAAGAGGCCACTAGAGGAGAGGGAGACTTCTCTCGAGTAGTCAGCGGTTTGGGAGAGGAATTAGCCGGTCTTGCGAAGGAAGACGGCTGTGAAAGCACCGGCTATCGCATTAAAAAGGGTGAAGCCAAGGCTCCCATGATTATGCATTTTCTTTATGAGAGTAAAGAGAACCAGCATTCTTCCTTCTGCTTCTATCTGGAGGAGGGGGCAAAGCTTACTCTCTTCTTGCATAGAGAATCAGAGGAGAAGGCGGAAGGTTCCGCTTATTTACAGGAAAAGTTTATTTTAGAAAAAAATGCAGAGCTGAATCTGATTTTGGTGAGTAAGTTCGGTGATGCATTCCAAAGCTATGATGATTTATCTTTGCAGCTTCAGGAATCTTCGAAGGTAAAGCTTAGCGCAATTCATCTTTGCGGAAAGAGTGCCCATATAGGCTATCGGGCTGATCTTTTAGGAAACCGCAGTGAGGCGGAGATGCATCTTGGCTACTTCTTGGAGAAGCAGGAGAGAGCGGACTACAACCTTTTGGTAAATCATTTCGGAAAGAAGAGCGAGTCTCATATTTACTGTGACGGCGTTCTGAGAGGAGAAGCCTTCAAAATTTTCCGCGGCACTATTGACCTAAAGCATGGGGCAAAGGGTGCCTGCGGTAATGAACAGGAAAATGTGCTTTTGATGGATGACAATGTGGTAAACCAGACCATCCCGGTCATTCTTTGTGATGAGGATGATGTGGAAGGAAACCACGGTGCTACCATCGGTCGTTTGGACGAGGACAGTGTCTTTTATATGCAAAGTAGGGGCATGGATTTGGAAAGCACCTATGAGCTGATGGCGGAAGCCAGAATGGAAAATGTTATTCACAGCATTTCCGATAAGAGTATTCAGGCATATATTGAGGAGACTATCAGAGGAAAGGGTAAGGAAGAGGAATAATGGAATTGGCAAGAGAGGAATTGGCGAAAAAATTAAAAGAAGATTTTCCTATTTTCAAAACAGGAAGTTTTGCCTACTTGGATAATGCGGCAACTACCCAAAAGCCAAAGCAGGTTTTGGAAGCTATGGAGCATTATTATCATGCGGAAAATGCCAACCCTCTCCGTGGGCTCTACGAGCTTTCTTTAAAGGCTACGGAAGCCTATGAAGAGGCGAGGGAAGCTGTGGCGAAGTTCCTGAATGCGAAGGAAAGTGCGGAAATCATCTTTGTAAGAAATGCTACCGAGGGATTGAACCTTATCGCCTATACCTATGGCAGAGCCTTTTTGCAGGAGGGAGATGAAATCATGCTCCCGATTTCGGAGCATCACAGTAATTTTATTCCCTGGCAGCAGCTGGCAAAGGAAAAGGGATTAAAGCTTCATTTTCTGGAGCCCAATGAAGAGGGCATTATTACGGAAGAAAGCTTCCGAGCAGTATTAAATCCAAAGGTAAAGCTGGTGGCCATGGCGCAGGTTTCCAATGTTCTTGGAAATATTCAGGACATTAAACTGTTTGCAAAGCTTACGCATGAAATTGGAGCGGTATTTGTTTGTGACGGAGCCCAGTCCGTTCCCCACACCAAGGTGGATGTTCAGGATTTGGATGTGGACTTTTTGGTATTTTCCGGCCATAAGCTCTATGCTCCCATGGGAATCGGCGCCGTATACGGAAAGAAGGAGCTTCTGGAAAAGATGCCTCCCTTCCTTTTCGGCGGAGAAATGATTGAATATGTGACCAAGGAAGGCGCCACCTGGGCAGAGCTTCCTCATAAGTTTGAGGCGGGTACGGTAAATGTTGGCGGTGCGGTTGGTCTTACAGCGGCGATTTCTTATCTTGATAAAGTCGGATTTTCCTTTATTGAGGAAAGAGAGGCGGAGCTCTGTGCTTATCTCATGGAGGGAATGGAAAAAATCCCCCATGTACACATCATAGGTTCCAAAGATCCGAAAAGACATCATGGCATTGTAACCTTTACTATAGACGGGGTTCATCCCCATGATATTGCAGCCATTTTCAATTCCAATCAGGTTTGCGTCCGGGCGGGACACCACTGTGCTCAGCCTTTGATGAAATTCCTGGGAACACCAAGTACCACCAGAGTCAGTCTTGGCCTTTACAATACTAAGGAAGATGTGGATGCCTTTTTGGCGGCGTTAAAAACTATTCGAGGAGTGATGGGATATGGGGAGTAATACCTATTATAATGAGATTTTAACAGAGCATAATATTCGTCCGAACAATAAATATAAGATGGAGGATGCCAGCTTTTCTTTAGAGGGAGTGAACCCCAGCTGTGGAGACGATATCGTCTTGTATTTAAAGTTGGATAAGGATAATGTTATTTCCGAAGCCAGCTTTGATGGAGACGGCTGTGCAATTTCTCAGGCCAGTGCAGATATTATGTGCGATTTAATCATAGGAAAAACAAAGGACGAAGCCCTTCGGCTTTCTGAAATCTTTCTGCGCATGATTCGGGGAAAGATTTCGGAGGAGGAAAAGGAAGAGCTGGAAGAAGCCGGAATCCTGGAGGATATTTCCCACATGCCTGCCAGAGTAAAGTGTGCCGTACTTGGTTGGAGAACCATGGATGAAATCTTTAAGGATGCGGATGAAGGAAAGATTGACAAGTATTCCGGAAAGTTTGATTAAAAGGGGCTTACAGCTCCTTTTTTGGTGAATTAAGGTAAGAAAAGAGCCTTGATTTATGTCGTTTCTTACATAAATCAAGGCTCTTTATCTTAGCGACGAGGATGGGACTTGAACCCACAACCCGCAGAACGGGCACCAACTTTCCAGGCTGGCCGACTACCATTATCACACCTCGTCTCAATCAACTGTGCCAGTATACCATTAGCTTTTTTGAAAATCAAGCATTATTTTTTAGAACTTTGCTGTATTTTTCGAAACGATACGTTATAATGAAGCTAACTAAAGAGAAAGGAGAGGCTTCATGCTGGAGTACTTGAATTTAAAGCTGGACGGACTGGGTGTAGGGGAAAGCTCATTGAACATTTGGATGAAGAATGGTCGGATTAAGTATGCCTATGATGCGCCTGTAGAGGATGAGGGTCCGGCTCTTGTCTTGAATGTGCCCAAAGAATCTTCGGAAAGCTTCTTAAACTCTTTAGATGAGTGTGCCATACCGAAGTGGAAGCGTAGCTATTTTCAGGAAAAAAAAGGAGGTATTCCTGCATTTTCCTTCCGTTGGTTTTTGCTGTATAAAGAAGAGAATCAAGAGGCGAAAGAGTATCAAGGGATTAATAGTGTTCCGGGAAGTTGGAACCGTTTTATTGCTTCTTTAAACAGACTGACGGCTGAAGTGAACAGCGCGAATTCTCATCAGATTATGCGTTTTTCCTTACGTGTGGAAGAGGAAAGGGAGAATGTAAGCTGGAATCCTTTGACACAGAAAGAAGAAAGAGAGGATGTCTTTTTTGAAGAAACCCTGCTTCTTTCCAGAGAAAGTCAAAGCCTTGTTTACCTGCAGAACATGAATAAGCTTCCTTCGGTAAAGCATGAGTACTTTATACCCAAAATCGTGGATTATCTTTTGGGCAATATAGAACGGTATTTTCAACATTATGATCAGAGTGAGGGAAGCATAGGGGAAGAGAGTCCGGCCCTTTTAGAGATTACAATTCAATATCGGGATGGTCGGTATTTTCAGGTAAAGAGGTCCTATGATCGCTATGGCCTTCCGGATGACTGGGAAGACTTATTGGAGGACTTTCATAAGACTCTGTCCTACTACGGTGTATTCGGTTCTCTTTTTGATCCAAGACTGTATCGACATGGTGTGAAAGAAGGAGAACATATTTTTCTAAGCTGTTTATCTGAACCGAATGGAAAGCCTAGTTATTTTAGGAGCTTAGAGGACAATATTTCTGTGGGAGATTTTGTGCTGGTTCCCAGTCTGAAGCAGGAAAATGCGGAAACCGTGGAGATCGG
>NZ_CAUTEG010000041.1:0-19351 GCF_963537195.1 Oribacterium sinus | reverse complement strand
CCAAAAGACGTCAAAGAGGAGGCTTTGCCAAGAAGGGTATGGCTTATTTCCTCAGTTTTTTGATGCTTGCGGGAAATTTGCAAAGTGTGAGCTATGCATCGGAAAACGCACAGCTCGTTGCGGAGCAGATGGGACTATCCTCTGAAGCAAATTCCTTGACGGAAAGCACCCCTGCAGAGCAAGCAGAGGAAGAATCCGCATTAGGAACAGATGCTGCAAAGGCTTCCGGAGAAGCAAGCGAACAGGCGACACAGTCCGGAGAAGTGCAGGAGACAGCCTCTGAAGATGCATCTGCCGGGAAACAAGCAGGAGAGGAACAGGAAAATTCTGACGCTGCTGTAGCAGAGGAGAAGGATGCTTCGGCAGAGGAAAGTAAAAAGGAAGAGACTTCCGAAGAAGGAGCAAATCAGACTTCTGAAGAAGCGGGGGAAAAAGCGGCTCAGTACATGGAGGCCGGATCCTTTTCCGTGTCTTATAAGGATATGACGGTTACCGCAGATTATCCGGAGGGAACCTTCCAAGAGGGTACACAGATGAAGCTGCTTCCTTTGGAGAAGGATTCCGTCGTTGAGGAAGCTAAGTCCCTTTTGGAGAAGAACTATGAAAAGGATTATCCCGGAATAGTACCTCTTGTAGAAGTGTTGGACGCAGTGGATATTTCCTTTGTCAGAGAAGTGGACGGCGTAGAAAAGGAAGTTCAGCCGAAGAACGGTAAGAAGGTGGAAATCCGCCTGCAAAAGACCGAGAAAATCAAAGAGGTTTTGGCGGAAGAGGACAAGGATCTCCGCATTGTGCACCTTCCGGAAGGACTTCCGGCAGAGATTCTTCCTGTAAAAGAAGAGGGAGAGGATTTGCTCTTCTCCGCAAAGCACTTTAGTCCTATTGTGGCTACGGCGGTTTCTGCAGGACAAAGTGCCAGTGCCCATGATTTTAAGGCCTTCTGGATGGAATCGCCGGATCCGAATGCGGGAACAAGCAATGCCACAACCGGACACAGCTATACAGACGGCAGTAACGGCGTTATGCGAGACCAGAGGGAGTTAAAAATCATTCCACCCGAGAAGGCTTCCAATGCCACGAATACTACGACCTTAGGGGTAGAACTTACCTTAAAGGGAAATAAGAATACCAAGTATGCACCGGGAACGGTAATCATGGAAATTCCTGCCCGTATTTTTAAGGGCTGGGACAGTGCCGAGCCGGATAAGATATCCGTGTATGAGAAAAAGAATAATAACCAGCATAAGTTACAACCGGCGATTACCACCGGAGTACCTAAGGCGCCAAATACCAATCCACAAAGTAGTTTTAACTATACGATTATTCAGAAGGATATTGGTGGAGGAAGAACCGAAGAGTACTTCCGCCTGGCAAATTTTAGAGAGCTTACCGGCGGTTTAACCTTTAAGGCGGATATTGCTTATAACTTGACACCGACCATGCTTGCTGTAACGCATCAGCAGATTAACGGCCAGGAAAAGGGTGTTTTTGATAACACTTTTCCGGTAAGCATGAAGATTGATCATAGCGATAATACTTTGGACGCAGAAGAGGACAAAACCCTTTCCGTTCATGTGGAAACGGAGGTTAAAGAAACCAATTTTACTTTAAAGCATGGAACGGCAGATGTGAATCAGGGCGTTTATTTTACTTGGGATCCCAGCTGGGGAAAAAAACCTGATGATGCAGAACAGTATTTTTACGGAGTTTGGTATGTTAGAGTGGATAGAGCCAAGGGAAGCTCACAACCCTTTGACTATGTTTTCCATGCCGGGAGTCCTCTGGATTCCGATGGCGGAACTTTGATTGGTGCAAAGAAACTCCCCAGCAATGTGGCCTGGAACAATTACTTCTATAACAATATTGCCAATAATGAGAATAATATTGAGGTTTATGCCAAGAACGGCTATGCCAATATTGCAAAGTATATGGGAGCGGGAGAGAATCCTCCGGCAAATGCCCCATATTTAGAAAATCCGATTGATAGAACTTATGTGGGAATTCCCAAGGATCCAAGCGTCCCCAATCTTCCTGTCGGCTTGCCCTATGCGGAAAACTTACAATATGCCAACGCCCATTATAATTCCCAGCTATATGCCTTGCTATATAAGTATCCCATGCAAAAGCTGAAGGATGCAAAGGACAGAGGCATTAATCTGGCTACACAGGGCTTACCCATTACGAACAAAATTCATTATAAGGAAATTTGGGCGGATGGGTACGTAAGAGAAAAGGATGTAACGCCTAAGGACCCCATGATGGTCTATGTGCATCCTTCCACTCCCGGTGATTTTGTACTGAAAAAATATAATACGGTAGATCGAAAAGTCTATATAGGAATTTTCGGTTTACAAAGTATTTATAAGGATGGCGGAAAAGCTCCGGTTGTCTACAGTAACTGGAATGACAGTTTTACCCTGTCCTCCAATTACAAGGCGGATAATAACAGTGTTGCCTTTGGGACAGACGGAAAATACACAACCTCCGGAACTTCCGGACAACCCGGTTCGGGAACCACCATTACCGACGGAAAGTATAAGCTTTTTTCTACTAGCAGAACCAGCGTAAACAATCAAAATGTGGAGCAGGCCTTGGGAAGCGGAGCCTTTTCCAACCTGACCCATAATACCGGAACAAATGCGGATGTCTACAGAGGCCCTGTATATGATTTAACGGATGACGATTATCACTATAGCAAAATCTACATGAAGGACATGAAGGTCTATGATGTGGAGAAGGTGGATAATCCTATTATCCGCTTTGCTAAAAAGGGAGATTATAAGAAGGAATATGCAGAGTATCCTCCTGTAGAAATCTGGTTAAGAAAGAAGGGTACCGGCTTAGATGATTATTTCAAGTACGGAAGCTTTAGATTTGACGCCGGAAGAAGAGTGCAGTTTACGCCGGAACCGGGGTATGAGGATAAGTGGGATCTTACCCAGAATAAAGCTTCTAACGTTACTTACTCAAATCAGTTGGATTTAGAGAAAGCCTTTGGAAATGATATTGTAGGCCTTCGCCTTAAGCAGGATTCTCCCTATTACAGAACCAGCTTTGACGCGGCATTTACCCTGCAAATTACCCCCCAGCCGGCAATGCAAAGTGCCATTGCCACTACTATGGCTCGAACTGATGGCTACAACACCAGCTTTTTAGCGGGAGATGCCAGCGGAGAGGTTCGTCAGCTGGGAGCACAGATACTGAATAAGAGAGCCGGAGATTACTTCACGGAAGTAGGCTACGGTTTAGAGCCTTTAAACATTAACTCTGAGCTTGTAAAGACCAATGACTCGTATGTAGATCACCCTGAACGAAGCGAGCAGAGTATGCAGGTATTTGTTCGAGGGTTAAACTGGGGAACCTTCCCCACCAGCCTTCAGCAGGATGAGTACACAGACAAATATGTTCTGAAGAAGGGGGACATCTATGACTTGCTTCCGGCAGGAACCTATGTGGATGAATCATCTATCATAATAGGAAACATGGATCAGGCAGAGATACCGCCGGAAGAAAAAAGATTTGTAAAGGGAAAGGATTATACGGTAGAGTTTAAGAAGAATTGGGAAAACTCCGGACAAACCATGATGATTATTCATCTGACTATTCCGGATGACAAGCAGCATCGTTACTGGGACAAATTCTATAACCGAAGCGGTTGGAGAATGGCTTATACTCTCTGGAATCCCTATACCAATATCGTAGACCGTGGAAGATCCGTAGTAAACACCGTTGGTTTTATCAATAAGGATGCCAATACCATTTGGGACGGTAACTATTCCAATGGAAAAACCCCCAATCCCAGCCCTGCATTGCTTGGAAAATATACTGCCAAAAGGGATGAGGCAGCCCATGAAAATGGGGCTTTTACCACCTCTGTAACGAGCTTAACCATGCCTTACGGGCCGGTAACAGTACTGGAGGCAACCTTTAACAATACGGTTTCCACAGAAATCGATTCTCGTTACCTTGGAAATAATGTGAGCTATATGGGAGACCCCTATAATCATAGACTTCTGTATCAGGCGTCTGCCACCAGTAGAACCACGGATTTGGTAATCTTTGATATCTTAGGGGAGGAAAAGGACAGAAACGGAGATTTTACCGGAGTAGACATTAACAGTATGCTCAGTAAACGCTCCTATGACAAAACCAATGCCAACAACCAGGATACCTTAAAGCCCAGAGTATTTTATTCTACGGTTATTCCTACTCCGGAACAAAGAGACCTGGGAAAACCCCTGTATGATGCTGCCGGGTATGCGGCGGATACCAATCATAACAATCCGAAATTCAGTGACAGTATCTGGAAGGAATGGAACTATGAAAATGAAAGCGCAAATACAGTAGATAGAAAGGAAATCAAGGCCCTTGCCTTTGACCTTCGAACCACTGAAGCAGGAAAGCGTTTTATTCTGGACCAGCAGGGACTCATTTTAGCCAATGTCAATATGGTAGCCCACATGGATCAGAAGAAGATTAAGGTGGAAAACACCAATGTGGCTTATCGTACCGGCATTTTGTTCCCGGGAAATGATGTTCCCCAGAATGTAGCACCGGATACGGTACAGTCCAGCAGTAAGCACCGTCTTGTGGAACCGGTAGTCTTTAATTTACCGGTAAAAAAGGTGTTGGATGTGCCGGCAGGATTAAATGCCCCCAGTATTCAAGGAAAGTTCACCTTTACCTTAAGCGGCGTGGATGGAGCTCCTTTATTGGATGAAGAGGGCAATGCCATCGACACCGTAAAGCGTAATCCGGATGCTAACGGAGGTATGGTGAACTTCGGAAAGATTCGTCTTTTAAAGCCCGGAACGTACCAGTACAAGATTCATGAAAGCGGACAGCATTTGGATGGTGTGCAAAGCGAGGATATGGGAGATAAGTTTATCACCATTACCGTAACGGATCCGAATCACGTAAAGATGGAATCGGATTTACAGCTTAGCGAGACCAACCCGATGACCTTTACCAACGTTTACGGCGTACAGGCTATTGACCCGGAAATCAAGGTGGAAAAATTCCTAAGCGCAACGGCGGGAGTGAAGAAACCGGATATTTCCAATACATTTACCTTCACCTTAAAAAGAGTGAACGGAGAGCCTATGCCGGCGGAAGCAGGAACTGCAGACAGCCTGAGCAAGACCAATCCGGATGCTATAGGTGGAGAAGTAAACTTCGGAAGAGTACATATTACCCGCCCCGGAGTATACAAGTACACCGTAACGGAAAGCGGTTTGTTCCCCGGTATCGTAAACGATCCTCGTCCTACCAGAGAGATTACCATTACAGTTAATGATTTAGGAAATGGTCATCTCTTTGCCTTAGTAGGAGGAGACGACTTTAACTATACCAATGTCTTTAAGCCTACACCTACACAGGGGCAGGTGGATCTTGGAAAGAAGATTTCCGGATTAAAGCCCCCCAAGGCTGACCCCTTCCGTTTTGTACTTCGGACGGAAACCATGGAGATTTCTTCCAACTCTGTTTACTGGACAGATAAGCGAGAAGATCCAATCTTCAATGACAAGGAAATCTTTTTCAATAACGGTAACGGAAACGATACTTTCGAGGAGTATCTTGATCCGGATAACAATGTTATTAGGAATAAGAAAATCGTGAGCAACTCCGATTTGGAAGAAGGTGTTTTATACGGCTCCAGTGGCCTTATTACCGAGGTAAAGCCTTCCTTAAGATCTATGCCTAAGGGACTTTTCCAGCCAATGCCGGAGGGCAGTCAGTCGGAAACGGAGATGGTGGTAATCGCCGGAGAAGGACATACGGAATTTGCTCCCATTACCTTCCATGTTCCCGGAAAATACGTGTACACGGTGAAGGAATTAAAGGACGGTATCAACGGATATACTTATGACAACACCGTATATACGGTAGTCTTTACGGTTAGCCAGTCTCCGGAGAATAAAGAGATTTTAATGGTAAGCCGAAAGATTTACAAAAACGGTGCGGAAGTTTCAGAGATTCTCTTTGATAATAAGTACAATCCCTACAGACCGGGAGGCGGAGGAGGAACTCCAAACAGACCTTCCTTCCCAACGCCAAATACCCCGGGAGGCCCGGGAGAACCGCCGGTAGAGCCTGAGAAGCCCACGCTTCCGGAAGACCCCAAGACTCCTACACCGGACAACGGAAACAATGTTCCGCCCAGTCCCACAGTACCCCGAACCATCGAGGAGATTCAGAAACGAATCGGTGAGATTCTCGGTGCAGGACGGAAGCGTCCTTTAACACCGGAGGAAGAGGCGGAGTTAAAGCATCTGGGAGAAGTACTGGGAGCCCTTAGAAAGGCTCAATCCAGAAAGGTAAATACGGCAGATGCCTCTCATTTGCTTTGGTATGCCTTTGCTTCAGCACTAAGCTTTAGCCTTTTGAGCATTTACTACTTCCTAAGAAAGTTAAGGAAGAAAAGATAATGCAGAAAGCTAAACCGAAAAGTTAAAGCTCTTTCTCATTTAACTATTGGAAAGAAGTTTGTAAAACAATGAATCGCCTTTTGGCAAGGATTAGGATCCTGCCAAGGGGCGATTTTTTGTGGTTTTTCACTTTGCAAAAGCTGTGGAAATATTGACGAGGATAAAATAAAGAGTTAGTATTAACTAATATAAAATTAGTAAAATCTAATTGATATTTACTAATAAAAATATACAGGAAAAGGAAAACGAATTTTCCTATTTTTTAACAGCAAAGGAGGAACTATGGTACGAAAGGGCTTTAAAAATCTGGCTATTGGGATGGCGGCGTGCATGATGCTTTCGCAAAGCTTTCCCGCATTGGCTCTGGAAAATACGGAAGGCAAGTGGCAGATGGAGGAAAAGGCTTGGACCTTTGTGAATGCCAAGGGAGAAAAGCAGAAGGGATGGATTGTCTCCGAGGGAGCTTGGTATTTGCTAAAGGAAGACAGCGGAACACTGCAATCCGGCTGGTGGAAGAGTCCAAGCGGAAAATGGTTCTTCTTCCACACTGCTCACGACGGTTCTTTTGGAAAGCTCTGCACAGGCTGGCAGTGGATTGACGGCTACTGCTATTATTTCGAGGATCAGGATTCTGCCCACTTAGGGGAGTTGCTTACCGCAGGAACAAAGGATGGCTATTCCGTAGATGAGGATGGACGTTGGGTAGAGAACGGAAAGCCTGTTTATGAGCAGGGAAAAGGGCTTCTCTCCAAGGAAGACGGACAACAGGTAGCGGGAGTAAGTCGTAGTATTCCGGAAGTATTAGGGGTAAATCGCAGTAGCTCCGGCGGTTCCGGCAGGTCATCAGGGGGAAGCTTCGGAAGGAGTTCCGGCAGTACAAGCAATTCTGCAAACAGTCAACAGTCTTCGACAGAAAAGCAGAAGGAGGACGCGGAGAAGAAGGCTCGGGAAGAAAAGGAAAAAGAAGAGTCGGAAAAGAAAGAACAAGAAGAGCAGGAGAAAAAAGAAGGTTTTTCCGTATTGGAAAGAGAGCATAGCGGCTTAATCAATCTGGGCTTTGACAAGTACATTGTACTCTCCTTTAAAGAGGGACGCCCCGAGGATTACAAGGTGGAAGTGGACGGAACGGATATTACCGAGGCTTTGACCCCCATCGATACTGCCGGAAAGCTTTGGAAGTGGGAAAGTACAGTGGTTTCTCCCAAGAATCTGACGATTTCCAAGAAAGATGGCGGAGAAGAAAAGGAGCTTCTGACTTTAAATGCCGGAGAGGCTAAGGCAGCTCCTGCAGTATCCTTTGAAAGCTCCGGGGACTTGTCTTTGGTCATAAAGGGAAAAGTTACGAAGGAAGAGTTAAATTATCCTGCAGTACAAGCAGGTAGGGAAAGAACAAAGGAAAGCAGAACTACCTTTGATTTAAGTGAGCAAGAAGAAAAGGGAATCCCTATTACCTATTATTTTAGAGCCTTTCCGGTGGATTATAAGGGGGAAAATAATGGAAAGCCCATCAAATATGAACTACTTGCTGAAACAGAAGAACAGAAAAAATGGTTTGAAGGCATTGATTCCATTTCCTCTTTAAGCGAAGGAAGTAGTTATGGCTTGGGAAATAAAAATGCTTCTTTACAATTCACCAAGGAAGCGGTTCATAAGACCAAGCATGGAGAGCTTGGAGTTGTAAATATTCCGGCCGGACAGGAAAATCTAAGGAGCAAGGGCTGGTATCAGGTAAAGATTCATTCCTCCTATGATGACAGTACGCTAACCATTCCTTTGGAGCTGGTTTCTCAGGATAAGCTGGTGTTACAACAGGCTCCGGAGAGTAGCACCCCGAAACAGGGAGGGACCATTCGGTTTATGGCAGAGGTTCCGGGAAGAATGTTCCTTAGTGAGTTTGGAGAACCCTCCTCAAAATTAGTTTTAAGGAAGCCGGATGGTAGCAGTCAAAATCTGGAATATTTAAAGGACTTTTATTATTATGATGGTGCATTGCTTCTCTATGGAAAGAGAAAGGACGAAGAGGGAAGTCTCCTCACCGATCAGGCAGGACAGTATGTTCTTACAGTAAAGCTAAACGGATACGGAAAAATCAAGCAACGCTTTGAAGTTTTTGCCGGAGAAGTCAAAGAAGAGCAGGACGAAAAGGAAGAGAAGGCAAGAAAGAGAGACGGAGAAAAAGATCGGGGAAGCTTTGATGCTATTTCCCATGCGACCTGTAGAGAGGTTCTGACAAAGAAAAAGCCGAACCTTTCCGATTTGCCAAAGCTTGGAGAAGGAGAAGATAAGTATTTATCTCTTTCCTATGATCTCTTAAGCAATGCCCTACTGCTTAGAGAGCTGGGGATTTCCAATCCGGATGCGGATTTAGTGGCGGCACGTTTCCTTCGTTCCAGAGGGGATAAATATTTTCTTCCGGAGGGAGGAGATCAGTTCTACGATTTTACCGGCTATTTTGCAGCGTACAAAGAAAAAACGGCAAAGAGTGTGGCAAGTTATTCTCCTGCAGAATATTTGAAAACGTCGGAAGCCATCAGAAAGGCTCCTACTGCGCTCTTTAGAGTTTTAGAGGACGGTTCTCTGTCTAAAGAGTTAAGAACAGAGTATCTTACCGGAGCAAAGCCGCCGAAATTTACCGGCGGAGTAGCAAAGCCCGGTGAGGAAATCGTTTTAGAAACCGAGGATAAGGAGTATTTGAAGGAAGGAGAGATTAGGGCTTACCTGGATAAGCAAAGCTTTACTACAGAGATTAGCTCTTCTTCCATGGAAATATTGGAAGATGAGGGAAAACTGCTGATTTCTCCAAAGGCCTTTAAGGGAAAAGCAGAGGGTGAGCATACCCTGATTCTGGTACGTGAAGGTTATCAAACCCTGGAGCTTCCTCTATCTTTTAAAGAGGAAGCGGTAGAGAAGCAACCGGAAGAAAGGGTCAGTGCTTCCAACCTGTCTTCCTAAAAAGAAGGACATTGTTTAAGACACGGAAGCTGTATTATGGAAGGGATTTTCAAAGCTCTTCATGATAGGGAAGATTCTGAATTCCACAGCGATTATCAATAGCGAGGCGTATCCTATCGCCTCGCTATTTTTGTAGGATTTTGAGAATAGTTTTGAACGGTTCTAAATTTAAAACTAAAATTTAAAGAAGAATTAAAGCAAAAATAATTAAGTAATTAAAAATAAACCAACAAAAAAATGTAAAATTCAAGTGACTTTCCAAGGGAAGTATGTATAATAAGAACATTAAGCCTTGTATTTTTTTCCATACGAGAGGCTTGAAATTTTTAAAGAGTGAGAAGGAGACCACTATGGCAAATTTGGATTTAACACAATATGGCATTACAGGAACCACGGAAATCGTACATAACCCATCCTATGAGCTTTTGTTCCAGGAGGAAACCAGAGCGGATTTGGAAGGCTATGAGAAGGGACAGGTCAGTGAATTAGGCGCTGTTAACGTAATGACCGGTATTTATACCGGACGTTCTCCCCAGGATAAGTACATTGTCATGGATGAGAAATCCAAGGATACCGTATGGTGGACATCCGATGAGTATAAGAACGATAACCATCCTGCATCCCAGGAGGCATGGAACACTGCTAAGGAATTGGCTAAGAAGGAGCTTTCCAATAAGCGTTTATTCGTAGTGGATGCTTTCTGCGGAGCCAACAAGGACACCAGAATGGCAGTGCGTTTCATTGTGGAAGTAGCATGGCAGGCACACTTTGTTACCAACATGTTTATTCAGCCTTCCAAGGAAGAGCTGGAGAACTTTAAGCCGGACTTCGTGGTTTACAATGCTTCCAAGGCAAAGATTGAAAACTACAAGGAGCTTGGCTTACATTCCGAGACTGCGGTTATGTTCAACATCACAAGCAGAGAGCAGATTATTTTAAACACCTGGTACGGCGGAGAGATGAAGAAGGGTATGTTCTCCATGATGAACTACTTCCTTCCCTTAAAGGGTATTGCTTCCATGCACTGTTCCGCAAATACAGACTTAAACGGAAAGCACACCGCAATCTTCTTCGGACTTTCCGGAACAGGAAAGACCACCCTTTCCACTGATCCTAAGAGACTGTTAATCGGAGATGATGAGCACGGTTGGGATGACAACGGTATCTTCAACTTCGAGGGCGGATGCTATGCTAAGGTCATCGACCTGGATAAGGATTCCGAGCCGGATATCTACAAGGCTATCCGTAGAGATGCATTGCTGGAAAATGTTACTATGGATGCGAATGGAAAGATTGATTTCAAGGACAAGAGCGTTACCGAGAATACTCGTGTGTCCTATCCTATCCAGCACATCGACAATATTGTAAAGCCTGTTTCCTCCGCACCTGCAGCGGAAAATGTTATTTTCCTTTCTGCGGATGCGTTCGGCGTACTGCCTCCTATCTCTATTCTTACAGAGGAGCAGACACAGTATTACTTCCTTTCCGGCTTTACTGCAAAGCTAGCAGGAACAGAGAGAGGAATCACAGAGCCCACCCCAACCTTCTCCGCTTGCTTCGGACAGGCTTTCTTGGAGCTTCCTCCAACAAAGTATGCAGAAGAGCTGGTTAAGCGTATGGAGAAGAGCGGCGCAAAGGCTTATCTGGTAAATACCGGATGGAACGGTTCCGGAAAGAGAATTTCCATCAAGGATACCCGTGGAATCATTGATGCCATCTTAAACGGAGATGTGGCTAAGGCTGAGACCAAGAAGATTCCATACTTCGACTTCGAAGTACCTGTAGCTTTACCCGGTGTAGATCCGAAAATCTTAGATCCAAGAGATACATACGCTGATGCAAGCCAGTGGGAAGAGAAGGCAAAGGACTTGGCAGGACGTTTCGCAAAGAACTTTAAGAAGTATGAGAGCTCTGAGGCAGGAAAGAAGCTTTCTGCAGCAGGCCCTAAGGCATAAGAATAGTACTATTGCTGATAACGAGGAGGGAGATTATTCTCCCTTCTCTTTTGTTATAGTGTAATGTGTACATAATAATCCTTTATCCTATTGGAGTACGCCTATTCTATAGATCTCTGTATGCTTGGAACGTTAGAGGTATTTCCGATAGTAGAAATAAAAACTCTTTATATTAAGGAATTATGAAAGCACTTTTTTTGTGAAGAAAGCTTTGTTATACTTTTCAGGCAGAATACTTATGAAAGACAGGGAGAAGCGTATGGCAGACAGAAAAAGAAGAACTGCACCCAGTAGAGAATTTATCAGAGAAAGAGAAGAAAGCAGCAGAAATAGACGTCCCTCTCGAAATCGTTATCAGGAGGATTATGATTCTGATGAGGAATATGATGATTACGATGACGATTATGAAGATGATTCTGATGAGGACTATGACGACTATGATGAGGACTATGAAGATGAGGACTTCGAAGAAGAACCTCAAAGCCTGAAAAGAAGAAAGTCCCAAAGGCAGGGAGCAAATATTGCTACAGCTACCGGCCGTTCCGACAGGAGAAGAAGTTCTTCCGGAGCGGAGAATCGGAAGTCGTTGAGCGGCGGGAACAGCGGAAGAAGCAATAGAAATCCGGCTTCGGAAAGGGCAGGGCAAGACAGAGGGAAAAGAAAGAAAAAGAAGTCTGTTTTTCAGAAGCTGGGCATTCTTTTACTGCTTGTATTTTTCGGCCTTCTCCTTTGGCGTTTTATATCTCCCTATTTTGGCCCTAAATATTGGACGGTGGCTGTTTTCGGTTTGGATTCCCGAGACGGCAACAAGGAGGCCGGTGCGCTATCCGATGTGATTATGCTGGCTTCCGTTAATAAGCGAACCGGAGAAGTGAAATTGAGCTCCATTTTCAGAGACAGCTATATGCAGATCGATGAAGAGGGAACTTATCATAAGATTAATGAAGCGTATTTTAAGGGCGGTCACAAGCAGGCTGTTGAAGCTTTAGAGAGAAATCTGGATATTAAGATCGATGATTATGTCAGCTTTAACTGGGCTGCGGTAGCAAAGGGGATTTCCGCCCTTGGAGGTGTGGATCTGGAGCTTTCCGATGCGGAGTTTTTCTATATCAATGCCTTTATCACGGAAACGGTACAGTCCACCGGAATTCCTTCCGTGCATCTGGAGCATGCGGGGATGAATCATTTGGACGGAATTCAGGCGGTGGCCTACGGTAGACTCCGTCTAATGGACACGGATTTTAACCGTACTGCAAGACAGAGGAAGGTTCTTGGCCTTGCCTTTGATAAGGCAAAAAAGGCAGGTCCTGTAAAGCTAATGCAGGTGGCATCCATGGTTTTACCGGAGCTTTCCACCAGTCTGGATATGGGAGATATCACCACATTGGTTACCCAGGTGGATCGTTATCATATCGGAGAAAGCAGAGGCTTCCCCTTTGCCAGAACCACCATGAAGATTAAGAAAATGGATGTGGTAATTCCGGCAACGCTGGCCAGCAATGTAACGGAATTACACAGCTATCTTTACGGCGTGGAGAACTATAGTCCCAGTGCCAAGGTACAGGAAATCAGTGCCCATATCGCCAAGGTTTCCGGAGTTGGCTCTCCCATGGAAGATGCTGAGGAAGCAGGTACAGGCGGAGGAACTGTGAGAAAGAAGGAAGCCGGAAAAGCCAAGGCCGCTGAAAATGCGGAGAAGGGTAAGAAAAAGAAAAAAGAGGAGCAGACAGAGGCTACAAAGAAACAGGAAACTAAGACGGAAACGGAAGAAGAGAGCACTGTAAAAAATAAAAAAGAAACAAAGGAAGAGAAAAAATCCACAGAAGAAGAGACGAAGGAAACAAAAGAAAAGAAGGAAACGGAGGAAACTGTGGAAGTAGGACCCGGGGCGGCCCTAGGAGAAAAATCTTTAGAGACGGAAGAAAATAATACACCGGGAACTTAAAAGCCGGCAAATAAAGAAAAAAACATCCTCTGAGTCGGATATTTGACATGGAGGATGTTTTTATTCATAACGAGTATTGCTCGCAAAGCGTGCGATATCTCGTTTTTCAGGAGTATCCCTCTCAAAGCGTACGATATCTCGTTTTTCAGGAGTATCCCTCTCAAAGCGTACGATATCTCAGTGCTGAAGGCAAATTCCTCGTGGACTATGGAATACTATGATACAGCATTGAATAGTAATCGTCGCAGGATTATTTGCTTAAAAAGTCTACCCTAAAGTATGAAAATATTTTTGGATATCCTTATCCTTGCCGATAATAAAAAGGCTTTCTCCTTCTCGGAATTGGTAGTCCGGTCCCAAAGTAACATTGACTTCATCATTATATTTGACAGCAATAATATTGACTTTGAATTTATTTCGAACTCCAATTTCTCCAATAGATTTACCAATCCAATCCTCAGGTAAGGCGATTTCAAAAACGGCAAAATCTTTGCTGACTTGAATGTAATCCAAAACATTCTCAGAACTGCACTGCACAGCGGTAAGGCTTCCGACTAATTTTTCCGGATAAACTACCACATCGGCTCCGTTTCTAAGTAAGAATTTTTCTTGTAAATCTCTGGCAGCCCTGGAAACTACTCTTTTTGCACCCAGTTCCTTTAAATGGGAGGTGACTTCCAAAGAAGCTAAAAAGTCGGTTCCGATGGCTACAATACAGACGTCAAAATTGGAGATACCCAGAGATTTTAAGAATTCCTGATTTCCTGCGTCTCCAATTTCCGCATTGGTAACGTAGGGGAGAGCTGCTTTTACTCTTTCCTCACTGCTGTCTACTCCGAGAACCTGCGTATGCATTTCATTTAGCTTTTTTGCGACATGTAAACCGAAACGACCTAGACCGATAATTAAAATTTGTTTCATACTTTCTCCTTTATCCGACAATTACATTTTCTTCAACAAGTCTTCCCTTGTTTTGGTTAGCATTAGGAAAGACGGCATAAATCAAACAAAGTCCGCCAACTCTTCCGGTGTACATTAGAAAAATGAGAACCATATGAGAAATGGGACTAAGATTTGGGGTGATTCCCAGTGTAAGCCCCACAGTGGCAATAGCACTGGCAGCTTCAAAGCTGGTGGCCAGTAGCGGTAATTTATCATGGAGACTGATAAACATTCCGGAGAGAATACATAAACTAATATACATGAAAGCGATTGTCGTAGCATTTCGAATGACTTCTCTGGAAATAGTCCTTCCAAAGGCTTCTGTACGGGAATTGTTTCTAAAAATAGCAATGGAGGTTAAAAGTAAAACAGTCATTGTGGTGACTTTCATACCGCCTCCCGTACTTCCCGGCGCAGCCCCTACCAGCATTAGCAAGGTTTGCAAAAAGATTCCGCTATCGGAAAATTTTGAAAAATCCACGGTATTAAAGCCTGCGGTACGTGGAGTGACTGCTGTAAATAATGAAGCAAAAACCCGATTTTTTATGGGCAGCCCTCGGAACTCAACAAAAAAGTAAAATATTGCAGGAAGAAGAATAATAAATACCGTGGTAGAGAGAATGATTTTGCTTTGTAGACGAAAGCGATGAAAATTCCATTTATTTTTTGCAATATCCTGCCAAGTCATAAAGCCTAAGCCTCCAAGAAGAATCAGGCTCATAATGCTGATGTTCACCACAGGGTTTCCTACGTATTCCGTGAGAGAAGAAAAGGGTTCTTTAACGCCCATCAAATCGAAACCGGCATTACAAAAAGCGGATACGGAGTGGAAAACACTATACCAAAGTCCTCTCCGAAGTCCGAACTCGGGAATAAATTGTGTCGCAAGAAGGATAGCAAAGAATAACTCTATAATTCCGGTCCATTTCAGAAGAAAAACCAACATTTTCATGATTCCGCCCTGAGAATTTACAGAAATGGAATTAGCCAGAGTGTTTCTTTGAGAATATCCGATTTTTTTTCCGAAGAAAAGGATGACGGAGGTTACCACTACCACCACACCAAGCCCACCAATTTGAATCAAGAAAAGAATGACTGCTTGCCCGAAGAAAGACCAGTGCGTGGCGGTATCGTATACAATTAAACCGGTAACACAGGAAGCGGAGGTGGAAGTGAAGAGTGCATTTAGAAAGGGGGTATAAACGCCATCATTACTGGAGATCGGCAACATCAGCAGAATTGCTCCCAATAGAATCAACGCGGCAAAACCCAGGATGATTTTCTGAAAATAATTTAAACGAAAGAATTTCATTTTCGTACTACTCCTTAAATTCATTAATACAGCTTGTTTGATTATAGGCACATAAAGAAAAAATAGATAGTCAAAATATTAGATTTTAGAGAAATCGTAAATGCTATGAAACACATTTGAGTTTTGAAAACAAAATTTTTGTTTTATGAAGAAAATCTAATAAGAATAAAAAAATCTCTTGACAAGAAAATAAAAACTCTGTATGATAATCGAGTCGCTGATTTTTATTCATTTTTTAAGAAAACAGCAGATTTTAGGGCTATCGCCAAACGGTAAGGCAACGGACTCTGACTCCGTCATTTCAAGGTTCGAATCCTTGTAGCCCTGCGAAAAGCATCACGAATCGTGGTGCTTTTTTTCTTGTTCTTCTATAAAATCAATTTAATACAAAATATCTAATAAATTTACAATATACTACTATTAATTTATTAAAAAAGACAAATTTAATGCCTTGTGCTATAGTGAAGTCATGAACGAAATATGGAAGAAAACGCAGGGGCCGAAAAAATGTACGTAGGATAAAAGCTATTTCTATCGATTCTATTATCTCCATAAGTTTAAGATTTCATTTTTACAATCCAAAATCATATCAAAGTCTAGGAGATTCATGCCAGGGAGGGCGCTGCAGCATTTGCTGAGAAAGGAGCGGGACATGCCTTCCCCAATGAAAAAACCTTCATTTAACGTTTCCAAAAACATGAAAAGAAACTGTATTGTTCTTGCCTGTATAGGAGCTCTTTTCCTGATTGGCATGACAGCTTTTGGTGCTTACAATAACCGGCCGGTGAAGATTCCGCTGGATAAGTTCTATCAGGTGGAATTTACCGGTGAAGATGGTCTGGGAGAGGGAAAGCTTATCTTTCAGAAAGAAGATTTTGAAAAAAATTATCTTGGAAAAATCAAGAGAAAAGGAAGATACAGCAAGAGAAGTAGAGGAATCTTCGGGATGATGACCAATCTTTTTCTGAAAGAGGCGGAAAAAGAGATTATATTGAGTGAAGTGGAGTATGCGGTAATGCAGCTTCCGGAGCTTTCCGAGGAGAGTCAATTGGAAAATGGAGATCATGTTTCCTTAAGCTGTAAAGAGGATTTATCCTGGATTGAGAAAAGCTATAACGTGAAGCTGCTTTGGGAGGATAAGGATCTGGTAGTAAAGGGGCTTTATGAGAGAACAGACGTGAATCCCTTTGATTTTCTGGATGTTCAATTTACCGGAAATTCCCCGCAGATGAGAGTAGAGCTGGCTTTAAAGAATGCTCCCTCCTGGATGGAACTTGGAGATGTGAATGTCAGCAAAAGAGAGGGGCTTGCCTCCGGAGACAAAATCCAAGTTACTTTTTATCAGGAATTAACGAGAAAAGCAGAGAAAGAGCATATCTATTTTTTGGAAACAGAGAAGGAATATGAAGTCCCCAAGGCCAATGCTTATTGGACCAGTGGAAAGGATATTCCCGGAGACACTTTAAGACTGCTACAGGAAGCATTTATGGATTCTCTTCATAGGGAGATGACCGGAGGAACAGAAGGGGAGTATGTTGATCTTTCCGGTATATCCGTACAGTATTTGGGAAATTATTTTCTCAGTCGGAAAGAAGATGCCCCGGTGCTCGGTCACAACAGACTATTCCTGCTTTTTGAAGTTCATGTGCCTTTAAAATTAAAGGATGGAAGCGTACAAAATATTCAGTATTGTAATGGAATAGAATATCAGGACTTACTCATGGATCAGGATGGAAAGGCACTGGTAAAGCCGGAGGATGGCATTGGAATGGGGGCTGTTCATCCCATAGCCTTTCCCCTGGGAGAGGATGATTCTCTGTATTTGTACGGATATAAAGATTATGCCGAGTTTTATAAGCAAGAAATCTTCCCTCTCCTTACAGACTTTAGGGGAGAAGACAACAGCTTAAAGGCACCTGAGGCTGTTTCCGGGATTTCCCCTCAGCTATCTTTTCAGGCATCTAGGGAGGGCTCAACAGAAGTATCCGCAGATAGCGCCAACCCTACAATGGAGACTTCCGCTGAGACATCTGCTAAGTCGGAGTCAAAAGTGGCTTCAGAAGCTTCTGTCGAGAGCTCCTCTTAAGACATTCTGTATGGTAACTATGGTGAAAACCTAGGGATATAGAAGACATTGAAGGGAGGAGCACCTATGACATAAAAGAAGAAATAAAAGAAAAACTATTTTTGTAACCTGACAAAATAAATCGAATAATTCTATCTAAAAAGAGTCGAAAAATCAGAAAGAATAGCTTCATTTCTCTTTCCGCTTTTTCGGCTCTTTTCTTTAGAAAGAAAATGATGGAACTGTAAAAATGTACCGCCCCCCAAATTCAGACCTATATTGCTCAGAAAATTCTTTTTGATTTTTTACAGCCCCATCATATATTATAGCTTACATTTACTTAAAGCCGCTTCATCTGCAAGAACAGTAACATGGGGATGGAATTGCAGAATGGAAGCGGGAACAGAGGGAGTAACCGGGCCTTCCAAGACTCTCTGTAAAATATCCGCCTTATCCTTTCCGGATACCATTAAGAGGATTTTTTTGGCTTTCATAATGGTACCGATTCCCATGGTATAGGCTTCTCTGGGAACTTCTTCTTTAGACGAGAAGAAGCGCTGATTGGCTTCGATGGTTTCTTCGGCAAGCTGTACACAGTGGGTTTCCCTTGGAAAAGAATCACTTGGCTCATTAAATCCGATATGCCCATCATGTCCAAGTCCCAGAATCTGTAAATGGATTCCTCCTAATTTACGAATCAGAGCTTCATACTCAAGGCAAGCCTTATTCGCGTCTTCCAGAAGACCGTTGGGAACGGCAGTGTTTTCCATAGGAATATTTACGTGCTGAAACAGCTCTTGATTCATAAAATAGCGGTAGCTGTGGCTGTCCTCCGGAGCAAGACCTCTGTATTCATCCAGGTTCACGGTACGTACTGCAGAAAAATCCAGACGTCCCTCCTGATATAATTCTCTTAAAACCTGATAGGCACCGATGGGGGTGGAGCCTGTGGCTAAGCCCAAAACCGGGTGCTCTCTTTGGGTGATTTCCGCCGCAATCAGCATGGCGGCTTTTTTGCTGAGAACCGAGTAATCCTTTACCTTTTCAATCCGAAACATGGGAGTCCCTCCTTGCAATCTGCGTTTTTTTCATAGTAGCAAAAAGAAATGGGGTATACAATAGAAAATCCTAAGCAGAATCTAGGAAAAACTACGGTGGGTATTACAATGGAAAAAATTATGCTATACTAGGCAAATAGTTATGTAAAGGAGGATAGAATGAGAGTACAAAAGGGATATCAAAAGAATTTTTGCCAACGTTTTTTGTCGGGAATGGCATTTCTTTTTCTGTTCTTTCTCATGGGAACAGGAATTTCCCATGCAGAGGGAAGATGGGAGCAGGAAGGACAGAGTTGGTACTATTATTCTTCGGACAATAAAGAAAGCTATACCGGCTGGGTACAGTCTTCCACGGATGGACGTTGGTATTTTTGCTTAAACAGTAAAATGCAGACCGGCTGGGTCAGCTGGAACGGGAAATGGTATTTTCTGAACAGTGACGGAGCTATGGCGGAAAAGCAGTACGTGGGCAATTTTTATCTGGGAGAAGATGGAGCGGCTCTCATTTCCGCAGAAACACCGGATCAGAGAAAGACTTCGGAAAACGGATCTCTTCTAAGGAAGGGAAAGCCCATGCAGGAGTTAAATGAGAAAACTGCGAAATACATCTCCGTTTTGATGGAGCATCCGGACGCCAAGGTTTTCTTTGACAGCCCCAACCAGTTAAGTCTGGAAGAAGGGAACGGTTATCCCT
>NZ_CAUTEG010000040.1:0-19555 GCF_963537195.1 Oribacterium sinus | reverse complement strand
TCATTCCATTTTCCCCTTCTACGAAGCCGGAAACCGCTGCCGCCCAAGAGGAAATCGGCGCAATGATACATACCGGCGCCGCCGTAGTATCAATGAGATACGCCAGCTTTGCCCTGCTGATTTTGTGCTGATCCGTTACCGGGCGCATCACAGATCCCACGGTCAAGCAATTAAAGTAATCGTCAATAAAAATCAGGCAACCTAAGGCAATGGTAGCCAGCATAGAACCCTTTCTGCTTCGGATATGCTTCTTCGTCCAATCTCCAAAGGCTTTGGAGCCTCCGGTTTTATTCATCAGCTGTACCATCATGCCTAAAATCACCAAAAAGCAAAGGATTCCCACATTCCAGGCATCGGAAAGCACATGGATAATGCCGTCCACAAACACATGGTTAAGAGTCCCCTCCAAGTTATAGCCGGAATATAAAAGAGCACCGGATAAAATCCCTAAGAACAGGGAACTGTAAACCTCCTTGGTAATTAAAGCCAAGGCAATGGCAATCACCGGTGGCACCAAAGACCAGGGGGAATTCTGCACAGACTCCTTACTGGTCAAAAAAGCTGCTGCCACCAAAAACAAAAGCACAATACAGATGGAAGTCAGCGAAACAATACGGTTACTTTTTTCCTTCATTCTTTTCTTTCCCTTCTTTATAAAACAAAACAGGAATACTTTACAAAAAATCATTACTTCTTGCAAGTATTCCTGTTGCTTTATAAATGCCCCTATCCAAACCTATATGGTATAGAATGCATAAGTAAATTTCAATAATTTTTAAAATCCGAAATTGTCATAAAGGGAGCTTTCGGAAAGCACCTCTCCAATAACGGTTTGGATTTCTTCTATATTTTCCTTGGGGAAGAAGTCTCTGGCAAGGCCCAGCGTTTCGATCTGTTCTCCCTCTCCCATTCCCAGCTTCTCATAGGAAACAATGAAGTTTTTCAGATTGCTGTAAGCATCGCTTACGGAGCGGTTCCGATTCTCCATAAGAATCTTTCCAAGGGCCTGCAGATATTTTCCTTCCAGAAGAACCATTGCTGCCTCTTTTCGAATTTCCTTTTCTTCCTTACCCTTTGGGGCGATGTACCAACAGCCGTCCTTTTCCCAGCCGTACTTCATCACCAGTTTTCCGGTCATATCCCGGTAATACTGGAACTGTCCTGCATCATCCACTACCAAGAAGCCGTTTTCTGCCTTCTTCAAAAGATTTAAAAGGAGTCGTCTGTCTAAAACAGGAACACGGAAAAGACCGATGTCCTCTCCTTCATTAAAGCCTCTCTCCTGAACCTTCTTTACGATTTCCTTTGCGGCAGTTTCGGAAATTCTGTAGCAGGCATCCTCTAAAGCCAGATCCTCCACGGTTTTCCGGATAAATTCCTCACTCTTTCCCCGCTTTGTCCCAAGCTCCCACATAGCCTTGGCAAAGCCCTGGGTCTGGGCGTCAATCATTTCCTCTCGAATATTGAAAAGGTGGTGGCTGAGCAGTGCCGCTTTCTTAACAGAGGAAGCCAAATCCTCTGTGCGGAGCTCAATGGCATAACGTGGACGATCTCCCTTAATACCGATACCGATGGAAGCCACATTGGGAGAATCCTTCAGACTTTCCTGAATCCGTGGATCAGACCAGGAAATCGGCTTCTTTTCATAATTTTCCAAAACAATAAAACGAACATTGGAAAGCATCCGCCATTCCTGCTTCAAGATTCTGTAAGCCGTATCCTGTCCAAGGGTATAGATTCCCACATAAACATTGATTCTGGGATTCTTCTCCAAGAAAGAACGGAATAAAGCCACATTTTCCCTTGCTTCACCGGAAGAAAGCTCCCGGTTTAACTTATCCATATCCATAGGGATAGATGGCCGTCTCCGCATATACATGAAGAGTTCATATTTACTTTCCGGAATGCGAATGGAAGTTCTTCCCAGCTCTACAGCCGCTTCGATGTCTTTCTTTACCGCAGACATCATGTCCGTAAGTTCTTTCCGGGCATCCGCATTTTCCGCATAGGGACATTCCATCAGAGTTTTCAGTTCTTCTCCTCCGGAATTTTTCTGTACAAGGCGGATTCGTCCCTGCTCTTTTTCCAGGAGGAGCTCAATGTTCTCTGTTTCTAACACTGTGCTTATTCTGTCGCCTTTTACAGACAACAAGTCCAAAGGTTGTTTTTCGACGGACTCTTCTTCCCCGAAAACTTCCTCAGGCTTTTTAAAAATCATTTGCATTAGTGACATAAGCTCTCCCTCTCCTATACCCTAATCCACCTTTATCACAAACAGTTGAATTAGGTATTCTTTCGACATTTTTCTAAAAAATATTAGTAAGGCTCTCTGGTAATTTTATGAAAAATCTACTAATATCTTATTTATTATATTACCTTCTTTCCATTTCGCAAAGCTTTTATTAAAATATTTGATTAAATATCAATTCTATTTTGTTTTTTAACTTTGTATTTTAATTATCGTCTCTTTTTTTTGCTCCATAAGGGCAATTTCAGAGTTTATAGAATATTTCTTTTTAAGGAGAAAGCTTATGATGAATCCCTTTGATATTCAGGAATGGAAGCCGACATTTTGTAAGACGGAAAAAGAATTAAATACTTTTGTCTATCAGTATTTTTTTTCGTACTAAGGGAAAGTATATCCCCCAAACAGGAAAACTATGTTATACTTTTAACGAGTTTAACTTCTTGGAGAAATGAGCGCTTCTCCGGGAACAGAAAAGAGTCTAAGTAAGGAGAAAAGAGTATGGTTACAAATGACAAGGGTTTTATCCCTCTCAAACACCGTGTAATTGAAGGCTTGGCAAGAATCGCATGGAACGGAGAAGTTACGGAAGAGGCAAAGGAAGGCTTAATCCGGGAGTTATCCCCGGGACCGAAGGCCGCCTTCCGTTGCTGTGTATATAAGGAAAGGGAAATTCTTCGTTGGCGTATTCGTCTGGCTTGTAATGAGGATGCCAGCCCGAAGAGAAAGAGCAGCAATGTCATTCAGGTTATCGATCCGGCCTGTGAGGAGTGCCCTATTTCTTCCTATTCCGTTACGGATAACTGCCGTCTTTGTTTAGGTAAGGCCTGCCAGAACAGTTGTCACTTTGGTGCCATTACCATGACAGACCAAAGAGCCCACATTGATCCTATGAAGTGTAAGGAATGTGGAATGTGTGCAACAGCCTGCCCCTACAGTGCCATTGCCCAGCTTACCCGTCCCTGTAAAAAGCCCTGTCCGGTAAATGCTATTACTTACGATGAAAACGGTCTTTGCGTTATTGATGATAATCGTTGCATCCGCTGCGGACAGTGTGTGCACTCCTGCCCCTTCGGTGCAATTTCCACAAAGACTCATCTTCTGCAGGTAATTTCCGCCATTAAGGAAGGAAAAGAAGTTTACGCCATGTGTGCCCCTGCCACAGAGGGACAGTTCGGTAAGGATATCTCTATGTCCGCAATCCGTGTGGCTTTGAAGAAGCTCGGCTTTACCGATATGGTGGAGGTTGGACTGGGTGGCGATATGACCGCCGCATACGAGGCATTGGAATGGTCAGAGGCCAGAAAAGAAGGAAAGAAAATGACCACCTCCTGCTGCCCTGCCTTCATTAACCTTTTAAAAATTCATTTCCCGGATCAATACCGTGAAAATATGTCGGAGACCCTTTCTCCTATGGCGGCGGTTTCCCGTTATTTGAAAGCCATTCACCCCGACTGTGTAACCGTATTTATCGGTCCCTGTATGGCAAAGAAATCCGAGTCTCAGGAAATGGGCATTGAGGGAAATGCGGACTATGTTCTCTCCTTTGGAGAATTCAGCAGTCTTCTTCGTTCCAAAGATGTACAGTTGGAGGCGGAGGTTAGCCCTTATCAGGAAGCATCTCTTTGGGGAAAGAACTTTGCCAGCTCCGGCGGCGTAGCCAATGCGGTTATGGAATGTATGCGGGAAAGAGGAGAAGACACCACCGATATCAAGCTTCGTGCCTGCTCCGGCGGAAAGGAATGCGTTACCGCCCTTTCTCTTCTAAAGGCAGGAAAGCTTCCGGAGGACTTTATCGAGGGTATGGCCTGTGAAGGCGGCTGTGTAGGCGGACCTTCCCGTCACAAGGCGGAAAATGAAATCAAGAGGTCTCGTCAAAGTCTTTTGGACGAAGCCGATACCAGAAAAGTATTGGATAACTTGAAGAATTATCCTATGGATAAGTTCAGCATGATGCGGGATAAATAAGAAACAGGAGCTGTAAGAATAAAAATAGAAATTATGCAGTAGGGGGCTTAAAAAGAAACTATAATACAAGCTCTAAACAGAATATGCAGTATAGGTCTGAAAAAGGGGTAGTCTGAGCCCGCGGGTTCTTGGCTTTTGTTTTGTAAAAGCTTAGAACCCCTGCAGGGCGAGGCTAGCGGGAGCGTACCCCGTTTAAGACCTATACTGCATATTATTTTACAGCTTCTTTTTAAGACCATACTGCATATTTCATTTTTATCCCAATGCCTGCTTTAAATCCGCAATCAAATCTTCCGCATCTTCAATACCTACAGACAGGCGCAGGGTGGTTTCGTATATTCCGTTTTCCGCCAAAATCTCCTTAGGCACATCCGCATGAGTTTGGGTCAGGGGATAGGTCAAAAGACTTTCCGTTCCCCCCAAGGACTCCGCAAAATAAATCAGCTGAATTCTCTTTAAAATTTCTTTAGCTTCCTCTCCGGATTCCACGTCAAAGGAAATCATCGCCCCAAAACCTCTGGCCTGCTTCTTCATTAACTCATGCCCGGGATGATTGGGAAGCCCGGGATACAAAACTCTCTTTACCTTTGGGTGTTTTTCTAAAAATTCCGCAATTTTCAGACTGTTTTCCTGCGCCTTTTCCATACGAATGGCTAAGGTTTTGATGCCTCGTAAAATAAGCCAGCTGTCAAAGGCATCCAGACCCGCTCCGGTGGTTTTAAATAAGAAGCGAAGCCTTTCCTGAAGAGCCTCCTCCTTTACCACAATAAAGCCCGCAATGGCATCATGGTGTCCGGAGAGAAACTTGGTGCCGCTATGCAGCACAATATCCGCCCCCAAATCCAAGGGATTTTGAAAATAGGGAGAAAGGAAGGTATTGTCTACAATCAAAAGTAAACCGTGAGCATTACAAAATTTTCCCAAAGCTTCTATATCATTTACATTCATGCAAGGATTTGTAGGGCTTTCCAGAAAAATTGCCTTGGTATTCTCCTTAACTTCCTTTTCCCAGCCATCCTCATGAAGTGATACCCTGGAAAACTGAAGACCATTTTTCTCATTTACCTCACGAAAATAACGAATGGAGCCGCCATATAGGTCACGATCAATTAAAATATGGTCTCCCGGACGAAAGAGCTCCATAATACAGGCTAGTGCCGCAATTCCTGAAGACAGGGCAATGCAGTCCGTACCGTGCTCTAAAGAAGCCACCACCTTCTCCAGCTGGGCTCTGGTGGGGTTTTGCAAACGTGAATAATCGTAGGGATTCTTCCCCCCTACCTCCTGATGAATAAAGGCGGAACTTGGATAAATGGGGTAAGAAATCGCCCCGTAATGCTCCTCTTTATTCTGTCCTTCCAAGTGTTGACATCGTGTACTGATATGATATGCCATAATTCTTTCCCTCTTTCTTCCTCTATGATAAAAAATCCCTCTTTTCTTTTCCTGCACACTGTAGCATAAAAAAGCAAAAAGGGATAATGCATAATATTAAGATTTAGTTATTGCTATAATTTATAGCAAGTATGAAGTTTGTTGGTTTGAATATAACAAAGCTCCGGCTATAAGCTTCCATGAACCATCGTATATCCCGGCGGAAACGCCGGCTCTATGCTCTCGAATCTGTCTTCGTAGAAACGTCGGCTTTATACTCCCGAATCAATCCTCATAGAAACAATAGCTTTATTTTCCCGGGTCCACCATAGACAGAATATTCATATCCTTATCAAAGGTCACCTCCACCTTGGTGCCGATTTCGATGCCCTGAGAAAGTCCGGAAATGTCGGACTTATCAATCTTGTTCAGCTCATAGTCCTTGCCGTCATTCCCCTTAACGCTTACGCTGTTCATGGCTGCATCGGTGATAGTTCCTGTGATTACGGTTAAATCCTTCTTTTCCTTGCCGCCTTCTTCCTTCCCCTTTGTTTCAGCAGTAGTGGACTCCTTTGCCTTGGCAGCTTCTGTAGCAGCCTTACTTTCCTTATCTTCCCCTTCCTGACCGGTCTTTACTTCCGCTGTTGTTGCTGCGGCGCTACTCTCTGCAGTGGACGCCTTCTTTCCGCAGGCCAAAATTCCCATAGCCAAAAGTGCTACCAGTACTAATCCTCTTTTTCTCATCTTCAACCTCCTTGAGCTCTATGCATTCAACAGGAACTTATCCATTTTGATGCTCCTATACGCTATTTTTCTTATGCGACAAAAACGAAGCAAAGGCTTCTCTTAGCCCCCACTATACAGGAAGAAGAGGAAGAAATACAGACAAATTCTTTAAAGCTTTCCTAGGATTCTTCTAAAAATGCTCTGCAAGCAGATTCGTCATTTTACTCCGCATACAGGCAAATCTTGCCGCTTTCCAGTGTTTCCGGTACGGAAATCAAACGCTGGTTTCGGGATCCCCGGAACAAAAGCCTTAAATCCTTCTCTTCTAAATGGAACTTGCCATCTACCAGAACGGAAAGCTGTGAAAACAATTCCAAAATTTCTTCCTTCTCTTTGCCCTCTCTCTGCATAAGCTCCTCATAGCGGTAGCCGCTGAAACACCAAAGATCCTTCTCCGGAAGTCGCTCCTTCATTTTCCGAAGAAGCGGTAGTAGCGCATGAAGATTTTCCGGCACCAAAGGCTCTCCCCCAAGAAGGGTTAAGCCTTGAATTTCCTTTTTATCAAGGGCTTGCAAAATCCTTTCCTCCACTTCCTCCGTAAAAAGTTCTCCAAAGGAGGGATTCCAGGCAGCCTCATTAAAGCACCCCTTACAGGCATGGGGACAGCCGGAAACAAAAAGGCTCACTCGGATACCGGGACCGTTGGCAATGTCAAAGTATTTGATTTCTCCGTAATGCATCTTCAAAAACACTTTCTCGAAAAAAACTTCCCTTATAGGTGCAATACTCTATCCTTAATCTCCTGGGTTCTGCCCTGATTCCAGAACTGGGTACCGATGTAACCGCAGGTTCTTCTGGCTACAGACAGCTGCTCCTGATTCTCGTTTCCGCAGTTGGGGCAACGCCACTGGAGCTTTCCGTAACTGTCCTCCACAATCTGAATCTCTCCGTCATAACCGCAGGCACAGCAATAGTCGGACTTGGTGTTTAACTCCGCATACATGATATTTTCATAGATAAAATGCATCAGACTTAAAACCGCAGGAATATTGTTCTGCATATTGGGAACTTCCACATAGCTGATGGCTCCTCCCGGAGAAAGCTTCTGGAAGTCCGCCTCAAAGGCCAACTTGGAAAAGGCATCAATCTTTTCGGAAACATGAACATGATAGGAGTTGGTAATGTAGTTCTTGTCCGTGACTCCCGGAATGGTTCCGAAGCGCTTCTTTAAAGCCTTTGCAAACTTATAGGTAGTGGACTCCATGGGGGTTCCGTAAACGGAGTAGCTGATATTTTCCGCCTCTCTCCACTTCTTGCAGGAATCATTCAGCTTTTCCATAACCTTTAAGGAAAAATCCCTTCCCTCCTCTGTGGTATGAGACTTTCCAAGCATCCGTACGCACATCTCATAAAGACCTGCATAGCCCAGAGAAATGGTGCTGTAGTTGTTGTAAAGCAGTTTGTCAATCCTCTCGCCCTTCTTCAGTCTTGCCAAGGCACCATGCTGCCACAAAATCGGAGCCACATCGGAAACCGTCCCCAAAAGTCTCTCATGACGAAGTCGTAAAGCCTTGTGACAAAGCTCCAGTCTTTCCTCTAAAATCTGCCAGAAGGCATCCATATCTCCCTGAGAAGAGCAAGCCACATCTACCAAGTTGATGGTTACCACACCCTGATTAAAACGACCGTAGTACTTGTGGGCACCATTTTCCCCTAAGCCTTCCTTGTCCTCTGTTAAGAAGGAACGGCAACCCATACAGGGATATACATCTCCTCCCTTGTACTCCCGCATAATCTTTGCGGAAATATAGTCCGGGACCATACGCTTTGCGGTACACTGAGCCGCAAGTTTCGTTAAATGATAGTAAGGCGCATCTTCGGTGATATTGTCCTCATCCAAAACATAAATCAGCTTGGGGAAGGCCGGGGTAATCCAAACGCCCTTTTCGTTCTTTACACCCTGCATTCTCTGATGAAGCACTTCCTCGATAATAAGAGCCAAATCCTCTCGAGTCTTCCCTTCAGGAACTTCATCCAAATACATGAACATGGTCACAAAGGGAGCCTGACCGTTACAGGTCATTAAGGTAATCAGCTGATACTGGATGGTCTGGATTCCGCTCTTAATTTCTTCCTTCAATCGACGATTCACGATTTTCGCAATGATGTCCTCATCCATGCTCTCGCCGGTTTCGTTTCTTTCCGCAATAACCGCTTCCCGAATCTTCTGTCTGGAAATATCCACGAAGGGAGCTAAGTGAGAAAGGGTAAAGGACTGTCCGCCATACTGGTTGGAAGCCACCTGAGCCACAATCTGAGTGGTTACATTGCAGGCAGTGAAAAAGCTGTGGGGCTTTTCAATCATGGTTTCAGAAATCACCGTGCCGTTTTGCAGCATATCCTCCAGATTGATTAAGTCACAGTTATGCTCCTTCTGGGCATAGTAATCGGAATCATGGAAGTGAATAACGCCCTCTTCATGGGCCTTTACAATATCCTCCGGAAGCAAAAGTCTTTTGGTTAAATCCTTGGAAACCTCTCCTGCCATATAGTCTCTTTGGGTACTGTTAATAACAGGGTTTTTATTGGAGTTCTCCTGCTTCAGCTCTTCATTTGCCTGATCAATCAATGCCAGAATATCCTCATCGGTGGAGTTGGCTTTTCTTGCCATCTCTCTCTTATAACGATAACGCACATACTTCTGGGCTACCTCGTAGGCTCTCATTTCCATGATGGCGGTTTCCACCATGTCCTGAATATCCTCCACATTCACAGCATGGCTGGAGGCCTGAATCTTCTTTGCCACCGTCTCCGCAGCAGCCTGAATCTGATACTCATTCATCTGATAGACAGGAGCAACCTCTTTATTGGCCTTCTCCATGGCATGGATGATTTTATAAATGTCAAACTTGACCTCCTTGCCATTTCTCTTAATCACATTGGTCATAATCAAAAGTTCCTTGTCCATCTTATCCCCCGTCCATTGCATTTTTGAAAGAATCAAGAGCTCATTTTCCGCCGCAAACTCCCATATTCTTTTCTCTTCCAATTCCTCTTTTCCAGCAAAAAAGCCCAAAAAGTCAAGACTTTTCAAGCTTTTCTTATTCCCTATCCCGTCCGAAAAACCAACACGATATAGAATACTCTTATCACGAAAACACAATATCTTGTGAAAGCCTCTCTATCATACGACAAAGGAAGGGGATATTCAATGGGCATTTTCACAAATTTTTCAGGGTGAAAAATGGGTGGGAAAGAGTCTTATAAGGCTTACTTTTTAAGAGGGGGAGGGGATAGAAGAGACACGCTCCCGCTAAGTTCGCCCAACGGGAACGGACACTAAGCGAAAAACCGCATTGCATTTATTTTTCGCAAGGGCCGACAGGCTCAAATTCTCCCGCCTGTCCCCTCCACCAAAAAAAGCAAGGTGAATGCTTGAAAAACCTCCATTTTCCCATGCCATTTTTTCACGAAAGATAAATTCGTCAAAATGCCTATTGCATTTTAGGAAAGGCCAAAAACGGAATTTAAGAGGAAAACATTTCCCGTATCCCATAAAAAAAGAAAAAACCGATGCACCTAGCTTTTGCTAGCGTTACAACGGTTTTATGGCAATATCCCATTCACTTCGCCCTATTCTCCCCCGAAGAGCAAGGCCCGTAGCTTCCCGCAGGATAGGGGAAAACAGGGGCAATCTGAGCCCGTGGGTACTTAGCTTTTGTCTTTTAAAAGCTTAGTACCCCTACGTGGCGAGGTTAGCGGGAGCGTGCCCAGGTTTCCCCCTATCCTGTGGGAAGCGGACACACGTCCTTTCTCTTCGGTTCATCACCTCATAAAATTCACCGGATTATACTGCTTCTCATTGGCAATGGTGGTTGCCTCTTCATGTCCCGGATAAACCAAGGTTTCATCCGGCAGGCAAAATAGCTTTTCTTTAATGCTCTTCTTAATCTCCGCCTCGGATCCGCCGTAAAGGTCGGTTCGTCCGTAGGATTCATAGAAAAGGGTATCTCCGCTAAAAAGATAAGGAATTTCCCCCGGTACAAAGTAACATACCGAGCCCTTGGTGTGTCCCGGGGTGGAAATGACCTGCCATTCCTTTCCCAAAAGCTCCAGCTTATCTCCGTCCTGTACCGGAATATACTCTGTAATTGTCACGCCCTCATCCATGCCGGAAAGGTTCCACTGGGGATTTTCCAGCATTTCCTTTTCATCCTTTGAGGCATATAAGGGCACCTCGTACTTTTCCTTCAACTCTTCCGCCACAAGGATATGGTCAAAATGTCCGTGGGTTAAAAGAATAGCCTTTAGCTTCACTCTTTCTTCCGCAATGGCTGAACAAATTCGCTCCGCTTCATCCCCCGGATCGATTAAAACCCCTTCTCCTGTCGCCTTATTCCAAACCAAATAGCAGTTGGTTGCCACAATGCCTACGGTGAGGCTTCGTATATTAAACATCTTACCCCTTTGCCCTTTCTATCTCTATAATTCCCTGAATCTTCTTCAGCTTTCCGATAATATCGTTCAGCTCTTCTCTACTCTTAATTTCAAAGCTGATATTAATGGTGGCCTTACCATTTTTCGCTGTACGGGAATTCATACTGCTGATGTCAATCTTATTGTCCGTAAGAACCTTGGAAATGTCCACAATCTGTCCCATACGGTTATTGGCATAAATGGTAAGTTCCGTAGCATAGCTTTCCTGCTCCGGTCCTCTCTGCCATTCCGCATCAATCATTCTTTTCCGTTCCGCTTCCGGAAGGTTCATCATATTGATACAGTCGGTACAGTGAATGGTGATCCCTCGACCTCTGGTCACAAAGCCCACAATTTCATCTCCCGGCACGGGATTACAGCACTTTGCATAGCGCACTGCCAAGTCATGGATTCCCTTCACCACAATACCGGATTTGGCTCTTCGAATAACCTCCGGTTTATTGGTCATTTCTCCGATATTTTGCAAAATGGTCTTGTCGTCCACCGTCTTGCTTTCCGCCTTTTGTTTAGAATCCAAAAGCTTGGAAATGACCTGAGACTCCTTAATACCCCCTCGACCTACACCGGCTAAAACGCTTTCCCAATCCCGATAGCTGTAACGGCGAAGCACTGCCTCCACATACTCCGGTTTGGTAAGATCCGGAAGATTCAGCCCCTTACTTTTCACATAGCGATCCAGTAAATCCTTACCACGGTCAATATTTTCATCCTTTTGCTCGTGGCGGAACCACTGGTTAATCTTATTTTTCGCCTGGGTGGACTTTACAATTTTCAGCCAATCTCTGGAAGGTCCTCTGGAGTTCTGGCTGGTAATAATATCTACTCTATCTCCGTTATGGAGCACATATTCAATGGGCACCAGCTTATCGTTAACCTTGGCTCCTACCATCTTATTTCCTACAGCAGAGTGGATGGAATAAGCAAAGTCGATGGGGGTGGAGCCCGCCGGAAGATTCTTCACATCTCCTGTGGGAGTAAAGCAGTACACGCTTTCATTGAAAAGGGAAAGGTCGGACTTTACCATCTTCATAAACTCTTTGGAGTCTGACTCATCCTTCTGCCACTCCAGGATTTCGCTGAGCCACTTCATTTTCGTCATCTCATTCTCAGTGGCCTTATTCTCAGAGCCTCCCTCTTCTTTATATTTCCAGTGGGCGGCAATACCGAACTCCGCGGTTCTATGCATTTCAAAGGTACGAATCTGTATTTCAAAGGGTACTCCGTCCTTTCCGATTACCGTAGTATGAAGGGACTGGTACATATTGGGCTTAGGCATGGCGATATAGTCCTTAAAGCGCCCGGGGATGGGAGTGTAAAGCTTATGAATAAAGCCCAGCACCGCATAACAGTCCTTCACCGTATCCACGATAATACGGATAGCAAACAAATCATAGATCTGGTCTATGGTTTTGTTCTGGTTTACCATCTTCTTGTAAATGGAGAAGAAGTGCTTGATTCGTCCCTTAATGTTGGCTCTGATGCCGGACTCTTCGATATGCTCCCGCACCTCCTGCACAATCTTGTTGATTCGCTCTTCCCGAACCTCTCTTTTAAAATGTACCTTCTCCGCCAGGTCGTAATAAACTTCCGGCTCTAAGTACTTTAAGGAAAGGTCGTCCATTTCAATCTTAATCTTACTGATACCCAGACGATCCGCCAAGGGAGAATAAATCTCCAGGGACTCTCTGGCCTTTTCCTTTCGTTTCTCCGGACTCTGGTATTCCAGAGTACGCAAATTATGCAAGCGATCCGCCAGCTTGATGATGATGACCCGGATATCCTTGGCCATGGATACAAACATCTTTCTGAGATTCTCCGCCTGCAATTCAACCTTATCGGTATTTAGATTTAACTGGGTCAGCTTGGTAACCCCGTCCACAAGTACGGCAACGTCCGGATTGAACATTTCCTCTACCTGCTTAAGGCTCATCCCCGTGTCTTCCACCACATCATGTAAGAGTCCCGCCGCAATGGTTTCTTTATCCATTTCCAGGTCGGACAAAATGATGGCTACACAGAGGGGATGAATAATATAGGGTTCTCCCGACTTTCTCTTCTGGTCCTTGTGCTGTTCCTTCGCCACCTCATAGGCCTTTTCAATCATGGAAAGGTCATCGGAAGGATGGTAGGAACGAACATTTGCCAAAAGTATCTTTAAAAGCTCCTCAGGAGGGGTATTATCCCTTGGCCTCTCTAAGGGCTTGTCTTCCTTTTTATCTGTCATACTTACTCCAATCTGTCACTATCCTTGTATTCTACCCTGTCTCCTCTTCCTTGTCAAAATCGAAGTATTCAAAAAATTTAAGTCTTTATTTGCAGGAAGTTTTAATAAGCCTGTCACAATTCGTACATATCTTTTTTTTATAGTAGAAACAAGAAATATAGTACTATCGGTATAAGATGAAAATGTATAAGTATTCTTCTTTTTTTACAAAATTATAAAGAAAAGTTCATACTCTTTTTCTTTCTTGCCGATATACTACCTTGGGCAAAAGGATATTTTCTTTTTGTCCCATTCTATGAGCAGAAAATGACAGGAGGTCCCAAGCATGAATATACTTTTCTTTCTTACTCCAAAATGTGACGTGGCATACGTAAAGGAAGAAGACAGTTTGCGAAATACCTTGGAGAAAATGGAGTTTCACCGGTATTCAGCCATTCCCGTCTTAAGTAAAGACGGAAAATTTGCCGGTACTCTGACGGAAGGGGATCTTCTTTGGGAAATTAAGAATCAACTGAATCTGGATTTGAAAGAGGCGGAGAAGGTACTGGTAAAGGATATCCCTATGCGAAAGCATTTTGAGGCGGTGGGAATCAACAGTTCCATGGAGGGACTGGTTGCTCGTTCTCTTACCCAAAACTTTGTGCCGGTGGTGGATGACCTGGGACACTTTATCGGCATTGTAAAACGTCGAGATTTGATGGACTATCTGTACCGTCATGCAGATTTCGTGGCTTTGGATAAGGAAGAATCCATGTTAATGGCGGAGGATACCTCCTTAACAGGCTAAAGCAGAAGAAGCAGAATGGAACATCCAAGAGACAATCTTTAAGAATAAAGGAAGAGGAAATCCTAGAATTTTCGGATTTCCTCTTCCTCTTTTTCTCCTGTTTTTTCAATACTGCGAATCAAAACGGTATAACTGCTTCCCCCTTCCAGGAAAACCTCCACTTCCTCCCCCACACGCTTTCCCATCAGTGCCTTTCCCAAAGGAGACTGATTGGAAATTCTTCCTTCCAGGGATTGCCCTCGAATAGAGGTGACCAGACGATAGCACTCTTCCTCTTCATCCTCCGGAAAATACACCACCACCGTGTCATTAATTCCCACAACGCCCTCTTCCGACTTTGTGGAAATCACTTTAGCAAACTTTAAGACCCGCTCTAAATAACGAATCCGGGATTCATTTTGATTCTTCTCTTTCTTGGCGGCATAGTATTCAAAGTTTTCCGACAGGTCTCCCTGAGCTCTGGCCTCCTTCACCGCCTCAATCAGCTTCGGGCGAATCTCCAGCTTTCTTTTCTGAATCTCCGCCTCGATTTTCCGCACATCCTCCCGGGTTAATTCCTCACTCATCCTATTCTCCTAAAGCTTTATTTTCCTTCGTAGCAAATGAGAGATTCCAAGGAGTAGTTTTCAAGCTTCTTTCTGCCTTCCAGTCCGGCAAGCTCCATCACCACGGAAATCTTGGCTACCTCTCCCCCAAGACGCTCCACAAGCTTGCAAGCCGCCTCCAAGGTACCTCCTGTCGCGATTAAGTCATCCACGATAACGACTTTGGTTCCCTTTTGAATGGCATCCTTGTGAATCTCCACCTCAGCCTTGCCATACTCCAAATCATAGGCAATGGATTCCGTCTCTCTAGGCAACTTTCCCTTCTTTCGTACCGGCACAAATCCCTTATGCAACTCATAGGCGATGGCTGTTCCGAAGATAAAGCCCCGGCTCTCCAGACCGATGACAAGATCAAAATCCACATCCTTTAAAGACCGGATTAAGCCATCTACGGAATCCTTCAATCCGTCCGGATCCTGAATCAAAGAAGTAATATCACGGAAGATTACTCCCTTCTCCGGAAAATCCGGAATGGACAATACATAATCTGCTAAATGCTCTCTTTTCATAGTTCTCCCCTCAAGTTCTTTATGGCATAGGCCTGAATGGCCGCCACAGTTTTGCTGTCTGTCATCTTTCCGTCCGAAATCAATTTCAGCAAGTCCTCCAGCGCCCAAGCCTCCAAGAAGATCTCCTCATCTTCATCAAAGCACTGCTGTCCCTTCTTCAAATCCTTGGCAAGATAAATGGCAATCTTCTCATCCAAAAAAGCCACCGTGGTATTGACCCAAAGAAGAAGCTCTAAAGCCTCACTCTTATAGCCGGTTTCTTCCTCCAGCTCCCTCTTTGCACAAAGGAGAAAGTCTTCCTCTTCGCTATCCCGCTTTCCCGCCGGAATTTCCAGGGTAAAACGAGACAGCGCATGACGGTATTGCCGAACCATGAGAAGCCTTCCGTCCTCTAAGACCGGAAGTACCGCCGCAGCTCCTATATGATGAATAAAGTCCCAGTGGGTCACATGACCGGACACATCCACCGTATCTTCATAGACCTCCAACACCGAGCCCTTGTAGCGGAGCTTTCGTTCCAGTAAACGAACCGGAAGCTCTTCTTTTTTCTCTTCCTGCTTTTTCTTTTCTTCCATCTTTCAAACACTCCTATTCCGAAAGATTTTAATTTGAAATTCTCTATAAGATTTTCCCCTCAAACTTCTTTATTTTAACATACTTAAAGGGATATCTCCACGATTTAACAAAAGATTTCCCCCCTTCGGATGTGGAAAGAACTCCCCTTTTGGATGTCGAAAGAACTCCCTTTAGAAACGAAAAAAAGGCGAACAGAAGGAAACGCAACGCTTCCTCTCTTCACCCTTTTGGAAAATCAATTAAGAAATTTCACTTTGGAAAAATTGGAAATTCCATTCGGAAAGTCCATTTAAAAAATCTCCCCGAAAAATCCTATAAAGATTAATTTCAGTAATCTTACTTGGAAAACTCCACCTTAGAAACTCCGTATCCTGCCTTGTTGATATGCTCTCTAAGCTCTTCCTCGCTGTGCTCTTCCTTCATCCGCACTTCCGCTGTATGACTGCTTAAATCCACCGTAGCCCAGACACCGGCAATGGCATTTAAGGCATTTTCCACCTTCTTCTTACAGTTTCCGCAATGCATATCGTCTACGGAAATCATGGCTTTAAAAGGATAATGTCCTTCCACCTTGTCGGAAACCTTTACGGAATCCACACTGCATTCTCCTCCGCCGCAACAACCATTTTTTCCTCTTTTAATGACACTTCTTACCGCAAAAACGATAATTACGCCTACCAGTGCCAAGATGACAAAATTTCCCATGCTGTTCTTCCTCTCTGAAAACAAGTTTAGCTTAAATTCATTAGCTATGTCTAACTTCTTTAGTTTAGTCTCTTGTTTTCTCCTGTCAAGGAATTTTGAAAAATTTTATTTTTCCTATCGTGATGCACCGGGTCTTATTTTTCCTTTTCTTCTTCCTCTTCCGTCTCTTCCTTGTGTACGATAGTCTTTCCGATACGGTGGTTCTTGATTTCCGCCACATCGATACTCAGACCATCCGTGTCCAAATGCAGGGAAGAGCCGTCCTCCGGCACCATGCCGATGATTCCCATAATATAACCGCCGAAGGTGTCCGCAGCCTCTAAATCCAGATGAATCTTCAGGGCTTCATTTACATCTTCCAAATCTGCAGAACCGAGAATACTCCACTCATTTTCGGAAATCTGCTCAATAGGCTCCGGCTCCGGAAGCTCATCCTCTTCATGCAGGTCACCCACCAAGGCCTCAATCAGGTCATGAAGGGTAACAATTCCCGTCATTCCGCCGTACTCATCCAGTACTATCCCGTAGTACTTTCTTTCCTTTTGCATGATTTTGAAAAGGTCGGAAACCTTCATATTCTGAGAAATGAAGAAGGGTCGATCCACCGCATTCCGCATAACATTAGGTCTGCTTAAGTCGTTTAGACGGAAATAGTCCTTGGTATTCAAGACACCGATAATATCGTCATTGTCCTCACCGCAGATTGGGTAGCTGGCAAAACGGTTTTCGTGAATGGTATGTCTCCACTGCCGATCCGTATCCTCAATATAGAGCATAGCCACATCGGTTCTGTGGGTGCAAACGTCTTCCACCGTAAGATCCTTGAATTCAAACACATTTTGAATCCATTCATTTTCACTGGACTCAAAGATTCCACTTTCCATTCCCTCATCAATCATCATCAAAATGTCTTCCTCGGAAACGGCATTGATATCCCTTTCCGGATCGATTTTCAGAAGTTTCAGTACCGCATTGGTGGATGCGGAAAGAAAGAAAACGATGGGCATGGAAATGATGGACACAATCCGTAACACCGGTGCAATGAAAAGCGCTATGGGCTCTTTATAGACTTGCGCAAGACGCTTCGGCACCAACTCTCCGAAAACAATACTGATATAAGATAGAAGAAGAGTAATCAGCACAATGGAAAGGGGGTGCATCATACTCTCCGTATTGGGGATAGGTAGCTTTACCAGGAGCTTGTCCAAATATCCCGCAAAGCTCTCTGCCGCAAAGGCACTGGAGAGAAATCCCGCCAGAGTAATCGCCACCTGAATGGTGGACAAAAAGCGGGAAGGCTCTTCCACAAGCTTTAAAAGATGCTTTGCATTTATGCTTCCGTCCTCCGCAAGCTTTCTTATTTTCCCCTCTCCCATCTGCAAAACCGCAATTTCCGCGCAGGAAAAGAATCCGTTAATGAAAATCAGTACAAACAAGAGTATGACTCGACCAAGCATAGCTGTGTTTAAAAATCCTCCTTAACTCCAAAATCCTTGGAATAGTTTTTTGTTCCGGGAATACTCGAAAAATGAACTGCAGAAAAAGGTATAGCGTGTCCTACACACTATACCTTCTCACTATATGATTCTTAGGACTTCCGTTATCCGCGTCCCCGTCTTCGTCCATGTTCTTCCCCTTCTTGTCTCTTTCCTCAACTGAAAAGAATACAGGCATTATACGGAATCTCCCCCGCTTTGTCAAATTTCAAAATACCGGAAGCGTTTTCCCCTCAGGTATTTTAAAAGTATAACGGATTACAAATCCCGTTCTCAAAATTATAACTCCACCGGTATTCCCTTTCGGCAAAGAGCAATACGCCAAGGCTTCTTCTTTGCCCGGATATAACGAAACTTCAGAAAACCGGCATTTTCCAGATAAGACTTCAATTCCGCCTCATCATAAAGTCTTGCGCCATGAATTTTCTTAGTCATGGAACAACACTTACTTTCCTTATCATGCGTAACCGCCAGAAGAAGTACTCCTCCCGGTTTTAAAACTCGATACGCCTCCGCCAAGGCTTTATCCATATTTTTCCAAAAGTAAATGCTTTCAAAGCTGGAAATGGCATCGAAGCTCTCATTCCGAAAGGGAAGCTTATTCACTCCACTTAAAATCACCTCGCATCTATCCTGAGAAATCGCCTTTTCATTCCAGCCTTCCGCAATGGAAACAGATACCGGGGAATGATCAATGCCGCTGACATGGGCATCCGGATAACGCTCCAACCACCGTTCCAGATTGCCGCCTCCCCCGCAGCCCAAATCCAAAATATCCGCCTGAATCGGCAGTTCCACAAAAGACATGCCCCAGTGCCCCAGCTTGGCATGCTCTCCATAATTCATTAATAGGCTAATGACTCTCCCAAAAAATCCTCTGGGTTTCGAGAAATTCTGCAAAAGCCCCATTGTCTTCCTCCTGAAATCTTGGGGAATTTTGCTCCTAGCATCCCCTTTTTTCTTTCTAGTCCGTCTTCGCAAGTCTTAATTTATTCGTAAAAATAATTTTATGGGAGAATTAAGGGCTTGTCAACAGGGAGATGAGGGAAGGACGGGGGAAGCTTATGCGATATTTTTATACCTTGTATAAAAATACTCGTAAATCTTTTGACGATACTCAGAGATGCTAAGTTCATCGTAGGGAATGAATCTAAGAGCTGCCGAGTTGATGCAAAAACGCCGATCTGCACCCGAAGTTCATCCACAGATTCTTCTGCGCTTTTTACTGAAGATCAAAGTAACTGCGCGGGATATGGCAGTAGCCGCCGGGATTCTTGTCCAGATACTTCTGGTGATACTCTTCTGCGGGGAAGAAGTTTTCCAACGGAAGCAGTTCAACAGCAAGCCTGGCTCCGGCTTTCTCTTCCTCCGCCCGATAAACCGCTTCGATCTCCGGAAGCTGGTCTTCTTCCGTATAATAGATTCCCGTCCGGTACTGGATGCCTCGGTCATTGCCCTGTTTGTTTACAGAGAGCGGATCGATCACCATGAAATAGTAATTCAGCAAATCAGTCAGGGAAATTACATCAGGGTCATAGTCGACCCGCACTGTCTCAGCATGCCTGTCATCCCGGGTCATCATCTGCTTTGCCATCTCTTGATCGATCTGATGATAACTCGCGACCTCTTGCACTGAACCGGCAGTATTTACCGAACAACCAGTCAGAAGAAAAATAGTCATCAAAATCAAAAACAACGGTCTTGGAACACCCGTGCGCCTTTCTTCCACTATTGCTCTCGTCTTTTTCATTCTATGTTGCCTCGGTATATTCTAATTTATCTATGAGTTTTCATATTATCTATGGCAAACTTTCCACTTGCTGCAGCTATAGGAAGCCCTCCA
>NZ_CAUTEG010000039.1:0-19637 GCF_963537195.1 Oribacterium sinus | reverse complement strand
CAGGGTGTCATTTAAGCCGGACAAATCCCATTCCTTGGGGGTCTGTCCCTCTCCGATACACTCGGCAACATAATTATCCACTGTATCCGTGATAAAACGTACGATGAGAGGACGCATATTGTCCCCTTCCAATACCTTTTCTCTCTCGGTATAAATGACATCTCTTTGATCGTTGTTAACCTCATCATACTTTAAGAGGTTTTCACGGATGCCATAGTTGTTTAACTCGATCTTTTCCTGTGCCTTGGCAATGGCGTTGGAAAGCATCTTATGATGAATCTGTTCTCCATCCGGTACACCCAGAGCCTCAAACATGCCCATCAATCTTTCGGAACCGAAGAGACGCATCAAATCATCTTCCAAAGAAATGAAGAACTGGGACTGTCCCGGGTCTCCCTGTCTTCCGGCACGACCTCTTAACTGATTATCGATTCTTCGAGACTCGTGACGCTCCGTACCAACGATATGAAGACCGCCGGCAGCCTTTGCCTCATCATCCAGCTTAATATCGGTACCACGACCTGCCATGTTGGTGGCAATGGTTACCGCACCGTGAACACCGGCCTCTGCTACGATAGCCGCTTCCTGCTCATGGAACTTGGCGTTCAAGACATTGTGCTTAATGCCTCTCTTCCGAAGCATGGAGGATAAAAGCTCGGATGTTTCGATGGCAATGGTACCCACCAGTACCGGGGCTCCGGTCTCGTGGATAGCCTGAATCTCATCCACTACCGCCTGGAACTTCTCCTTCTTAGACTTATATACCGCATCATCCAAATCGTTTCTCTGTACCGGTCTGTTGGTAGGAATCTGGATAACGTCCATGGAGTAAATGTTTCGAAACTCCTTTTCCTCGGTCTGTGCAGTACCGGTCATTCCGGCCTTCTTCTTGAACTTGTTGAAGAAGTTCTGGAAGGTAATGGTAGCCAAGGTTCTGGACTCTCTCTTTACCTGTACATGCTCCTTCGCCTCGATTGCCTGATGTAAGCCGTCGGAATAACGACGACCGTTCATGATACGTCCGGTAAATTCATCAACGATTAAAACCTCGTCATCCTTTACTACATAGTCCTTATCTCTAAACATCAGATTATGCGCTCTTAAAGCCAGGATAATGTTGTGCTGGATTTCCAGATTCTCCGCATCCGCAAGGTTTTGAATATGGAAGTACTTCTCTACCTTCTCCACACCCTGCTGGGTAAGGTTTACGGTCTTTTCCTTCTCATTAACGATAAAATCTCCGGTTTCTTCAATTTCCTCTCCCAAAATTGCATTAATCTTGGAAAATTCCGCAGACTCTTCTCCTCTTTCCAGCTGCTGTGCCAAAATGTCGCAAAGCTCATAGAGCTTGGTAGACTTTCCGGACTGTCCGGAAATAATCAAAGGTGTTCTTGCCTCGTCGATTAAAACAGAGTCCACCTCATCGATGATACAATAATTCAAGCCTCGAAGCACCTGCTGACTCTTGTAAATTGCCATATTGTCTCTCAGGTAATCAAAGCCCAATTCATTGTTGGTCACATAGGTAATATCACAAGCATAGGCTGCCTGTCTTTCCTCTGTGGACATCTCATTCAAAACCGTACCGACGGTTAAACCAAGGTAACGATGCACTCTTCCCATCCACTCGGAGTCACGCTTTGCCAGGTAATCGTTTACGGTAACGACATGAACGCCATTGCCGGCAAGCGCATTCAAATAAGCGGGGCAGGTAGACACCAGTGTCTTTCCTTCTCCCGTTCTCATCTCCGCAATACGTCCCTGATGAAGAACGATTCCACCAATCAGCTGTACGGGGAAATGTTCCATACCCAGCTCTCTCTTAGCCGCTTCTCTAACGGTAGCAAAGGCTTCGGGCAATAAGTCATCCAGGGTTTCTCCCTGTGCCAAGCGGTTTTTAAATTTCTCTGTCTGCCCCTTAAGCTCTTCCTCCGACATAGCTGCCATAGTGCTTTGTAAAGAAAGGATTTTATCCAGCTTAGGTTGAATCAGCTTTAATTCTCTCTGTGAGTGGGTACCAAATATTTTCTCGAAAAGATTCATTATCCTATACTCCTTCTCCATACAATCTCTGTATGGTTCCGTATAAATCTATAACTCATAGATTCTACCATTAGTTCCAAGCTTATTCAAGGTGTTTCAGCCATACAGATTTGTTGATTATTCACAAGATTTTCATATCCTTAGATGAAAAAAAATGCTATACTCAAGAAAAGAAGAAATTCTTTTGGACTACAGAGAAAGGAAGGAATTTTTTATGAAAATTACCATTACCGGAAGAAACCTTAGTCTAACCGATGGACTAAAAAATGGCGTGGAGAAGAAGTTAGGGAAGCTGGATAAGTTTTTCCAGGCGGAAACCCCCTGTAACGTAACACTTTCTACCCAAAAGGATATGCAAAAGATCGAGGTAACCATCCCTGTAAAAGGAAGCGTTATCCGTGCAGAGGAAGCTACCCCGGATATGTACCAGTCCATTGACCTTGTAGTGGATGTTCTGGAGCGGCAGATTCGTAAATACAAGAATAAATTAATCCAGCGTCATCAGGCCGCATCCGACTTCAGTTCGGAGTTCATTGAAGAGAAGCCGGCACATGACGAGGAAGAAATCAAGATTGTTCGTACCAAGCACATTGATTTAAAGCCTATGACTGCAGAAGAAGCTTGCCTGCAGATGGAGCTTCTGGGACACAGCTTCTTTGTTTTCCAGGACGGCAACACCGGCAAAGTCAATGTAGTCTATAAGAGAAAAGCCAACAGCTACGGTCTAATCGAGCCGGAAGAATAATCCCTTTTTAAATATTGAAAAAGGAGCTGTAAAGAATCAAATTTTTTAGGAATTTTCAGCAATATAGGTCTGAATGCGGGGTAGTCTGAGCCCGTCGGTACTTGCGAAAAACAAGAGAAACGCAGTTTTTCGCTTAGTATCCGCTACGTGGCGAAGCTAGCGAGAGCGTGCCCCGTTTCAGACCTATATTGCTTAGAAAATTCTTTTGATTTTTAACAGCTCCTTTTTATTCCGCTCTCTTTCCGGCAATTCCCAAAAAGCACAGAAGCATTACAATAGGCATCACAATAGGTACGGCAATATTAATGCTGGCCTGAGCGAGGTAAGCCAGATAGGCCAGGCTTACCGCAAAGGGAAAGGCCGTTTGTCCGAAGGATACTTCCGCTACATTCTCAGCCTCTTTCTTCCAAAATACGGTGAAGACATTTTTCAGGAAATAAAGATAGGCTAAAAGTCCAAAAACGCCGATGGTCAAAAGCAAGTTCAGATATTCATTATGAATACTGTCAATCAGCCCCATACCGGCCTGTTCCACTTCCACCTTATAATTGTCGTTAGTCAGCATAAAATATCCGTCCGGCCCATAGCCGAAAAGTCTCTTAAGCATAGGCATCTTGTCCCGGAAGTATTCCATACCCATCCTCCAGATAAAACCTCTGCCGGTTCCCCAGGAATCATCAAAGCGTAAAAATTGGCTGAACTGTTCCAGCGCCGGATAGCGATGCATCACATTTACATCATAGATGACATAGGCTCCTGCCATGAAGAACAGGATTAAAAGCAGGACATAAAGCCTCTTGAAAAGCTTCATGGACAATTCCTTCTTGCTGAATCTTCCCAAAGCCCAAAGGATGCCGGTGAGTCCCATCCCCAGATAAGGAAGAATCGTCTTTCCCATGGAAAAGAGAAATCCCGGTGGAGAAATCTGCAGAATGCTTTGCCCCTTTCCGGCAAGAAGCACGGAAAGCTTCAAAGAAAGGAAAAATAAGAAATACACGGAAAGACAGGTTCCGAAGCTTTTGTTGTCCTTCCAGCTAAAAAACGGTAGGACCAGAAAAACAAAGAAGTAGCCGATGACTGCGTTGTCGCTACTTCCGAAGATTGTAGCAATGTGGCAAAGCAACATCATTCCCATAAAAAAGTGCTTCCAGCGAAGCTCCTTCTCCTGCAAATATAAACCGGTATAGAGGCAGGCATAAAATAAAACAAGGCTGGTATAGCCGTTGATATTGCCCACAGGTCCCGCGAACATCGCCCACTTGGATAAGTCCGAAACATTGTCGAAGAAATGCATATAGTTCATCATGTAAAAATCGCTGATTCCCCATAAGCACTGTAAAACCACGCCTACAGAAAACAGGAGAAGATGAAACTTTTTAAAGCGATAAAATCTACTAAGGCCAAGATACACCGTAAAGAAAAGCAGCCAGGTCAGAACTCCCATATATCTTCCCGTACTTCCCCACCAGGTTTCGTAAGGGTATCCGGAAAGGAACATGGAAAGGAAAAAGAGAAGAATCAGAAGACAAAAGGGAAGATCCGTAGCAAACAAGGGCTTTTTCTTTCCCTCTTCCTTCTTCCAAAAAAGAGAAGGAAGAATCTCTTTTCGTTCTTCCTTCTTTAGTGTCAAAGAATATAAAGCCACAAAGGCAAAAAGCAGTACGGAAAAAACACTGCTGCAGATCCAGAAAAAATCAAAACGAGCCTGGAGAATATCAAAGTATTTGTCCCGGGAATAGAGAGGGAAAAGCAAAAGCATCAAGGCAAGGTAAAGTAAACAAATCCCATTTCCGATTGTATAAAAGTCTCTTTTGGCCTTTGAGTCCTTTAGTTCCATAGCTTTCCCTCTTCCCTCATTCATTTTCTACAAAACACTAATCTACAATATCACCCGGTCCCGGATTCTCTCCGGAATTTGCGGAGCTTGCTGCAGTAGGCGGATTATTACCTATGCTCGGCTCTGCATTATTTTCCTTTTTCTTTGTTTCTTCCACGGATTTCTTCGTCTCTTCGTTGGATTTCTTACTTTCTTCCGTGATTTTCTTGTTTTCTCCCGTAGTACTTTCTTCCGTGTACTGAATCTCGCCCTTCTTGCTCTCTTTGCTTTCCTGCTTGGATTCGGAATTCTTGGTACTTTCTACGGTTTTTCCGTTGCTGTCCGTCTCCGTCTTGGACTTCCTGGACTCGGAACTCTCCTCGGACTGAGATTTCTTCTTTCCGCTTTCTTCTGAGGAGCTCTTCTTCTTTTTACTATTCTCCTCTTCCTCTCTACCTTCTGAGGACTTCTTCTTTTTGGAGCCGCTGTCGCTGTCTCCTCTTCCGTTCTTATAGCTTCCGGAATCCTCCGCAATCTTGTCACTGTAGGTCCAAACTGCAGCGGAGGGCTTATAATCCGTATCATTAAAGAGATATGCATGAAGCTTGGTTACATTGGAGGCCAAGCTCTGGGGAATAACGCAGTCTCCCTTCTTTCCCATCATTTGTGTGGTTAAATCATAGGGGAAGCCTTCGGAACCTACAATATTGTATCGGTTAACACCCTTGGCCAGCTCTAAAATATCTCCCACATCCACATTAAAGGCAATCTGAGGAAGAACGGTGTCAATAACATTGGTCAAGGTGGCTAAATCCGCCTTTTTGGCATTGGCAAGAACCTGAGAGATAACCTCTCTTTGTCTCTTGGTTCTGGTAAAGTCATCATCCATGTAACGAAGTCTGGCATATGCTACCGCCTGAACGCCGTCCAAATGCTGCATTCCCGGTCCCTTGATATACTCTGCCGCAGGATTCTTCTCATTGACCTTGGACTCAATACTGGTCTCATGAATATAGGCATTCATGTAACGGAATTCCTTCTGGGTAATGTCAATATCCACGCCTCCCAGCATGGTAATAACATCCGCCACTGCTCTCCAGTTAAAGGTGGCATAGTGTTCAATATCCAAATCCAGGTTTTTATTGAGGGCCGCAACTGCCTGTTCCGGACCGCCATCCGCATAGGCTTCATTAATCTTGGCAAAGCGGGAGCCTGCAGCCAGATTTAAATAGGTGTCACGGAATACGGAAGCCAGCTTTACCTCTCCCGTGCCCCTGTCGATGCAAACAATAATCTGCACATCCGCATTGGCTCCACGACCCACTCCGCCATCACGGGAATCAACACCGAAAACGGCAATGGTCCAGTAGCCCTGCATCTGCTCCTGCTTTTTGACATCGATATTGTCATTCTTAACGTTCTTTGTATTAAACTGTACATCCGGCTTAATATTCATATAACGAACCACATAACCGGTACAGAAAATTAAAATCAAAGTGAGAATTTCGATAACGGAAATCAGAAGAACCTTCTTCCACAAAGATTTCTTCTTTTTATTCTTCTCATCATAATACTCTTCCAGCTCTTCCTCGATCTGGTCCGGAGAATTTACCTGCAAAATATCCAAAGAACTCTTGCGTTTCTCCTCATTTCTTTCTTTGGGAAGAGTATAGAAGTCTACATTTTTCTCTCTCTTTCCTTCTTGGGATAACTTCTTATCCAAAAAAGACAGATCTTCCTTCCCCTGCTCTCTTCCTGTAGGGCGGTCTTCCTGCAAGCGCTTTCCTCTTGCAATCTGTGCCTTTAAATCCTGCTCTTTCTCGGAAAGGGGAGCACTCTCCCTCTTCTTTATTTCCGATGCGTTCTTTACTTCCGCTGAAGAGCTATGATTGCTCTCTTGATTTCCACTATGACTATGAGGTCTTCTCCCCTTATTCTGTTCTAATGCCACACTACTCCTCCAAATTGATTTCAAAGCTTATTTTACAGGAATCAAGGTATAATACCATGAAAACACAAAAAAATTAATAGGCATTTTTGTTAATAAATCCTTTCCATAGGGTTAAAAAGAGTATGCGAATATCCAAAGAAAGGCTCCAGTTTTCAATATACCAAAGGTCACAACGGATTCTTCCCTCTATGGAAGTATCTCCTCGGAAACCGTTCACCTGCGCCCAGCCGGTCATCCCCGGTCGAACCTGATGCTTAATCATATAGCGGGGAATCTGTTCTTTAAACTGCTCCACAAACTGGGTTCTCTCCGGTCTGGGACCTATAAGGGACATATCTCCCCGTAGGACATTGAAAAATTGGGGAAGCTCATCAATAGAGGTTTTTCGGATAATTTTCCCGATCCAAGTCACTCTGGGATCCCCCTTTACCGTCCAGCCCTTCTTTTCTTCCTCCACGGTCTGCACCCGCATGGAACGGAATTTGTACATTTGGAAGGGAAGATTATGTCTTCCCACTCTTTCCTGCTTGAAAATGATGGGGCCGCTGGAATCCAGTCGAATCAAAAGAGCCACCAGAAGCATCAGGGGACCGAAAAGGATGATGCCCACCAGGGCACCGAAAATATCCATAAGCCGCTTCACAAAAGCATTAAAGGGATCCGTCAAGGGAACGTTTCGAATATTGATGACGGGCAGTCCGTCCAAATCCTCCGCAATGGGCTTGGAGTGAATAATCTCCTGATAGTCCGGTAAAAATTTGGTATGGACACCGGATTTCTCACAAACCGCCACAATTCCCGGAAGCTTTTCATAAGCGGCAAGGGGCAGGGTAATGGCAATCTCGTCAATCGTGTTTTGAGCCAGGAAGTCTCCCAGCTCCTTGATTCTTCCGATTACGGATACCCCTCTATAGGACTCCCCTTTCTCCGCAAAATCATCCACAATACCGTAAATGGTATAGCCCCAATCCGGATTTCTTTTACAAGCGTCGATAAAACGGTTGGAAACCGCGGAAAATCCCACCAGAATAAGGTGCTTTTGGTTAAAGCCCTTCTTTCGAAGTGTAGCCAAAAACCTTCTTAAACCATATCGCTCCAAGGTATTTAAGCAAATATTGCCAAGATAGTTATAAAACAAGACCTTGGTGGAGAAATGCTCAAAATAACCGGATTTACGAAAGGCAAAGAAAAGAGAGGCGGAAATCAAAAGCCCCACACTGTTGGCTTGAATAATACGAAAAAGCACATTTTTCATCCGCATGGTACGCATAGGATGATAAAGCCCGAAAATCCAATACAAAATTAAATATCCCGGAATCAGGGGAAGCAGGGCGGTAAAATACACCTTAGGAGAAAGTACGCCATGGCCCTCCGGAAAAATAGGATTCTCAATCGCAAAATACCATGCCAAAAAATAGGCCAAAGCTATGACGATTCCGTCGAAGAGGACCTGTAATTGATTTAGCTGTTTTTGTTTATCTTTGATCATATTTCCCTTCCTGTACAACAGCGGTATTAAAAAATTCTTAGGAAAGCAGATTCTTAGGAAAGCAGATTCTTCGCAAAGGCGATTTGTCTTCTTAAAAGCCGTTCCGCCTCCGGTCTATGCACTTGCAATTCAAAGTCATGGGGCAATTCCCCCTCATTTTTACCGGGAAAATAGCTTTCCACCGGAACACCGATTTGACGGAGCTTTCTTTGAAAGTCCTTCCCCTGTTCCTGAAAGGATCCCAGGTTTCCGTCTGACAAAAAGGTGGGCGGAAAGCTTTTTTCAATATTTTGCAAAACAGAGGCTTCCTTCGCCTTTCTTCCCTTTTCCAAATCTTCTTCCTGAAAATAAGCAATTCCCCAGTTCCGAAAATAAGAATTGTTTTCTTTTGAATTGGTCTGCCCGTAACGGGTAGTATCCAGGAGGCCGGAAAGAGAGATAAAGCCGCAAATCCTGCCCTTTCCCCTTCCTAATACCTCTTCCACCTTTAATCTTTTTCTATAATTTTCATCCAGCTGGCTGAGGATAAACTGTCCTCCCAGTGCGGCTCCTGCACTGTCTCCCAGTATAATGAGCTTATTCGGATTAATCCCCAAAATATCTTGCTTCTGCACAATGGTTTTTACGGCGGCGGCAGCTTGCCTCAGGGCAATAGGATAGGGATAATCCGGCGCCAAAGCATAGTCAATGGCGATAACCTGGAACCCGTTCTTCAGCCATTCCAGAAAATAGGGATGCTGGTCCACAACATTTTTACTGCCGGACACAAAACCGCCTCCATGAAAATAAAGGATGGTGCCCAGAACCTCCTTCTTCCGTTCTTTCGGATACAGATATGCATCAAAGAAGTTGTTGGGGTAGGCGGAAGGATAGGAAATATTTTTATAACGAATATATTCTCCATAATCTTCTCTATAGCTTCTCTTCTCTTCCCCGGTTTGCACGGCAGTTCTTTTGGTAAAGGACACAGCCTCCTTTATGGCTTCTCTTTCCCTTCCCTTGCCTTCCTCCCGAAAGAAAAAAAAACTAAGCGCTAGAAAAAAACATAGAAAGAAAGCTATCCCTATTCTTTTTTTGAAAAACTTTCTTCTCATGCTCATCCAGCCTTCTCTTTCTATAAAATATCATAAGACATATTTATTTAGTATAGCATAAAAAAAGCTTCCGGAACTCGTCTTGGAAGCTTTTTTTATCGCAATCACACAATTTATTTTTTATTTTCCGTTCATTTTTTCTACTATTTAGGAGTAGCTTAAAGCCTCCTCTATGAAAATATCATTTTTCTATAAATCTCATCTTCTTTAAGTTTTGAACTTATCTCCAAAAGAAGCTTTTCTTAGTTATTGTCGGTACTGTTCTTCCCTAAGGTTACCTCTACCGTCTTTTCTTCATACTGTCCCTTGGCAGAAAGACGTTTTACAGTCACCTCCACCTTTTCTCCTGCCTTATAGCCGGAAATCAAGGAAACCAAATCCTCCAAGCTTCTTACGCCCTGTCCGTCAAACTTGGTAATAATATCTTTTTCCTGTAAAGCGGAATTATCAATACCATCACCCTTTAAAATCTTATAGACGTAAATTCCCTGGGGCATGTTGTAGGCTTCCGCAATACTGCTGTCCACCGTTTTACCCTGAATGCCGATGTAGCCTCTTTCGTCATCCTTGACCTTTTCTCTGGTATCTCTCTTGGAAAGTGTCTCTACGATTTCCTGCGCCTTCTTGGCAGGAATGGAATAGCCCATACCCTCTACGGTGGTATCGGAATACTTTGCCACATTGATACCGATTAATTCTCCCTGCATATTCAGTAAAGCACCACCGGAGTTTCCGGGATTAATCGCTGCATCGGTTTGTAAAAGACCGGTTTCCGTACCGTTTTCCGTTTGAATGTCTCTATCCTTGGCTGAGATAATTCCGGTGGTTACAGACTGTCCATAGCCTAATGCATTTCCGATAGCCACTACCTGATCTCCTACGCTTAAGGCATCGGAATCCCCGAAGGTGGCTGTAGTAATACTCTTCTTTGTGTCAGCGGAAATGGAATCCAAAGGAACCGCAATCACCGCCAAATCCACATCACTGTCTGTCCCCTTAATCTTTGCATCGTAGGACTTTCCGTCCACAAACTGTACGGATAGGGAAGTGGAATCCTCCACCACATGCTTATTGGTAACAATCAGAAGCTCATTATCATTTTCCCCAATAATCACTCCGGAACCGCTGGCTGCCGCCTCTCGAGTCTGTCCCTGACCGTAAAGAGAAAATCCGTTCTGCTGATACTTAATGGTATTTGTAATGGAAACTACGGAAGACATGGCATCCTTTGCAATCTTGGAGACACTTTCTTCTCCGGATGCAGTAGTCTTTGCGGAAGACGTATCATCCTTATCCTTTGCCACTGTTTTCTGAATGGGAGAAGTACTTTCTTTCTGTTCCTGTCCGGTAAGCTCATTTACGCTTGCTACAATTTCTGAACGGTGTTGGTCTGCCAACACATTTATACCCACCATAGTGCCTCCAGACACTGCTCCGAAAAGAAGGGCGGATGCCACGATGCCTGCTACTCTATTTCCTCTTGCCATAATTTACCTCCTGATCTTGCTAAGCCAAATTTATCCTGCCTTACGGCTTAGTTTTTTCCTCTTCATTTTCTATTGAAATTTTTTCACTATCTTTCATTGTCTCAGGAAACTGTTTTCCTTTTGACAGAACATAGAATAGAAAAAAAATGTGGCAAAAAAATGGAAAAAGAGTGAGGAATTTGTGTCCTCACTCTTATCTTACTTTTTATTCCACTTCTAAAATCAAAGCCTCATAGCCGGAAAGCTTTACCCTATTTCCATTGATTCTTGCTTCCACATTGGAAAGTACGACTTTCTTAATTGTTCCAGGGATTTCCACTTCTCTTTCTTCTTTTCTATAATTCCCCAAAACAAGAAGTGTTTTCTTCTCTCCCTTTCTATAGAAAGCCATCAGGCGATCCTCCTGCTCCAGGAAGGGAATAAATTCTCCGTAGACCACTGCCTCCTTATACTCCTCCTGCTTCCGAAAAGTACAAAGAGCCTTATAATAAGAAAGAACGGAATGGGGATCCTTTTCCTGACTTTCCACATTAATCCTTGTATAGTTGGGATTTACGGGAAGCCAAGGTTTCCCGGTGGTAAAGCCTGCTTCCTTACCGCCTGTCCATTGCATAGGAGTTCTGGCATTGTCTCTGGAATATCGATTGACAATTTTCAACGCTTCTTCCTTGCTATAGCCGTTTTCCAAGGCAATCTTATACTCATCCAGGGTGGAAATGTCGTCTACCTCGGAAATGTCGTGGAAAACCACATTTTCCATACCGATTTCCTGTCCCTGGTAAATAAAGGGAAGGCCTCTCTGCATCATCAGCATGGTGGCAATAAACTTCTTGGAGGTATCGCTTAAATCCTCAGCAGGAATATAGCTGTTTACTCCCCTGGACTCGTCATGGTTCTCAATAACGGTAGAAATAAATCCTACGGGATTTACCAATCTTTGGGTTAAGAAGCAGTTGTCCCGATAAGCATTGGGGGTAACCGGCTTATTGTCAAACCATCCCTTGTCGGAATGTCCGCTACTATGGGCACGGAAGTCGAACATGGAAGAAAAATAACCGTCTTCTCCGATAAACTCCGGAATCTGCTCCTCTGTTTCATTAAAGACCTCTCCCACAGAAAAGGCATTGTGAGGGCGGAAACAACGATCCCGCATTTCCCGAAGGAATTCTCCGATTCCCTCCGCCTCATAAATCATATTGGTGCAGGCGGCCATACCGTCCTCTCGGTCCGCAGGATAGTGATGTCCCTGAAGGGGGAATACCTTCTTGATGTTCAGGATGGCATCAATACGGAAACCGGATACCCCCTTGTCCAACCACCAGTTAATCATCTTATAGATTTCTTCTCTAAGCTTTGGATTCTCCCAGTTTAAATCCGGCTGTTTCTTATGGAAGAGGTGTAAGTAATAAGTGTTCTCCGTTCCCGGTACCTTCTCCCAAACGGAACCTCCAAAATAGGAACGCCAGTTGTTGGGCTCCTTCCCGTCGATTCCCTCTTCAAAGAAGAAGTAATCTGCGTAGGGTCCCTTGGGATCCGCAATGGCCTTTTGGAACCACTCATGTTCATCGGAGCAATGGTTTACTACCAGGTCTAAAAGGATATGCATGTCCCTTTTCTTAGCCTCCGCCAAAAGCTCTTCCATATCCTCATTGGAACCGAAGCGGGGATCAATCTTATAGTAATCCGCAATATCATAGCCCTGGTCTGCCAATGGGGATAGGAAGCAGGGAGAAATCCAGATAATATCAATCCCCAGACTTTTCAAATAATCCAGTTTTTCGATAATTCCCCGAATGTCTCCGATTCCGTTTCCCTTAGTATCCTTAAAGCTTTTTGGGTAAATCTGGTAAGCGACCTTCTCCTGCCACCATTCTTTTCTCATTTTTTCTCCTTACTATACTTTTCCTTCTCTGTCATTCTATCCTTCCGACAAAATGCGAGCTTTCCGGCCGTGTCAAAGCCTGCCACGGCTAAATTAAATCTCTAATACAAAGGCCTCATAGGGAAGCAAGTGACCTCTCTTGGCATCTTCCTCTTCCACATTGTGAATCAAGAGCTTTCCTGTCTTAAACTCCTCCGGAATGGAGAAATCTCTCTCATTTTCCGATACGTTGCAGACTACCAAAAGCTTCTTTTCTCCCAGAGTTCTCTCATAGACAAACAAATCCGGATCCTCCGGAAGTAATAAATGGAAATCTCCGTACACAATCAGCTCTGAGCTATGCCGTAACGCAATCAGCTTCTGATAGTAGTGGAACACGGAATCCGCTCTCTTCAGCTGTTCCTCCGCATTCACTGTAGTGTAGTTGGGATTTACCGAAATCCAAGGAGTTCCTGTGGTAAAGCCCGCTTCCTTTTCACTGTTCCACTGCATGGGAGTTCTGGCATTGTCCCTACTCTTATGGGCAATCATGGGGAACAGCTCCTCCGGACTGATATGAAGCTTCTCTGTCAGTTCTTCATACGCATTGATACTTTCCAAGTCCCTAAACTGGGAAGGATCGGTAAAGGGATAATTTCCCATTCCCAGCTCTTCTCCCTGATATACATAAGGAGTTCCCTGCATCATGTGAAGGAAGGTAGCAATACATTTTGCGGAACGCTCTCTGTACTGTCCCCCGTCATCTCCTAAGCGAGCAATCACTCTGGGCTGGTCATGGTTGCAAAGATAGATACTGTTCCAAGCCACATCCTGTAAACCCAGCTGCCATTTTTCCAGATTCTTCTTTAATGGCACCAAGGGCATCTTCTCTGTATTCCATTTAAAGCCATACTTCGCACTATCGTCCAAGCTCACATGTTCAAACTGAAAAATCATGTTTAACTCGGTCTGGGCTTCATTGGCATATTGCTTTGCTTCCTCCAAGGTAACTCCCGCAGTTTCTCCTACAGTCATTAAATCATACTTAGAAAGCACCTTTTGATTCATTTCCTGCAAGAACTCATGGACTCTGGGGCCATTGGCACAAATTGCACCGTCTCCATAAACAGCTCCCTTAGGAATTTCTGTGCTGGGCAGTCCCTCAGGCTTAGAAATCAGAGAAATAACATCCATACGGAAACCGTCAATTCCCTTTTCACACCAACGAGTCATCATATCGAAAACTTCTTTTCTGACAATTTCATTTTCCCAGTTCAGATCCGGCTGCTTCTTGGAGAAGAGGTGGAGATAGAACTCCCCGGTCTTCTCATCAAATACCCAAGCCGGTCCGGAGAAGAAGGAGCCCCAGTTGTTGGGAGGAAGAAGCTTTTCTCCCTGATACTCCACAATATCTCCCGCAAAGCGTTCCTGCTCTTCCTTAGATACGGTGGACAGTGGTCTTCCCTTACGCCAAATGTAGTAATCTCTCTTGGCGTTTTCCTTATCCTTACGGCTCTCCACAAACCAGGCATGCTCATCGGAGCTGTGGTTTACTACCAAATCCATCACAATCTTAATGCCTTTTTCATGAGCCTTCTTTAACAGACGGTCAAAATCCGCCATGGTACCGAACTCTTCCATGATATCTTCATAGTCGGAAATATCATAGCCGTTATCATCATTGGGAGAACGATAAACAGGGGAAAGCCAGATTACATCAATCCCTAATTCCTTAAGATAATCCAATTTGCTTTCAATTCCCGGCAAATCTCCGATACCGTCTCCATTACTATCACAGAAGCTTCTGGGATAAATCTGATACACAACGGCTTCCTTCCACCATGTTTTTTTCATCTTCTTCTCCTTCCAAAGAAAACATTATATTATTCCATTAACAATACACTATTCGCATGCAATCTTCTATTCCATTACGGAAGCACACTACACTTCCTCTAAGAACTTTTCTCTATCCTAAACTCCGCTTCCTTTTGCAAATGAAGCTGTAGCCCGGGGGATTGCTTTTGCTCCCCTACTGTCTGCACAGAACTTCCTTTCTCCAGAAATACAGGTAAGCGAATATCTTTTTTACGAGTTCCAATATCCCGCTCTTCCTTAAGCAGAAGTAGCAATTCCATTACTGCCCGTCTTCCCTTTTCCGTGCTGTCCTGACAAATGGTGCAAAGCCGAGGTCTTGCTCTCTTTGCCGCGAAAATCCCATCATATCCGGCAATGGAAATATCTTCCGGAATTCGTAGCTTTTGATCCATACAAAAGCTCATCATTTCCAGGGCCATAATATCTGCTGTAAAAAATAAAGCCGTACAGTTCCAAAATTTCTCCCGGTAAAAGTCCTTATACTGCTTTTGTCTAATTTTCCCATCATAGGATAAATTTCGGCAAAGGCTCCGATCTGCCGCTAAGTTTTTTTCTTTGTAAGCCTGTAGGTACCCCTGATACCGGATATTGTCTATGGCATCTTCCCGTAATACATCCATGCCGTCCATCAATGATAAAAAAGCAATTTTTTCGTGTCCTTTGGAAAGCAGGTAGCGAGTCATCTCCAGCGCTCCCCGGTAATCCTCCAGTCCTACATTAACATAGGAATGATCCTCCGGAAAGAAAATGGTATCTATAGTAACAACCGGTACCGAATTCAGAGAACGTAAATAATAGTAGTCTTCACGCTTTGCTCCCAACAGAATAATCCCTTCCACATTCCACTCTAAAGTGATTTTGGTACAAAGCTCCATATGGGGATTGGCATACAGCAAAAGAAAATATCCTTCCTTCTGCAGCGCACTTTGTACTGCACCGATAATCGAAGAAACAAAGGGATCCTGTACAATACTTTCCTCTTCAGCTCTGCTATAGGTCAAAATCAGAGCAATAAGACGGGAGCCCTGTTTTGTCAACATTTGGGCCCCCCGATGCGTAACATAATGCTCTTCTTCTAAAATCCTTTGCACCTTTTCATAGAGCTCAGGACTTAACTTGTTTTTTCTGCCATGAATCACATTGGATACTGTAGAGGGACTTACATTTGCAAGTTTAGCAATATCTTTAATCCTAGCCATAATCTTCATTCTGAATATTTATCACAGGGAAATGCCTGCAAACTGCAAAGGACCTGCAGTCCATGCAAGATGCAGTCCTTTGCGATAAATATTCCTCTCTCTGTTAGATTCTTTGAGAACGCTGTTCTCCTTATCCCTTTACAGCACCCTCTACCATTCCGCTCATAATCTGCTTCTGTCCTACCAGGAAGACAATAACCATCGGAAGAATCGCCAGTAAGGCTGCAGATAAAATCAAATCCCACTGCTTTACATAAGATCCCACGAAAGCCTGCACAGCTACAGGAAGGGTCTTAATCTTTCCGTTCTGTCCCAGCATCAAAGAAGGCAGTAAATAGTCGTTCCAAATCCACATACCGTTCAAAATGGTCACTGTAGTAACCACCGGACGCAGCAAAGGAAAGATAATCTTGAAAAATGTCCCCTCAGGAGAACAGCCGTCAATTGCCGCAGCTTCCTCCAACTCGTATGGAATACCCTTAATAAAACCTGTCAGAATAAATACTGTCATGGCACCGCCGAAACCAAGGTAAGCAAACAAAATACCATGGACGGACTGCAACATATTAATGCCCACAAACTTTCCCACATCTCTAAAGGTGGAAAGCAGCGGAAGCATTACTACCTGGAAAGGAATAATCATAGAAGCAATAAAAGTCATATACACGGCAATCGCCCAAGGCTTTTTATTGTTTCTGCTGATAACCCAGGCAGCCATACAGCCGAATAAAATCAGAAGAATCAAAGAAACTACTGTAATAATTGCCGAGGTACCGAAGGCATACCAAAAGTTAAAATTGGAATTATGAATTACAGAATTCAAGTTTGCCTGTAACTGGGCAAAGCTAACCCCTTGAAAAGCCACCGGATCCTTAACGATATCAGCCTGTCTCTTAAAGGAATTCATCACTACCAAATAGAAGGGAAATAAAATATAAATCGCAATGCAAGTTCCCAGAATTCCCAAAAATAAATTTTTTACACTTTTAGACTTGCCCATTACATCTCCACCTCTCTACTATTGCTGATTCGAACTTGAATCAGGGAAATAACCGCCAGAATAATAAAGAACAAAATAGCCTTCGCCTGAGCCAGTGCAAAATTATTCTTTGCAATAGCCGTGTTGTAAATATTTAAAGCAAGCATCTGGGTACCGTTCGACAAATAGGAGCCCATAAAGTCCGCCACAGAACCTGTTCCGTTGGTCAAAGCCATATTCACATCGAACTGTTTAAAAGCAGAGGTTAAGGTTAAGAAAGTACAAATGGTAATGGTAGATGCAATCATCGGCAGCTTAACCTTAAACAAGGTTTGCAACGCTGTAGCCCCGTCAATCTGAGCAGCCTCCAGCACATCTCCCGGAATCTGTGTAAGTCCCGTAACATAAATCAACATGATATATCCGCCACTCTGCCAGAGATAAACCACAATAATGGCCAACATCGCTGTCTTGGTCTGGGATAACATGGAAAATTTCATATAATTCATCAAAACATTGTTGAAGACGAACTGCCAGATATAACCCAGAACAATTCCTCCAATCAGGTTCGGTAAAAAGTAAGCAGCTCTGAAAAAAGCCACCCCACGCATTTTCACAGTACAAAGTAGAGCTAATAAAAAGCCTACCAAGTTAATCATCACAACATTAATAATAACAAATACAAAGGTAATTAAAACGGACCAGATAAAGGCCGGATCTTTAAACATAGCCTGATAGTTGGCTAACCCTACTACTTTGGTAAAACGAATTCCTGTCCAATCAGTAAAAGAATACCCTATACCTAAAATTAACGGAATAATCACAGTCACCGCAAAGGTAAATAGCAGGGGAAATAAGAATAGAAAATAAACTATTTTTCTATGGTGTTTTTTGCTTGGCAAAATATACAGGCCAAGAAAAAACAAAACCACACCTAAAATCAATAAGTTACCGCGGTATGTAGCCTTAGAGCCTGTAAAATCCAAAATCAAAGTATAAATCGTACTAAGCGCTCCTGCCAGAAGCAAAATAATAGACTGCAAGGATTGTGAACGTCCTTTCATGAAATCCCCCTTTTAAAAAATGGGGCAGCTTAGCTGCCCCTATTCCGGGAAAAAATTAGCCAGCATAGTACTGTGCAATTACTTTTTCCATAGTATCAACAAACTTCGCTGTATCTAAATTGCCGGAAGCGAAATCCTGATATACAACACCTAATGCATTCTGTGCAAGACCGTCTTTGTTGTTTAACCAATGCCATGCGGAAGTCTTTCCTGCCTTGGTGTAATCAGTAATAGTCTGTGCAAAGGGATCATTAGCTACATAGCTGATAGACTTGAAAGGACTTACAAATCCTGCCTTCTCAACAAGAATTTTCTGAGCTTTATCCTCGGAAATCCACTGTAAGAACTTCATAGATTCTTCTTTATTATCGTTATCAAATACAGACCACCAAGAAGGAGAGTTAGTCTGAATGGTATCAATGCCTTCCTCAAATGCATAAGGAATCATACCAACCTTGAAGTTGCCGGCAGCATCATACTGCTCCTTATCATCATTAGTCATGGTTGCACCGATCCAAGATCCCTGTGTAACGAAAGCATACTTTCCTGCAGAGAAGTTCTGAATCTGCTGGTCGTAGGTTCCGGAAACCAAAAGAGCAGGATCTGCATACTTGTTGAAAAGAGCAATCATATCAGCATACTTGCTGAAACGCTCCTTATCAAGCTTTCCTTCGTTTAATAAGTCAATGTATTTGGTATCATCTCTCTTCAGGCCTGCATCCTCATAAACACCGAAGAGGTGGTTACCGGTAGACCAGTAAAGATTGGTAGCCTCTGCAACATAACCGATTACAGCAGTAAGACCTAACTCGTCCTTCTTGCTGTCCAGAGTCTCAAAAGCCTTCTTCATGGATTCAGGACCTGTGATAGACTTTGGATCAATTCCGGCCTTCTCCAGAACATCCGCATTGTAAGCAAGACCGATAGCCTCTGTGGTATAAGGGAAGCCTAAAACCTTACCGTTCTCATCCTTGTAAGCAGATTCTGTATCGGAAACCCACTTCTCATTGGATAAGTCTACAAGATGACCTTCCCAGTTCTTAAAATCGTTAGCACCGCCATTAACAAAGATATCCGGCATATTGTCAGCCTGGAAATATCCCTTTAGGGTTCCCTGAATATCAATTCCGCCACCCATGGACTCAATGTTAACCTTTACACCGGTTTCCTTCTCGTACTCTGCAGCCAGTTCCTTCATCTGTGCATCGACTTCGATCTTACCGTTTACTAAACGAAGCTCTTTGCCTGTGCTTGCAGCCTTCTCTCCGCCAGCCTGGGATCCGGCCTCCTTTGCCGCATCAGATCCTGCAGCCTTTGTGTCTTTGCTTGCATTGGATCCGCCGCAAGCTGTCAATGCTGCAGCTAAGATTGCAGTCATGAGTGCTAAGTTTCTTTTTTTCATGAACTTTTCCTCCTAAAAATTGCCCCTTAAAATAGGGAGACTATGCTCTCCGGGAATATACAAGCTCTGTATGAAATTGATATACCCTATTCGCTTTCTCAATCATAGCAGTTTTAAAGTATAAATACAAGAACAATTTTTAAAAAATGCACAGAAAAAAAGCTTGAAAAACAGAAATTATTCATAGTATTTCATAACACTATAATAAGAAATAAAAATAATAAGCAAAAATACATTTTATAAGAAAAGGGAAATGAAGGAAATGAGCATAAAATCGAATAAAGAAACCATATAAGTACATAGTAAAATGAAAGTAAAAGCACAATGAAAGTAATGCTATAATAAAATTACAAAATACAATAAAATCACAAAATACAACAAGAATCACAAAGTAAATAAAGCAATCTTAAGCATTATTTTAAAATATGAATACAAAAAAACCACTTCATAAGAAGTGGTTTCTTCCTATCACGACCCGGAACGGATTCGAACCGTCGACCTCCGCCGTGACAGGGCGGCGCTCTAACCAACTGAGCCACCGGGCCATATTCTCGCACCTTCAAAACTACATATCAAAGATTATTCTTCCTAGACTTTAGACAAAAACCAGACGCATTGGATAAGCCCTCGAC
>NZ_CAUTEG010000038.1:0-20300 GCF_963537195.1 Oribacterium sinus | reverse complement strand
TAGCAGGGGCTTATAGCCCCGAGCAAACCACCCGTTTGACGGGTGGTAGTGATTTTGCGGGATGATATAAAGAAAAGAGGATAAAATGGAAAAGATAAAGTTAGGGGCAGTCATTTATGCGCCAAAGGTAACTGTTATTTGGGGAATTATTCAGGAGTTTTTCGAGAAGGAAAATTGTCCTATTGAACCGGTTTTTTATAAGGATTATAAGAGTCAGGTGGACGGACTGATGAGTGGGGAAATTGATATTGCCTGGAACTCTCCTTTGGCCTGGCTGGACAGTTATTTACGTAGCAAGGGAGAATGTTTAAATGGCTCCATGCGTGATACGGATCAGGATCGTAAAAGCTACCTGGTGGTAAGAAAGGACAAGGGCTATCAGACTATTTCGGATATCAAGGGAAAGACTATCGGATTTGGCGCCTATGACTCTCCTCAGGCGCGTTTGATTCCCATTTATCATTTGCATAAGAATGGCTTGGAGTTTGAAAAGGACTATACGGAAAAGCGCTTTGATATCGGTCTTGGCCTCCATGGAGACCATGTGGGAGGAGAGCTGGATGCGGCAAAGGCTATGCTTTCCGGTGAAGTAGACGGAAGCTGGATGCTGGATTTAAACTACAAGGCTTGGATTTTAGACGGAACCTTAGATGAATCTCAGGTGCAGATTTTATCCGAGACAGATTTCTTTGATCATTGTATTTTTACCGGAAGAGCAGATTTTTCTAAAGAAGCCTTTGCCCATTTTACAGAGGTTCTGCATAAAATGGATTACAAGAATCCTGCCCATAAGGAGATGATGGACATGGAAGGTTTGAAGGCTTGGGTACCGGGAAGAACCAAGAATTTTGAGCAGATTAAGAAGGCTAATGAGTACCTGCATTTTTTTGAGAAGGAGAATGCATGAGTAAGAACTTTCTCCCCTTTACCAGCTCCCTAATTGGGAGTATGCCAAGAACTAAGGAATTACTTTCGGGAAAACGTCGCCTGCAAAACGGACAGCTTTCCCAAGAGGATTATGAGGCCATACTTCTCAGAGAAACGGAAGAAGTGATTCGTTTGCAGGAAAGAAACGGAGTAGACATTCTTACCGGGGGAGAGTTGAGCCGGGACAATTACGTTTCCTTTGTGGCGGAAAAGCTGGAAGGTGCTACCATGATGAGCATGGCGGACATGCTGCCTTACATGGAGGATAAGCAGGGCTTTGAAGAAATTCTGGATACCCTGGATGTGCCGGCAGTTAGTATCAAAAATGCCATTTGTACCGGGAAAATCAAAAGGAAAGAAAGTCTTTTAAAGGAAGAGATCCTTAGAATCCGGCAGTTTTCGGATAAGGAGATCAAGGCGACTCTTCCCGGCCCTTACCTGATGACCCGTTCCATGTGGCTTCCGGCCCTTTCTTCCAAGGTCTATGACAGCAAAGAGGAGTTGGGAAAAGATGTAGTGGCTCTGTTAAAAGAAGAAATTGAAGAGCTTAGGCAAATGGGGGTATCGGTGATTCAGCTGGACGAGCCGGTGCTTACAGAGGTAGTCTTTAGCAAGGGGAAAACCAGATCCTTTATGTGTGCCGCCTTGTCAGAGAAGAAAGATCCTACAGAGGAATTGGAATTTGCCACTTCTTTATTAAAGGAGGTGGTGGATTTTATGAAGGAAAAGGAACTTTGCAGCGTTCTTCATGTTTGCAGAGGGAACTGGAGTAAGAATGAGGGAATTCTTTTAACAGGCTCCTACACACCTTTGGTTCCTTTATTTGCCAAGGTACTTCCTTCGGTTTTGGCCTTGGAATACTCCACTAAGAGGGCGGGAGACTTATCTTCCCTTTTGGAAAATGCTGCAATTCGGGAAAATTGTATTTTGGGCTTAGGAGTGATCAATCCAAGAATTGATGTAGTAGAATCCGGAGAAAGCATAGTACAACGGGCGGAGGAGGCATTGCAATATCTGCCAAAGGAAAGAGTATGGTTGAATCCGGACTGCGGCTTTGCTACCTTTGCCAATCGCCCTGTAAATGAATTTCCCTGTATTGAGGCCAAATTAAAGGAGTTGCACAGAGCCCAGGAATTTTTACGGAAAAAGTATTAGGAGGAAGCTTGTGGAAAGCCACGAATATGAAATGCACCATCAGGACTTACGCTATCGCGGTATAGTAAGGCAGGATGGGCAGGTTCAGGTTTATATGCAAAACTATTGTATAGATTCTTCTAAGGAAATGGAGTTTGACAGCAAAAAAGATACGGATACCTCTGTGAACCTTTTCTGTGCAGGCCTGCTTTCCGGAATTCTTCATGGTATTTGCAGTTTTATGAAGAAGGAAGGGAATCCTCTGGAGGATGTGGAAGCAAAGGCGAGGGTGGTTTTAGACCACCCTCTATCCTACTTAGGAGTAAAAGGATACGAAGAAAGCCCGAGAATCTCTAAAATTACCATTGACCTGTATTTCTATAGCTTTTTGGAAGAGGAAGAGGCAATAGAACGGTGTAAGGAAGCTTTGAAAAAGAATATTTTGTATCAAAGTCTGTCTCCTGCTGTGGAGATAGACCTTCATTATCATTCTTCTCTTTAATGAAAGTTCTATTATGGTGTTACGATTTTTGCCATGGTCAGGGGAATGTAATTTTTGCCATGGTCAGAGTAATGTGTTTTTGTCATAATCCGGGTATTAGGATTTTTTACAAAACTTGTGCAGTTTAGGCCTCTATGTTAAAATGGCAAAGGAAAAGGAGGTCTATTTCCATGAGTGATTATAGAGAAAAGAAGAATGCCCGCCTGCTAATGGCGATACACGGTTTACAGGCTGAGCCTAATCAGCAGTGGGAAGACCGTTTGATGGATGCGTTGAATCATCATACAGAATTTTATGTTCCTATGCGAACTGTTGGAGAGGGACAGGAAAGAAAGCCTGCTTTTGCCGTAGTAGAGGATAAGGATCATAATCATTTTTATGTTTTGTTTACTTCACAAGAAAAGGCAAAGCATTGGACTAAGGGACTGGAAACCCATGCTGTTTTAAGCTTCCACCAGGTAGCTTCCATGGCTTTGGGGGATCCCCGAATCTCCGGCTTTGTGATTAATATGAATACCGAAAACTTTATCCTGTGGCGTCAGTTTATCGTAAATTGCTTCCACCAGAATCAAGCGCATTTGATGGGACAGGATCCGGTGCAGGTTTCCGATGCTATTGAGTTTTCCGACCCGGTGGGAGACACCAAGGAATTGGAAGAGGCTCTGGCAGAGTATATGCGGGATGACCAGAATGTTATGGCTGCATACTTGGTGGGAGCTCGTCAAAATGATAAGGAGTTTAATGTTTGCATCGTTAGTCATGTAGGCAGTATTCAGCCAAGCTTCTCCAACATTTCCGTATTGGGAAGAGATTTTGGCGGAAATACGCCTCTGGCGGTAATGTCTTATCAGAATAAGAAGGCGGAAGACGCTGTAAAGGATAGAATGCCTTTCTACAGAAGACCCTTCGTGCTATAAGCCGGGAAAAGATCCTATACATTATAGAAGATAGAGGAGAAGCAGAGATAAAAGTATTCTTGAATATAAGTACTCATGAATATAAGTATTCTGTAACGTAAGTATTCTGTAATATAGGGTTATCAGACAAAACAGAATAAACATCAGAAGTAGAAGCAAAGCCAATTAGGAGTCCGTTTTTTCGGACTCCTTTTTTGTTATCCTAAATTTCGTAGTAGCGTATTCGAAGAATATAGAACAAAAATAAAAACAAACATTTATTCGAGAATATCTATTTACAAAACAAATGTACTGTTTTATAATATGGAAAAGCTAATCCGAAAGGAAGCGAGGAGGAGAAAATGATGAAGATTACGTTAAAAACCTTTGAGATATTTGTTGCTTGTATGCTGGGATTCGGTCTGGTGGGAATGCTGTCTATCCTTCCTCAGGTAAGATGGATGGCGTATTTTGCCGTTGTAGCTTCTCTGTTCTTTTTATGGCAGATTGAGGAAGAAAAGAAGAGAAGAAAGAAAAAAGTACAGTTCTATAAGAAGATGGGAAAGATTATTGCTCGTAGGCTCCATGAAAGTGCCTAGATGGATGGGGCAGATATAAGCTTAGTCTTTGAATAATGCGTGATACTTTGCTTTAAATAAGTAAGCATGAGAAATATCGAAATGTATATAGAGATTTTTTAAAGCGAAAAAGCTCTTGGAAGGTCTTTGAGAAAAGAAAAAAGTTGCTCGAAGGAGCAACTTTTTTTGAACTCTTATTCATAATAACTGCCCTGCGATACGCAAGACATCTTGATTATTCAGCTGCGATTGCTCCGGTTGGGCATGGCTCTTCGCAAGCGCCACAATCGATGCAAGTATCTGGATCTACAACATACTTTGTTGGGCCCTCAGAAATTGCCTCTACTGGACATACTGCTGCACATGCTCCACAGCTTACGCACTCATCACTAACTACGTGTGCCATAATGGTTCCTCCTTTTTAATGATAAATAGACTAAGTGTAACTTCACCTCCCAGTAAAGTCCTCTATATTCTAAAGCATTTGTGGAATATTGACAAGAATTTCTCAGAATTCCCTTGTTCAAAATAAAAACCAGCGGAAAATAGTTGATTAATTAGATGAAGAGAATATACTGGTGATAGCACAATAAATTATAAGTATTTGTAAGAAAGGAGGATGCTATGGGAAAGAAGAAAAATAGGCATTTCTCACGCTCTCAGTATAGAGAAATAATTCCTTTTCAATTAGCATCTTTGCTAGCACTCATGTTAACCAGAGACCATTCCATTCTATATTACCTGGCAATTTTCCTACTATCCATATCGCTTCTTTTTAATAGTTTGTATGTTCTAAGAAGAATATAGTAAGAATATTTAAAGTATATTCTAGAAATCCAAAAAAGAGAATCATAGGATTCTCTTTTTTTGCTACTGAACCATAGTCAAGAAAAATTCACAACAGGCGTTGTCAAACGGATATCCTTTTCCGCTTGAACGTTACACTTTTGCTGTTCTTTAATCTGCTTGGCGGTTATGATGTCGCCAACTTCTGTTTTGATTTCAGAGTGGAGGCGAATCATTTGCCAAGTGCAGAGAGGGATACGCCGTATTTCTTAGAGAGAGCATTGTGGGTCTTGACGTTATGGTACAAGGCAATGAGGGATGAGACCTTAATATGAGGCCTCATCCTTTCGTTATTATATTGAAAATCCTCGCTCTTGTTGGATTGAGAACTTCAATTCAACATTGAAAAATAGACTAATTAACAATATACTATTTTTGGATATTATTGCTAAGATAATGGCAATTTGGAGGACTGAAATGCACGTAAGCTATAAGAAACTTTGGAAGATGCTCATTGACTTGGATATGAGTAAAACAGAGTTGATTCAGAAATCAAAAAATCACAACAAATGCAATGGCGCATATGGGAAAAAATGAAGATATCCGTGTGGAGTCTTTAGTAAAAATATGTTCAGCACTTGGATGTACTTTTGATGATATAGCAGAAATTATTCCTGATAAAAAGTTAAGGAGTTTTAATGCCATGACGGACAAGGAACTAAAAGAATTAAAAGACACTCTATGGCACTCTGCCGATGTTCTTCGTGCAAGTGCACATTTAGCAGCAAATAAATATGGTCAGCCTATTCTAGGACTTATCTTTCTGAGATATGCCGACATCTTATATAAACAACATAAAGAAGAAATTGAAGAAGAATACAATCGTCTTAAAGGTGGACGTATGGAAAAATCCATGAAAGAGATTTCCATCGAGAAATGTGGCTTCTATCTACCTGAATGTGCTTACTATGACTTCATTAACAATGCACCGGACGATGCAAACAAGGCTACTCTTGTAAAGAAAGCTATGGAAGCCATTGAAGATGAGAATCCTAAAATAGATGGTGTACTTCCAAAAGAAGTTTACGCACAGTTAGTACCGGAAGAAGAACCGGAACTTCTTTCTAATATCGTGCGTATTTTTAAGGATATTCCTGAAAATAGCACTATTGATATTTTTGGTGAAATCTATGAATATTTCTTAGGGAACTTCGCACTTGCGGAAGGTAAGGATGGAGGAACATTCTATACCCCTGCAACAGTTGTTAGATATATGGTAGAGGTATTAGATCCTCAGCCGGGTGAAAAGAAGTTCTTAGATCCGGCCTGTGGTTCTGGAGGGATGTTTGTTCAGGCCGCACGATACATGCATAATCATAACGCCAGTGAAAGCGAGCAAATGAAGTTCCGTTGCTATGGTGTTGAGAAAGAACCGGACACTGTAAAACTCGCTAAGATGAACCTTCTTCTTAATAATGTACGTGGTGACATTACACAAGCTAACTCGTTTTATTCTGATCCATATAATGCATTCGGACAATTCGATTATGTAATGGCGAATCCGCCTTTTAATGTAGATGAGGTTGTGGTTGAGAAGGTTTCTGACGATGCACGTTTTAATACGTATGGCGTACCACGAAATAAGAGTAATTCAACAAAGAAAAAATCTGATAAGAAAGAAACTGTACCTAACGCAAACTATTTGTGGATTGGCTACTTTGCTACCGCCTTAAACGAAAATGGTAAAGCAGCACTTGTTATGGCTAACTCTGCATCTGATGCATCCGGTTCAGAATATGATATTAGAAAGAAAATGATTGAAGAAGGCATCATCTCTCAGATGGTGACCCTTCCTTCTAATATGTTCTCATCGGTAACTCTTCCTGCAACACTTTGGTTCTTCGATAAACAGAAGCCAAACACTGAGAAGAAAAATGAAATCTTATTTATTGATGCAAGAAATGTATTTACACAGATTGACCGTGCTCACAGAAAGTTCTCTGATGAGCAGATTAAGAATCTTGGCGTTATCACAAAGCTTTATCACGGAGATACACAGGCTCTTGTTGATTTGATTGATGAGTATAAAACTGAGCTTGCTAATGCACCGGAAACTTCTGATGACAAAGAAGTTCTTACAAAAGCATATTGGCAGTCACAGATTGACTGGTTGACGGAAAGATTCCCGAACGGTGTATATGCTGATATTATCGGTCTTTGTAAGGCGGCGCTAATGGATGGTGAAGACGGAATTATTGAACAGGACTACTCCCTCAACGCAGGACGTTATGTTGGTGTGGTTATTGAAGACGATGGATTAACCGAGGAAGAGTTTAAGGAAGAAATGTTATCCTTGAATGCCGAGTTCACTTCATTAAGTGCTGAGGCAAAGAAACTTGAAGAACTCATCGCAAAAAATCTGAAAGGATTGTTGGGTGAGTGATATGGAATATGTAAGATTTGGAGAATTATACAAAATACCATCGTGCAATGGTCTATCTAGACCAAGCGCTGTTCGTGGTGAAGGCTACAAGATGGTAAATATGGGAGAGCTATTTTCTAATGATATTATTAATGATATGTATATGGAAAGAGTTCAAATGAATGAACGAGAGAAAAAAAAATTTCTTCTTGAAAAGGGCGATTTATTATTTGCTAGACAATCACTAGTTGCAACCGGTGCTGGGAAATGTTCTGTTGTTAATAATTTAGCTGAAAAAACAACTTTTGAATCGCACTTAATTCGTGTAAGATTGGATGAAACTAGAGCTAATCCATTGTATTATTACTATTTATTTCAACTGTCATATAACCCAGTGAAAACTATCGTAAATCAGTGTGCACAAGCTGGGATACGAGGAACAGAATTAGTAAGAATAAAAGTTCCGTTACCGAACATAGAGTATCAAAATACCATTGCAAATGCGCTTTTCCAATATGACAAGTTAATTGAAAACAACAACAAGCGTATCAAGTTATTGGAGCAAATGGCAGAGAATCTATATAAAGAATGGTTTGTAAGATTTCGCTTTCCGGGATATGAGGATATTGAGGTTGAGGAGAAGAAACCTAGAGGTTGGCAAGTTGGCACAGAAGAGAAAAAGCATTTGGTACCTTCTATCTTCAAATATGATGAGTTAGGAAATATTGGGAGCTTTGTGAGAGGAAAAAATATTACTGCCGAAAAGATGCTCAAAGGAGATATTACTGTGATTTCAGCAGGATTACAACCTTCTGGATACCATAATGAAGCGAATGTATGTGGTGAAAGCCTTACAATCAGTGCTTCGGGAGCTAACGCAGGATATCTTCAATATCATTTGCGGGATATTTGGGCTGCAGATTGTTCCTACTATCAGGGTGATGCAACAATTTGGTTTGTATATAATACGCTTAAATATATCCAACCAGTTATTAGTAATTTGCAATGTGGAGCGGCACAACCACATGTATATCCTAAAAACATCAATAAGCTCTGTGTCTTAATTCCGACAGAGGAATTAATAAACAAATATAATGATTTTGTTAAACCGTATTATGATGAAATCAAAATACTGAAACAGCACAATCAATTACTTGCAAAGCAACGAGATATGCTTTTACCGCGCTTAATGAGCGGAAAAATTGAAGTGTAAGGCGGTCTTTACATGCGTAATTTTATATCTGAAGATGATATAGAACAGGCTATACTTACAAAATTAAAAGCTGAACCATTTAAATATGATATCCTCATTTGTGATGCTGATCCAAGCAAGCGTGATGATTTGAATGATGGCACAGGAAGAACTTCAAAGAAGGAATGTGTTCTTCCTGATGTTATGTTGTCTTCTCTTAAGCGTATTAATCTAACTATCGAAGAAGATAAAATTAAAGAGATAGTAAAGACATTAAGGCAAGATTATTCAGGAACGGACGTTGTAGATACTAATTACAAATTATACAGGCAAATTCGTAATAATATAAAAATCACAGTTCGTAGAAACGGAAAAGAGGACTTTGATTTTGTTAAGCTTATCGATTTTGAGCATCCGGAGAACAATACTTTCACAGCAGTATCGCAGATGTGGATACAGGGGAAGGTCTACTACAGAAGACCGGATATCCTTATCTTCATCAATGGTATGCCCCTTGTGTTTATCGAACTGAAAAATAGCATTGTTAAGCTTGAAGAAGCCTACAACAAGAATCTGAAAGATTACATGCGAGATATTCCGAATCTCTTTGCATTTAATCAGATTTGTGTGCTTTCAAATGGTTTGGAGACGAAGCTTGGTGCATTTAATGCAAGCTATGACTATTTCTTTGAATGGCTCAAGATTGACAGTGAAAAGGAAAAACTGGATCGAGAAGCTATTCTCTCAGCAGATAGTGTAAAGGATAGCTCAGTCAGATATTTTGTTGATGGTCTTCTTAACAAAGATAGATTGATTGACTATATTGAAAACTTTATTCTCTTTGAAAATCAGAGAATAAAGATTATCGCTAAGAACCACCAGTACTTAGGTGTAAATAACCTAATGGAATCCGTCGAGAACAGAAAAGAGCTTAATGGTAAGCTTGGTGTTTTCTGGCATACACAGGGCTCAGGCAAATCCTATTCTATGGTTATGTTTGCCCGTAAAGTGAAGCGTAAGATTCAAGGTAATTTCTCGTTCCTCGTTATTACAGACCGTGAGGATTTGGATACTCAGATTCATAAGAACTTCGTACGTACTGAGGTTATTGGTTCTAAAGAAGAATGCCAGCCTAAGGATAGTAAGCAGTTAAGAGATTTTCTAACTACCAATAAGGCTTTTATCTTTACTTTGATTCATAAGTTCAGATACGACAAAACAAAGAAATATCCGATTCTTTCTACTCGTGACGATATTATTGTCCTTGTTGATGAAGCACACAGAACACAGTATAAGGACTTGGCAGAGAACATGAGAACTGCACTTCCGAATGCTAATTTTGTTGCATTTACCGGAACGCCACTCCTTGGTACAAAACGCCTTACAAATCAGTGGTTTGGAGATTATGTATCAGAGTATAATTTTGCACAGTCTGTTGAAGACGGCTCTACAGTACCTTTATTCTATTCCAGACGAGTTCCGGAAGTTGGACTTGAGAATGATTTCCTTGACGATGACATTGTGGACATTATCGAAGAAGAAAATTTAAACGAGGATGAAACACGTCTGTTAGAAAACGCATCTTCTCGTATTTTAGAGGTCATCAAGCGTGATGACAGACTGGATAAGGTTGCACAGGATATTGCCTATCACTTCCCAAGACGTGGATTCCTGGGAAAAGGTATGGTTATATCTGTCGATAAATATACTGCTGTCAAAATGTATGATAAGGTTCAGCATTACTGGGCTATAGAAAAGCAGAACATCATGAAAGAGCGAAATACTGCTTCTACTAAGGAAGAACGTGATCGGCTCACTCGCATTCTTGCTTATATGAATAATGTTGAAATGGCTGTTATCATCTCAGAGGAAAATGATGAAGAAGCCAAGTTTGCAAAGCAGGGCTTACGGATATCTGAGCATCGTGCAAAGATGAAAGAAATCACACCGGACGGTAGAGATATTGAGGATAGATTCAAAGATCCTAATGATTCGTTGCAGCTCGTATTCGTGTGTGCGATGTGGCTGACAGGATTTGATGTCAAGAATCTTTCTACACTCTACTTGGACAAGCCGATGAAAGGTCATACCCTAATGCAGGCGATTGCTCGTGCCAACAGAGTGTATCCGGGAAAAACTGCCGGAATCATTGTTGATTATGTCAACGTGTTTAAATACATGAAGAAGGCATTAACAGAATATGCCACCGGCAATGACGGAACAGAATTCCCTGCAAAGGATATTGACCAGCTAATAGGCTATATTGACGGTACTATTGAAGAGGCGGATTCCTTCCTAAGGTCAATGAGCATCGACCTAGAAAAGATAATTGCTGATTCTAATATACTGGATAAACTGGATGCATTAAGAAGTGCTTATGACACTATCGTTGCCAAAGATGATAATAAAGAGAAATTCAAGGTTATCCTCAATGCTTTGACGAATCTTTATGAAGCATCAAAGCCGGAAATCTTTGAGAAGAATTGGAGCAACGATAAGTTTGCACCGCTTGTGTATCTGCATGGTCTTTTTTATCACGCTATTGATGATGAAAAAGTCGCTCGTGCCAGACAGAGAATGAATCAGGTACTTGATGGTAGCGTGACCGCAAGCCGGGAATTTGTCATCAGCTATGTTCGTGATGAACCACAGTATTTGATTAAAGGTACAAAAGCAATTGATCTTTCTAAGGTCGATGTGGAACAGCTACGAAAAGAAATCAAAGTTGCCAAGTATAAGGCTATTGAAATCAACGATTTGAAGGCGTTTATTGAGCAAGCCTTGGAACAGATGCTTAATAAAAACTGTACGAGAACAAAATTTTCAGAAAGATTCAAGCGTATTATTGACTCCTATAATGCAGGTGGAACTGAAAACGAGGATTATTACGAGCAACTTGTAAAACTTCTTGAAGATCTTCGTCAGGAAGATAATCGTGCAAATACAGAAGGTCTTACAGAAGAAGAGATGGAAATCTATGATTTGCTGATTGCAGGAAAGAAACTAACACAAGCTGAGGAGCAAAAAGTAAAACTATCTGCTAAGAATCTTTATAAGAAATTAGTGGATAATCGCAGTAGCCTTCTAGTAGTAGATTGGTACAAAGATGAACAGCCACGTGCCAAGTTGAAACATGAGGTGGAGCTATCTCTGAATGATGATCTGCCTGAAAGCTATGATAAAGTATCCTTTGATTCTAAGGTATCCCTTCTCATGAACCATTTTGTGGATATGGCAGTTCAGGGATATGGATGGATTGGAGTTGCATAGTCCTTGGGAGAGATGATGTTGAAGTTCTCGTACATTTGGAAATCCTTTCGCAAGATATTTAAAATGCGACACAGTGTGTAGCAAATTCATAGAGGTGAAAACATGCAAAAGCAGCCATTTTTAGAACATACCGAGGAGATTTACTACCATTGACCCTTTGCACCAAATATTATACAATATTTGGTGCAAAGGAGGTGGCATATCAAGTGAATTATAAGCAAAAAATATTAAGTAGGATAGAAAATTTTGACTCCAATCAGGTTTTCATCGCCAATGATTTTTTTGATATTGCAGGATATGAAACAGTTCGCAGTACATTAAATCGTCTGGTAGAAGATAAAGTGATCATCCGTATTATGAAAGGCATCTACTATAAGCCAAAATATATAGAACTGATTGGAGAGTATGAAGCACCGTCCGTGAATGAAGTTGCGAATGCAATTGCCAGAAAATATAATTGGACGATTGCTCCATCGGGCAATACGGCTTTAAATTTATTAGGCTTGTCTACGCAAGTCCCGGCAAAGTGGACATACATCTCAGACGGAAGATATGTCAGTTTCAGTTTCGGTAATGCAACAATCGAATTTAAGCGTAGAAATAATGGAGATGTTTCCAAAATGTCAACACTTACTGCAATGGTTATACAATCTATTAAGGCAATCGGAAAAGATAAAATCACTTCAAAGCAGATTGATTATCTACGAGAAAAATTATCCGAAAAAGAAAAATCGGAACTACTTGCGGATAGTAAAACCACAAGTGCCTGGGTATACGGCGTTATTAAGAAAATTTCAAAGGTGTAGAAATGTTTGAATACAAAAAGATGTCAAAAAATGAATTGGAGCAAGTTATCAAAAATGCTTCCTTGAAAATAGGTGTAAATGAGGTAATTCTTGAAAAAGATTATTGGGTATGCTTTGTTTTGAATTATCTCTTCTCAAAGTGTAAGTGGAAAGAGGCTTTTACTTTTAAGGGTGGCACAAGCCTTTCAAAGTGCTTTAATTTAATTCACAGATTTTCTGAAGATATTGACTTAATACTTGATTGGAGAGTAATAGGGTATAGCTTTGATGAACCGTGGCAAGAACGCTCCAACACAAATCAAGATAAATTTAATAAAGACTCCAATCAAAAGACAGAAGACTTTCTAAAAATTGAATTTCTTCCTCAGTTAGAAAGTGATTTTAGAGATATGCTTAATGAGGAATTTCATATAAGAATAGATGAAAGCGATCTGCAGACAGTATTGTTTGAATATCCGAAAGTATTTAAGTCTTCGTATGTAACACAAGTAGTAAGACTTGAGATTGGAACACTGGCAGCATGGACACCATCGGAAGCAGTTCATATTGTGCCTGATATACAAAAAATATATCCTATGCTCTTTGAGGGGGATTTCATAGAAGTAAAAACCGTTCTTCCTGAAAGAACATTCTGGGAGAAAGCGACTATCCTTCATCATGAAGCAAACAGACCTGAAGAGCTTGCAATACCGAAAAGATATGCAAGACACTATTATGATTTAGTTTGTATTGCAAATTCGAGGTATAAAGACAGCGCTTTTAAGAGCCATGAGCTCCTTGAAAAAGTTGTTCAGTTTAAACAGAAATTTTATCCGAGAAAATGGGCAAAATATGAAGAAGCCACAACCGAAACAATCAGACTTATGCCTGATGAGTATCGCCTAAGGGATATTAAAGAAGATTATAAAAATATGACTGAGATGTTCTTTGGCGAGTATCCGAGTTTTGAAGAACTGATGAATTCAGTGCTTGAACTGGAAAAAGAAATTCACGAAATTAAATAATGCACCAAAAATAATATAGTATTTGGTGCAAAGCGTGGAGGGAGAGTAAAATCTTTCGCTCTTTTTTATTGAAAACAGGAGGAAAAAAACCATAGCCGAAAGTCAGGGAATCCAGTATACTAAATCCTATGATTTTAAATATCTCTAATTTAAGTAAATCCTATGTAGGACAATCAGTATTAAAGGAAGTATCTTTTCATCTTGAGGAAAAGGAAAAGGCGGCCATTGTGGGAATCAATGGTTCAGGAAAGACTACGTTACTCCGCTGTATTCTGGGAATTGAGGAGGCAGATGAGGGGGGGATTGCATTTTCCAAAGATAAAAAGATGGCTTACCTTGCGCAGCAGCATGCGGATATGGAGCAGGAGGATGAAGAATACGAGTCTCTTTCCGGAGGGCAGAAGACCAAGAAGAGATTGGAAGAAATCCTGATGGAGAAGCCCGACCTTTTGATTTTGGACGAGCCGACAAACCACTTGGATATCGGCTCTATTCAGTGGTTGGAAAAGGTCCTAAAGCGCTATGATGGGGCTGTTCTTTTGGTGTCCCATGACCGATACTTTTTAGATAAAATCGTGACGAAGGTAATTGACCTGGAACGGGGAAAGGCCCGGATGTATCTGGGAAATTACACCGCCTATGCGGAAAAGAAGAAAATGATTCGGGAGGCGGAAAGAAAGGCTTACGAGAATCAACAGGCGGAAATCAAACATCAGGAAGCGGTTATCGAAAAGCTAAAGCAGTTCAACCGGGAAAAAAGCATTAAGAGGGCAGAGTCTCGAGAAAAGCTTCTGTCCAAGGTGGAGCGACTGGAGCAACCGGAGGATTTACAGAACGAGATGCGACTTTTGTTTATGCCAAGGGAAGCCTCCGGAAATGACGTTTTGATTGCGAAAGATTTAGGAAAAAGTTTTGATGGTAAAAGGCTGTTCTCCCATGGGACTTTTTCCATTCAAAGAGGAGAACATGTAGCAGTAATCGGAGATAACGGTACCGGAAAGACAACGCTTTTAAAGATTTTAAATGGCCTGATTCAGGCGGATGAAGGGGAGTTTCGTCTGGGCTCCAAAGTGAAGATTGCCTACTATGACCAGGAGCATGCCGTTCTTCATATGGAAAAAACTCTGTTTGATGAAATTCAGGACACTTATCCTGATATGAACAACACCCGGGTTCGTAATGTACTGGCGGCCTTTCTTTTTACAGGAGATGATGTATATAAAAAAGTTGGGGACCTTTCCGGTGGAGAAAGGGGTAGAGTGAGCTTGGCAAAGCTTATGCTTTCCGATGCCAACTTCCTGATTTTGGACGAGCCTACCAACCACTTGGATATTCAGGGAAAAGAAGTTCTGGAAGAAGCTATCCGTAACTATGAGGGAACGGTTTTATATGTTTCCCATGACCGATATTTTATCAACCAAACAGCCACAAGAATCATGGAGCTTTTTTCCAATCGTTTTGATAATTATATCGGAAATTACGACTATTATCTGGAAAAGAAGGAAGATGTCAGAAGCTACGGTGACAGCCTTCAAAAGGATACAGTACAAAACACTTGGGTAGACCCTGAGGAATTAAAGAAGGCCCAGGAGAAAGAGGCTGCCAAGCAGGATTGGGCGTCTCAAAAGGAATTTGCCGCAAAGAAAAGAAAATGGGAGACCAGCCTGAAAAAGGCAGAGGAAGAAATTGCCCGCTTGGAAGAAAAAATCACGGAACTCTCTACCGCCATGGAAGAGGTGGGAAGTGATGCAGGCAGACTTATGGAACTCCATAAAGAGCAGGAAGCCGCAGAAGCCTCCCTACAGGAACAATATGCCATCTGGGAAGAAAGCTCCTTGGCATTGGAAGAGCTGGAAGAGGGATAAAAAAGGGACTGTCAAACTTCATGCTATTCGTTTTTTGCGAGAGTATGAAGAAGTTTCACATTGTATTGTATTTGCTTGCACAAAGTGATATTATCCCTATAAGAAAGCAGGGAGGTGAAAACTATGGCAAAAACGGCGAATATCAATGTCCGTATTGATCCGGAAACAAAAGCGAGTGCGGAACAGTTATTTTCAAGCTTTGGAATTACAGTAACCGATGCCATCAATATTTTTCTTCATAAATCACTGATGGAGGGAGGACTTCCTTTTGAAATGAAACAGCCTCGTTTCAACTTGGAAACGGAAATGGCGATGGAGGAAGCAAAGCTCATTATGGCAGGAAAAATTCCCGCCAAGCGTTATGCCTCGGTACACGAATTATTGGATGAGCTGGAAACGGACGGTGAATAATGTTAGAGCTTGTAACCACAGGTGCCTTTCGCAAGGATTTGAAACTTGCAAAAAAACGAGGCTATGATCTATCTTTGCTTGAAACGGTACTAAATACTCTTTTAGAAGAAAAAACCTTGGATCAGCGTTATCACGACCATGCTTTAACCGGAAATTATATCGGGTTTCGAGAATGTCATATCCTGCCGGATTGGCTACTTATTTATGCGGTAAATAAATCACAACTGATCCTCACAGCTTCAAGGACGGGGACGCACTCCGATTTGTTTGGGAGATAGGGTACATCTGTTTTCGCAGATGTACCTTTTATATTAGTCCCCCCTTACTCTACATCCTTCATACTTAAGGAAATCTTCTTCCTAGCCACATCCACAGACAAGACCTTCACCTTCACTATATCCCCAAGCTTTACCACATCCAAAGGATGCTTCACAAATTTCTTGGAGAGCGCGGAAATATGCACAAGGCCGTCCTGATGCACCCCGATATCCACAAAGGCACCGAAGTCAATGACATTTCTTACGGTTCCCTGTAGAACCATGCCTTCTTTTAAATCTTCCAGTTCCAGCACATCCTCTCGAAGGATGGGGGCGGGAACATCTTCTCTTGGGTCTCTTCCCGGCTTTGCTAAAGCTTCAATAATATCCTTTAAGGTATATTCTCCTACGGAAAGTTTCTGCTCTACGCCCTTTAATCCACCGGGGAGAGAAGAAAGGATTTTTCCCATTTCCTTGCCTTTTCCGGAGAGTAGTTCATTCTCCGCAATTCCCGCTAATGCCAGCATTTCCTTCGCTACGCTGTAGGATTCGGGATGCACGGAGGTCATATCCAAAAGCTCTTTTCCCCCACGGATTCTGAGGAATCCGGCACTCTGCTCAAAGGCCTTCGGTCCTAGCTTGGCCACCTTTAAAAGCTCTTTTCGAGACTTGAAGGCACCGTTTTCTTCCCGGAAAGCCACAATATTTTTGGCAATAGTCTTGCTGATTCCGGAAATGTAGGAGAGGAGAGAGGCAGAGGCAGTGTTTAAGTCTACCCCTACCTTATTTACACAGTCCTCCACCACCTTGTTTAACTGCTCTGTAAGCTTACTTTGGTTCATGTCATGCTGATATTGTCCCACACCGATGGACTTGGGATCAATTTTCACAAGCTCCGCCAAGGGGTCTTGCAAACGCCTTGCCATGGAGGTGGAGCTTCTTTCTCCCACATCAAAATTTGGGAATTCTTCTGTGGCAAGCTTGCTGGCAGAATATACGGAGGCCCCTGCTTCATTGACAATCACATATTTTACAGGGCTCTTTTGCTCCTTTAAATAGTCGGAAATCACCTTTTCCGATTCTCTGGAGGCGGTTCCATTTCCCAAAGCGATAATATCCACATGGTGCTTTTGAATCAGCTGGTGGATTTTCGCCATAGATTCCTTCACCTGATTTTTAGGAGGGGTGGGATAAATGACGGTGGTATCCAGTACCTTTCCGGTGGCATCCACCACGGCGATTTTACAGCCGGTACGAAAGCCCGGATCCCAGCCTAAAACTACCTTTCCGGTAATGGGTGCCTGCATCAAAAGCTGCTTTAAGTTATCGGAGAAAACCAGGATGGCCCCGTCCTCCGCCTTTTCGGTCAAAATGTTTCGGATTTCCGTCTCAATAGAGGGGGCAATCAGACGCTTGTAGGAGTCGGCAATGGCTTCCTCGAGGTAAGGTCTGCATTTTCCTTTCTTACTGACTTGCACCTGCTCCTCTATATAATGAAGGATTTCTTCTTCAGGAAAACGGAGTTTTACGCTGAGAATTTTTTCCTTTTCCCCACGGTTTAAGGCAAGAATTCTATGCCCCGGGATAGACTGAACTTTTTCCTCGTAGGAGAAGTAATTTTCATAGGTCTTACTTTCCGGCGTTTCCTCCTTTTCCTTTAGAGAGGAGCAAATGAAGCCCTCCTTCAGGCTCTTGTTTCGAATCCATTCTCTTAAGCGGGCATCCTCGGAGAAGTCCTCCGCCAAAATATCCTTGGCGTAGTTTAAGGCATCGGTAGCAGTCAGCACTTCTTTTTCCGGAGAAATATACTTTTCCGCCTCTGCTTCCAGATTAGCACAGGGGAGAAGAAGAGCCTTAGCCAGTTCTTCCAGCCCCTTTTCTCTGGCAATCATGCCTCTGGTTCTCCGCTTTGGCTTATAGGGAAGGTACAGGTCCTCCAGACGAACGGCGGTATCTGCGGCCAGGATTTCCTTTTTCAATTCCTCCGTTAATTTTCCCTGCTCCTCAATACTATGGAGAATACTTTCTCTTCGCTCCTCCAGCTTCCGAAGATATTGCAGCTTTTCCTCCAGATTTCGTAGCTCTTCATCATTTAAACCGGAGGTTAGCTCCTTACGATAGCGGGCAATAAAGGGGACGGTATTTCCTTCATCCAAAAGCTGTACTGCTGCCTCTACCTGTTTTTTCTTTAAGGACAAATCCTCGCTGATTTTCTGAATAATATCCATTTTTTTGCTCTTCTCCTTTTTTTGATTTCTTCCTACGGATAGACCTGCCATTTTCTGTACAATTTCTATCCGTCTGATAGGCTTGCCATTTTCTTTGCCGGTTCCAACCTTCTGCATAGGAAGAAATAGCTTTTACCATTCCAAAACTAGTTCAAAAATTCTGCCTAAGTATACAATAGCTTTGTTTTTTCCGAAAGAGAATCGCCGAGATTTTCCCGAAGAGGCCTGGAATCGCCAAGATTTTCCCGAAGAAGCCTGGAATCGCCAAGATTTTCCCGAAGAAGCCTACAATCGCCGAGATATTCTGAAGAAGCCTGGAATTGCCGAGATTTTTCCGAAGAAACAAGTTTTTTCCAAAATAAACCTATTACGGGATTACGGGCTTTTTCCTGTGTGCGGATAGAAAAAAACCGTGCACAGCGTTATACTGTAAAAGAAAACTGTTCACAGCGTTATCCTGAAAAAGAAAACTAATCACAGTGATATACTGGAAAGGAAAACGATTTACAGCGTTACGCGAAAAGACAAGTTGAGTTTGAGTGAAGAGAAAGGAGATTCTATGGAGTTTCGTAAAATCGGAGAGGACTATGTGGTACGTTTAGACAGGGGAGAGGAAGTGATGGAATGCCTGACAAGCCTTTGTGAGAAGGAAGGCATTGCCTTGGCAAGTATTTCCGGTATCGGTGCTTCCGATTGTATGGAAGTGGGACTTTATAATGTGCACGAGAAGAAATACTATCCCAAGGAGTTTACCGGGGAAATGGAGATCACTTCCCTCCTTGGCTCTGTAACGGAAAAGGACGGAAAGCCCTATTTGCACATCCATGCCAATGCCTGTGATGAAGAGCTTCGTGGCATTGGAGGACATTTGAAAAAATGCAGAATCTCCGGAACGGGAGAAATCTTCCTGCATACCCTTCCCGGCAAGGTGGGAAGACAGGAAGATTTAAAGGGGCAGACCGGGCTGAATGTTTTTGCCTTTGAATAAACCGTTCCGGCTTGACATTCGGAAAGAACAGCTCTTGGATAAAGTTTCGGAAAATGTCTTGCCATGCCAAGACTCGATTTACTGTATCGGAAGAAGAACAGTCTGAAATGCTGTTAGAATTGACTAACCTCGTGCTTTTATGGGAAACTCCTTAAGAGCAGTGAGGGAGTAGCATACGCGAAAGCGCAACAAGTCAACATACTGGCGGGAAGCCTGGCTTGTTTTAAAATGCGAGACTCATGTATAACGCAAGCTATACATGGAGTCTGTCATAGGATTTTTAAGGTATAGCGAGCAATCGTTATACCTTTTTGTTTTTTAGAAAGTACCGCTAATGTATCACGGGGGTTCTCATTTTTCCTGCGGGTTAGCGCTGAAGTGCGGGAGTTTTCGTTGTGTAGGAGTAGTGTAGAAGAATCACAGGAACAGGATTCGACTTGGGCTTAGAATCAGAAATCAAAAGTCAGGAGCGTTATGAAGTTTATTATCAATAGTTTTTTATTGGGAGCAGGCCTTGCTATGGATGCGGTAACGGTTTCCATGGCCAACGGCCTGGCGGAAAAAGGAATGCAGGAAAAGAAGAGGTGGTGTATTGCAGGAGTATACGGCTTCTTCCAGTTTTTGATGCCACTTTTGGGCTGGATTATGGTACATTGTTTGTTGCAGTATTTTCAGAAGCTGGAAAGTTTGATTCCCTGGATTTCTTTAGGACTTCTACTCTATATCGGTGGGAAAATGCTGCTTGCCGGTATTCAGAAAAAGGAGGAAGAGGCGGAATCCATTCTGACAAAGAAGGATTTACTGCTTCAGGGAATCGCCACCTCTATCGATGCTCTTTCTGTTGGCTTTACTATCGCAAGCTATACTCTGACGAAGGCACTGTTGGTTTCTCTGATTATCGGAGGGGAAACCCTGCTTCTTTGTTACCTTGCCATCGGCATAGGGAAAAAATGCGGAACGATTCTTTCCAATAAGGCGGAAATCCTAGGTGGCGTTATATTGATTTTGATTGGATTGGAAATATTTTTCTTTTA
>NZ_CAUTEG010000037.1:0-20840 GCF_963537195.1 Oribacterium sinus | reverse complement strand
AGCGAAAAACTTCGATTCTCTTGTTTTTCGCAAGTACCGACGGGCTCAGACTACCCCTCATTTAGACCTATATTGCCGAAAATCTATTTCTTATTTTGATTTTTACAGCCCTTTTTTTGTTGCTAATGGAAAGTCCCTTGAAAAAGTTGAGAAAACTCGAAAAAGTCCCTTGAAAAAGTTGTGAGATGGAAAACCACCATTTTTGAAAAGGGTTCTGAGGAAGAAAAAAATATTGAAAAAAGAGTATTTGCTAAGAGATAAAGATCTTAGAAACTCAAGTTACTAGTAATAATATCTAAAGCATGAGAAAAAAATCTGAAACAGTTGAAAATATAATGAAACAACTGAAACAATATTGACTATAATTAACCACTATATACAATAAAATCTATAAATTACAATTATTATTTACATATAATACACTAGAAAGTAGAGATAAGTTATTGCATGGCAAATGATAGTCCAAAAGTAATTTCAGCAACAATTAGAGACGTTGCCAAAGCTGCCGGCGTTTCTCCGGCTACTGTTTCAAGATACTATTCAGGAAGTAGCGTAGTAGGAACAGAGCTGAGTAATCAAATTGAAAATGCGGCAGAAAAGCTTGGCTATATTCATAAATATAGAAAAAGAAAGGATAGAGGGGTTATTGCTCTGTTGCTTTCGGATTTAGAACTATCATTTTATGGAGATGTAGTAAAAGAAATTTTAGAACAGCTATCAAGGTATAGGTTTCGCTTGATTATCATTCCTTATTCCAATGAAGAAAGTGACTATAAGCATTTTATTACGGAAATGAATATCGAAGGGGTTATTTATTTAGATGAAAATATTAACCCGGATATTTTAAAATATATTCATTCAAAAAACATAAAAACCATTATGTGTGGCGGTGTTTCCCAAAATGATAAGGTGGAATCGGTACATGTTAATGATTTGCTAGCGGCCTACGAAGGGATGAAATATCTTATTAAATTAAAACATGAAAAGATACTGGTTCTTTCTGACTTTGAAAATAAAATGGGATCTACTTTTCAAAGACTAATGGGATGTAGGAAAGCCTTAGAAGAGTATTCTCTGCAAGGTCAAGAGGAGCTTATTGCTTACGGGAAAATGACCTATGAAATGGGGTATCGTTTGACTGAAAAAATGCTTAAAGCAAAAAAAGATTTTACCGCAGTATTTGCATTTAGTGACGAGATGGCAATGGGTGCAATTAAAGCATTAATCGCAAATGGCTTAGAGGTTCCAAGGGATATTTCGGTTTTGGGCTTTGATGATATAGCTTTTGCAGAAAAATACAATCCACCATTGACCACGATTCACCAACCGATTAAAGCCTTTGTTACACAGTGCTTGGATTTCTTTATGAATGAAACAGAACATAAAACTTTAGATATTATGTTTCCCTTTAGAATAATAGAGAGGAGCACCTGTGCAGAAAATCAAAGGGTATAAAAGAAACAAATTCAAGAGAAAGGAGAAAATAAATGCCGAACTACCAAAGAATACTTCTTCTTAGAACAATAAAGATTATTTTATTAGCTGTTTTTACGCTAATATCGATTGCTCCTTTGGCATGGATTTTACTTTCTTCCTTTAAAACAAATCGAGAAATCATGCTTTCTGCATTTTCCTTTCCTTCAAGCTTTGATTTTAAAGGATACAAAGTTGCGTTGGAGGTCTCCCCCATACTTCAGTTTTATGGAAACAGCCTAATCATTGCTACTGCAAGTACAATATTAAATCTTTTGTTTGTATCCATGACGGCATATGTATTTGCAAGGTTCGAATTTAAAGGAAGAGCCTTTATGGCATTAATGATTTCTTCGTCCCTCTTAATTCCCAGCTCTGCACTACTTATGCCGATTTACAGGATCATGGTGAGTATTCATCTGTTTGATACAATTGTAGGATTGATTTTAGTGCACACTGCTTTGGGGCTACCAACCTCCTTCTTTGTTATTCGAAGTTACTTTCAAAGTATTCCGAAGGAATTGGAAGAGGCTGCATATATTGATGGCTGCGGATATATGAAAACATTTTTTGTAATCGTACTTCCTTTGGCTAAGTCAGGACTGTCTACCGTTGCCGTTCTACAGTTTTTAATGTCATGGAATGAATTTATGTTTGCCTTGGTTTTAACAAAGTCAGAAAAAGTAAGAACATTACCTTTGGCGTTGAATTATTTTACTACGCAGTTTTCGTTTAACTACACGGCTCTTTTTGCAGCCCTTACGATGGTGATTCTTCCCAGCATTATTATTTACATCATCTTACAAGAACAAGTGACGCAAAGTATGGTCACCGGAGCAATAAAAGGTTAAGGAAGGAGAAATTATGAAAAAAGTAGTTAGGAAGTCATTGTCTATGCTATTAGCGGGAGCGGTATGTATTGGAGGGTTGTCAGCTTGCTCAACTTCTTCAAAAGAAGCATCCGGTACCGAAGCAAAGGGGCAAGAGGCAAGCAGAGAAGGTCAAGTTGAAATCACCTTTGCTACATCCTGGGTTGGAGTGAGTTCGTCAAAGGAATGGTTTCATAATAGACTGGACGCTTTCAATAAGGAATATGGTGATGAAATCAAAGTAAATGTTGAGGAAATTGCCGGAGATCAGGCTTATGTAGATAAGATGAAAGTCTTATATAGTTCGGATGCGTTGCCGGATGTGATTGCGGCAGGAGGCTATAATTTAATCGATACGATGCAGGATAAGTTTGTGGATTTAACACCTTACATCGATGAAGAATGGAAAAATTCTATTGATGAAAAATGCTGGGAAATCAATTCCCGTGATGGGAAGATTTACGGTGCCCCCATTTCCAAGCAGGTTATAGGCTATTTTTATAATAAAGATTTATTTAAAAAGGCCGGTATAGAAAAGCCTGCAAGCACTTGGGAAGAGTTTTTCCAGAATTGCGATAAATTAAAGGCTGCCGGAATTACTCCTTTATCTATGGATACGGCAGATTCCGGATGGGTAACTTCTCTTATGCTTGGTGCCATAGTTGGACAGACAGAGGAAGGGGAAAAGTTTATGAATACAAGCCTTCCCGAGGATTATAATCAAGAATATTTTATTCATGCGGTTTCTGATATTCAAAAGATGTTTAACGAGTATACCTCTACGGATGCCATTGGCGGTGCTTATGAGAATGCAGCCGGAAATTTCTTTACGGAGCAAACTGCTATCATAGCGAATGGACCTTGGATGGTGGGGGATTTTTACGACACGGATAAGGTGGAAGAGGGCTTTGCAGACAAGATTGGCGTAGCTGCGTTTCCCGGAGATGTTATGTATGATGCAGGAAAGATTGGTTTTAATGTAGCAGCTAAGACGGAAGAAAAAAGAAAGGCAGCAGCTACTTTTGTGAAGTTTATGACCAATGAAGACAGTCAAAAAGCTAATGTGGAAATTACCGGTGAGATTCCCTGCTTAAAGAAAGAAGTAGACTCTAAAGTATATCCTCTGGTTCAAGAAACCATCCACTTGGCCAATACAGCAAAGAGACATATCAATGATTTTCAGTCTTTATGGTTTGCCAATGTAGTGGATGAAGTGAGTGTGGAATATCCATTATTGGCCCAAAACAAAATTACTGCAGAAGAATTTGCAAAAAAATTAACGGAAGCAGCCCAGAAGAATCAGTAAAATTATAAGTTGATCGATGATGCTAAGACTGTTTCCAGCAATAGGAAGGTGAGGAATACTATGCAATCAAGGAACAAGAAATGGATGATTATACTTTTTTCTCTACCGACAATGATACTATTTATGATGTTGTATCTTGTTCCTATGCTTATCGTGTTTATAACTTCCTTTTTTGAATGGAAATCCGGTGGAGTATTTCATCCGGTGGGGCTAAAGAACTATCTGCTTGGATTTACAGCAGATCCAAGGATGCTTCAATCTATATTTAACACAGTGATTTGGACTATTTTGCAAGGTATTTTTCATGTTTTTATAGGGACAGTTTTAGCATTGATTTTAGCCAAGCGTTTTCGTGGGTGGAAAATTTTTAGAACCATTTTTATGATTCCCAATGTAATCTCTTCTGCGGCATTAGCGGTTATCTTTTTAAATGTTTTTAATGCAAAATATGGGCTGCTTAATTCTTTTCTGTCCTCAATAACAGGGAAGGAAATTACGAAGAACTGGTTTTTTGATCCGAATAGTGCGTTTTTAACAGTTACCAGTATGTGGTTACTCTATTCAGGGATGATTGTCATTATCGTTCTTGCAGGGCTGTTTTCTATTCCTGAGGATATTTATGAGGCGGCGAAAATAGACGGTGCATCTGATTTTGTGATGGACATGAGCATTAGATTGCCTTTGATTCGCCCGGTTCTAGGAACTGCGGTGATTATTGCGGCTACGAGTATGTTGAGAGAATTTGAATTGATTTTCTTGACGACCAATGGAGGGCCGGGAGATTTAACTTTAAACTTGCCACTATATTTGTATAAAACAAGTCTGAAAGAAAGTAATTATGGCTATGCCAATATGATGGGAGTTGTATTAATCATCACCGGAGTTCTATGTGTATTCTTTATCAATAAGATATTTAAGATGAATGAAACAGACATGTAATAGTTTGCAAAGGAAGGAGTTTTGTCATGAAAATAGCGGTTATAGGCGGTGGGGGAGTAAGATCCATCTTTTTGGCAAAAAGCCTTATGCAACAGGCAAAAAGATTAGGGATTAAGCATATTGTTTTTATGGATAATGATTCCAGAAAGCTCAATATTTTTGGAAAAATGTCCGTTAAGATTGCCAAGTTAATTGATCCGGATGTAGTATTTGAAATCACAAGCAATCCGGAATTTGCCATTAAGGATGCAAATTACATTATCACGACTATTCGTGTAGGTGGTGATGAGATGCGGGTTCGGGATGAAAGAGAAGCTTTATCGCTAGGAATCTTAGGGCAGGAGACAACCGGAGCAGCAGGCTTGTCCTTTGCCATGCGCTCTATCCCTGCCTTACAGGAGTATTGTGAACTGGCGAGAAAAATAGCCTCCCTAGATGTTAAGATATTTAATTTTACGAATCCGGCAGGGGTAGTATCTCAGACTTTAAGGGACTTGGGCTATGATTTTACTTTTGGCATCTGTGATGCTCCAAGTGGCTTGTTGAGATCTTTTGCTAAATTATATGATGTGAGCCCGGATAGCATTACAGGAGACTGCTATGGCTTAAATCATCTTTCTTATTTTAATAGCATAAAATTGGATGGAAAGGAGATCTTACCTGAGCTCCTTAAGAATCCGGATATCTATAAAAAAACGGATATGCGAGTTTTTAAACCAGACCTTGTAAATCACTTCTCCTGCGTGTTAAATGAATATTTATATTATTTTTATTACAGAGAGGAAGCGGTAGAGAATATTCTCAGAGCAGGAATTACCAGAGGAGAGGTAATCAGAGATATCAACGAACAGATGCTTCAGGAACTGGAAAAAATGAATGTAGATCAAGACTTTGAAGCTTGCCTGAGAGTTTTTGAAAAATGGTATGGTGAAAGAGAATTGGCCTATATGTCAAATGAAACAGGTGTAAAGAGAGAAGAGTCAGAATACCATTTTGATATTTACTCTCCTGATGAAGGGGGATATGCCGGGGTAGCGCTTTGGTATATAGAGGCTGTAAGTGGACAGCAGGATAAAGAAATGATTCTTTGTGTGCCAAATGAGGGGGCTATTCCGGGATTACGGGATGATGATGTTGTGGAACTTACATGTACTATTCATAAGGGGAATATCCTGACCCATAAGGTTAATCCTGATCCGGTTCCCATGACCTTGATTCGACAAGTAAAAGAATATGAGAGACTGGCATCCTATGCGATAAGAAAACGAAGCATCTCTGCTGCGATAGATGCGCTAATGGTGCATCCGCTGGTAAACTCCTACTCTTATGCTAAAAAGCTTGTGGATAGATACATTGATCTTAATCAGGACTATATTGGAGGGTGGCACTAATGAGCTTTGTGGCAGGTGTTGGAGTTTCCAATTTGGATATGATTTATACCGGAGTAGGACGCCTTCCGGAAGAAGGAGAAGAAGTCTTTGCAAATGATTTTCGTCTTTGCTTAGGCGGTGGAGTTCCTGCTACCATCATCAATTTACATCGTTTAGGAGTTCCTTCTAAATTTGCTACTTTTCTTGGAAAAAATATGTTTTCCCGATATGTTGAAGAGCAATTCAAACAATACGGCGTAAACTATACCAATCTTTATCATGGGGATAAAAATCCTATATGTATTACCACTTCCATGGTGACAGAAAGAGATAGAACGTTTATGTCCTATAGGGAAGAAGTAGAATTTGACGAAAGATTACAAGCACAGATTTTTGAGTATTTAAAGGATGCCAAAATCGTAACGATGCATTTTGGGTTATTTGATGTATACAAGAAGTTAAAAGAAATTGGTTGTACCTTAGTCCTGGATAGTGGTTGGGATGACAATATGTCCTTGGAGCAGTATCAGGATTACCTTAGCTTGGCGGATTATTATCTTCCTAATAGAAAAGAGGCATTGAAAATAAGCGGAAAATCCACAATAGAAGAAGCATCCAAGGTACTTAGTGATTTCTTTGAGGATGTCACTATAAAATTAGACCGTGATGGTTGCTACCATTTTAATAGAGTGGACAAAAGTTCTCGGCTGATCCATACCATTCCGGTAAAAAAAGCGGTGGACTCTACAGGCGCAGGGGATGCATTTTTAAGCGGATTTCTTTATGGCTTGATGAAAGGGGAGAGCATTTCAAAATGTATTAGCTATGGAAATGTAATGGGAAGTGCTTGTGTGCAGGAAATTGGCTGCTTGGGAGCCAGTGTGAGTGAGAAGGAACTGGTAGAGTTATCAAGATATAATGAGCTTGATTAATGTTGCTCCTTTATTAGGGAGATGGGATATTTAGAGGCGGTATTTGCCGCCTCTTTTTGACTTCGTATTAGTGAAGACTGTAGTAGGGAAGGGACAGTTTTGCTTTATGTAAATTATATAAATTGAACGAAGAAAGATAGGCTAAACTAAGCAAGACACCGCTAATTTTAGCGTGGGAAAAATCTTCTAAAAATGCTATAATTTTCGTAGGAAAAGTAGGGCGAAATGAATTAAGCATGAAAAATGTATTTATGGATACTGCAAAACTTATGTCCAGGGGGCAGGTTACCATTCCAAAGAGGATACGAGATCTTTTGAATTTAGAAAATGGGGATTATGTTACTTTTGTAGTTAATAAAGATAGAGTTGAAATTCATAATTCCAATGTTTTATCGAAGAAAACATTAAGAAATAAAGGTGGTGAAATGACGATATGACGATAGATGAAATAAAGAAGTTAATTCAAGTCGGAGAAAAGACAGATGTCGAATTTAAAGAATCAAAAATTGCTTTAACTAAAGATGTCTTTGATACAGTATGCTCTTTCAACAATAGAAATGGAGGACATATTTTACTTGGTGTAAATGATAAAAGAGAGATTGTTGGCGTTAGTAAAGATAGGGTAGATAAAGTAATTAAGGAATTTACTACGGCAATCAATAATCCACAAAAGATGTATCCTCCACTTTACTTACTTCCAGAAGTCTTTGATATTGATGAGAAAAAAGTAATTTATATAAGAGTCCCTGAAGGTTATCAGGTTTGCAGACACAATGGAAAAATTTGGGACAGGTCTTATGAAGGAGACATCAATATTACAGATCATTCAGAGCTTGTATATAAGCTATATGCAAGAAAACAAGGAAGCTATTTTGTTAATAGGGTATATCCGAATCTTGATATTGATTTTCTTGATGCTTCTGTTATTGCTAAAGCCAAGAAAATGGCTGTCTCCCGAAATAAAAATCATGTTTGGGAGAATATGAGTAATGAAGAACTTCTTAGGAGTGCCAATCTTATCCTGACAGATCCGGAAACAAAGCGGGAAGGAATTACATTGGCTGCCATTCTTTTGTTTGGAAAAGACAACTCTATTATGTCTGTTCTTCCGCAACACAAAACTGATGCAATATTCAGGGTTGAAAATAAGGATAGATATGATGATAGAGACGTAGTCATAACAAATCTGATTGATAGCTATGATAGACTGATAGAATTTGGGCAAAAGCATTTGAATGATCTATTCGTATTGGACGGAATTGTGAATGTCAATGCAAGAGATAGGATACTTAGAGAGATAGTTTCCAATACACTGGCTCATAGAGATTATTCAAGTGGTTTTCCTGCAAAGATGATTATTGACGATGAGAGGATTACGGTTGAAAATAGCAACTTGGCTCATGGAATGGGAGCGTTAGATTTGCAGAAGTTTGAGCCATTTCCTAAAAATCCAGCTATATCAAAGGTGTTTAGAGAAATAGGTCTTGCGGATGAACTTGGCTCAGGAATGAGAAATACCTATAAGTACACACAGCTTTATTCAGGACAAAATCCGTTATTTGAAGAGGGAGATATATTTAGAACGATTATTCCTTTAAAGAAGATAGCGACACAAAAGGTTGGTGGAGGGAATGTCGCTCACGATGTCGCTCAAGGTGTCGCTCACGATGTCGCTCACGATAAGATAGCCCTCGCAGAGTTTATCAAAGAAAAAGTGAGAAGCAATGGTAGGATTACAAGAAAGGCTATTGCAGATGAAGCTAGAGTTAGCGTGAAAACTATCGAAAGAACTATAAAAGAAATAGACAATTTGAATTATGTAGGAAGTGGTAATAATGGTCATTGGGAACTTAATGATTAAAAGTAAGTTGATTATATCTAAAAAGTGCTCGGTCTGAGCACTTTTTCTTTTGGAGTGTTTTTTTACAATCCCTTTTTGGGAAGAGCGTAAAGCATTTAGTTTTGTGGAGAATAATAGTTCTCAAATTATAACACTATAATCTTTGATGCCTCGTTGGGAAACCAACGGGGTATTCATCAGTGATTTTTCCGCACTTTTTTAATCTTCCACCTCTCCAATAATATACATGGTCATTCTGGCAGTACAGAAGAGCTTATCTTCCTCGTCTTTAACCGTCACGTCCTGCACTACCGTGGTTTTTCCCTTGTGCAGAGCATTACATTCCACAAAGAGCTTTGTGGCTCCCGCCGGGCGAACGTAATTAATGTTGCCGGAGAGGGTGACATTTTTTACTCCGTAGGCATAGGCGGCCATGCCGGAGGCAATATCACAGAGGGTGTAAAGGGCACCGCCATGAACGGCGCCATAATGATTCAACATTTTCTCTGTAGCCTCAATGCTGTAGAGGCAGTGTCCCGGCTCGATTTCTAAAAGCTCTATCTTGTCAAAACCGGATAATTCCTGAATATGGGCACGAACGCCCTCCATTACCTTTTCTCTCATTTTCATCCCCTATTTAAATCCTTGTGTGCGGAAGAAATAGATGATTCTTCTACGCACCGGATTTATCTATACAACAGAATCGTTTTATGAAGTCTATAGCGAATACGGCTTTCCGGGAAAATGCTGAACGTGCTTTAGCTGTTTCGGGCATTTAGTATAGCATTTCTTTTCCATAGTTAAAATGCCTAATTGGGCGATTCCTGTTTTTAATACTTGTTTGAGCCACGGGAAAAGTTTAAGTTATTTTACTTTCGAATAGAAACTATACGAAAAACTCTAATTTTTTGCAAAAATTCTATAAACTTAAGAAAAATTCCTTTTCAAGAAAACGAAACTACAGTAGTATGTGAACTGGAAAAAAGCTCTATTTTTTTGAAAAGGAGAATGATTATGAAGAAGCCGGACAAAAACAAGATGGGAAGAATCGGGAAGATGCTTGTCTTAGGAACAGCTTTACTAAGCATGGCAACCCCTATGGCTGCTTTTGCCAAGACCGACAGAGTGGATACTCCGGGAACCTGGCGGAAGCAGGGAGAGAAATGGCAGTTTGTCAGAGAATACGGTGCACCGGAAAAGGGATGGCTGGTGTATAAGAATAACTGGTATTATCAAAGCCCAGTAGAGGAGCTGATGGAAACAGGCTGGCTGAACCTTCAGGGAAAGACTTATTTTCTCAGTACGGAAAATAATGCAAGCTTCGGTCATGTTGTAACGGGCTGGCAGTGGATTGACGGCTATTGCTATTATTTTGAAGAGGCGGATCAGGCGGATTACGGGGTTCTGTTCACCGGTGGAAAAACCAAGGATGGCTACTATGTGGATGCCAATGGTCGTTGGTTAAACGGTGCAGGTGGAGAGCCTGTTTATATCAGCGGTAAGGGATTGTCTGCAGCGGTGTCCGACCAGCAGGTAGCCGGTGTAAGCCGTAGTATTCCTTCCGGAAATGCAGGTCAGGTGGCCGGTGTAAGTCGTTCCGGCGGTAGTTCGTCCGGCGGTAGCTCTTCCGGTGGTTCTGTAAGCAGAGGAGGCTCAAGCAGCTCTTCCGGCGGATCCACAAGTGGAAGCGGCTCGAGCAGTAGTTCCGGCAACTCCACAAGCGGAAGTACTTCCGGTGGAAATGCAGGTAATACCGGAGCCAATGCAGGGAATACAGGAGATAACGCCGGAAATACAGGAGCTAACGCCGGTGGAAATAACAGCGGAAACAATACCGGCAATACAACGGATAATACTGGCAATACCGGAAATACCGGAAATACCGCTTCTTCTTCAAACCTTCCGAAGGAAGAGGATGGAAAGCCGGAGGAGAAGCCCGGCACCGGGGACAATGGCAATACCGAAGAAAAGCCCGGCACCGGAGAAAGCGGAAAGCCGGAAGAGAATCCTACACCGGAACAACCTGAGGAAAAGAATGTTATTAAGCTGGTGGGAGAAGCCAAGGTTAATCAGGATGTGAAGCTGTATGTATCTAAGGATATTATGGACAGTATCGCGTTTGTTTCCGTCGGTTTTCAGCCGGTTTTACCTGAGTCTCATAGAGAGAACGAGCCTAGCTACTCCTTGGATCGGGAAAAGCAGATTCTGACTCTTCCCAAGAGTCTATTTAAGAAAAGTAAAACTTATGACATCTCTATCCAGGCAGGGGGAATTCAGCCTTTCCATGATATTACAGTCGAGGTAAAAGACGATGTGGAAGTCCCTTTTACAGCAGAAAAGGGTGAGCCGGAGGTGCTGAATAAGGGAATTCTTTTAGGACCTACTTATGCAGCTTTGAATGAAGAAGCGGATTTACATGCTTTCCGAGTTACCTATGTTCCCGGAAAAGGAATGCCGGAAAAGCCCTGGTGGACAACGCGTTTAAAGTCTGTGGTGGTAGAGAAAACCCTCTATGAAAGAGTAAACTCCGAGAAGGAGTTTTTAGAGAAGAAGGATGTGTATTACATTGTGCCTGAGGATGCAGAGGAAGGCGCCAATACCATTCTTTTGTCCGATTCCGCATTTGAAGATAAGGAGAAATTTGATCTGATGTTGGAGTCCGGGAATCCTCTAGAGAGTGTGATTTGGGATATGAAAGGCTAAATCAAAGCGAAGGATTTTATTGTATTTTCATTCCGGCCGAAATATAGTAAGGAAGAAGTGACAAAATATGCTCGGAATTCTATGCTAAGCTAAAGCAAGCCCTTTGCCTTAGGGGAAGGGGTTCATTTAGCGGTAGAAGGCCGGAAAGAGAGTACTAATGGAAGATAAAAATCTGGATCAAAAGCTTTCGGACAATCATCCGGAAGAAACGAAAGTATTGGATACGAATACACAAGTAGCAGACAAGCCAAAATCAAAGAAGAAAAAGAAGCAAAGCTTTATTCATTATCTGATTCCCACGGTGTTGTTTATTTCCATGATTGTCTTCGGAGGCTTGTTCCTCCGGGACTTTCTGGAATATCGGGCGGCGGAGGATGAATACGCTTCCCTGCAGGATCATATCGTGATTTCCGAGGAGCCGAAGAAAGAGGCGCCAAAGAAAGAGAAGGCCAGTGAGGACGAATTTGATGATGAGGCAGAAGAGGAGCCTGTAGATTTGCTCCATCCTCATTTTCAGATTGACTACGGCGCTCTCTCCGGGGTAAATGCTGATTTCACCGCAGTTTTGCATGTGCCGGCTCTTTCCATCACCTATCCGGTGGTGAAAAGTAAGGACAATGAAGAGTATCTTCATAGAACCTTTGAGGGAAAGGCAAACTTTGCAGGATCTATTTTCCTGGATGCAAATGCCAAGGGAAGCTACGATCATAAGAACACCTTCATTTTCGGTCACAATATGAAGAATGGAACCATGTTCGGAAAGCTGAAGTATTTCCTTCGGGACGATCAGCTGGCAAACAGCAATCCTTATGTCTTTCTTTGCCGACCGGAGGGGATTACCCGTTATCGTATCTTTACCTATTACTTAACTACGGTGGAAAGTCCCATTTACAATGACTTCGAAGGAGACAAGGGCTATGATCAGTATTTAAGTCTGATTCAGAGACTTTCCTCTTATAGAAATTATCCAAAGGACAGCATCGACTTTTCCCGGCGACCGGATATCATCACCCTGTCCACCTGTTCAGGACCTTCCGGAGGAAACCAGCGCTTTATTGTGCAGGCGGCTTTGGAAGAGGTGTATCAGAACGGGTAAGTATATTCCGTTTCTGCGTAAAATGGAGAAGAAAAGCTCCTTGCAGCAAAGAACATAGAAAAGTAAATATCTAAAGAGAAGAAACAGCCTTGCCTGTGTTTTTCCATTTTAAGCTTTCGTAAAGTGAAGAATGGGAAATGCCACAGAGCAGGGCTGTTTTTTGATGTTTAGGTGTAATACTTTTGAAACTGTTCAACAGTCTATAGTATGAAGAAAATTTTGATGGAAATCGTGTTATGCCTAAAAAAATCAAGGATACTGAGGGGTTAGTCCCTAAAAAATATTAAGAAACAACAACACAAAATCACAGATATAATTATTTTTAAAAAATAGTTTGAAAAATACTTATATAAATTAATAAATAAGGCGATACATTAAACAGAGATAGAAATTCCACTAGAAAACATGTATCTCTTAAATAGAATAAAGATTTTGTTTACCACCCAGTATAAATTATGAATGCACTCTCAGAACTTATATAAATAAAAGTGATAACAAATTCGAAAAAACTTTTAAGAAAACTGTTGACATAGCAAAGGGATATGCTATAATCCAAATTGTAAGTCATTTGGAACTCTTGCACAGGGGACGAGTAAGAGGATCTCGACTTACCAGCAGATTCTGACCGGATCTGTTTGAGCAAAATCGGGGAAACCCGGTGACGCAAAGCTATAGGGCCTGTAATATGGCAGCCAGTTGCGATCTTCCAGTATGAAGATGTTACTCAACAAGTAAACAAACTCATTTCATCGAAGATTACGGTTAGCTGGCAACTAGAAAGGGAATTCTAGATGTCGGTTTTTTTATTACTCGAAAAGAAAGTATGGATTTTTTCTTTTCATCATATGGTGTCACCGTAAGATACGGTAGGACATCGGCAAACCCGGGGAAATCCGGCGACGCAAAGCTATAGGGACTGTAAAATGTCAGCCAGCTGCAATCAAGAATCCCCTGACCAGGGTGAACTGATTCTGCTTCCTGACTCCCTCTTTATGAAGGAGTTATCACATGAAAAAGTTAGTTATCAAACTTGTTGTACTTACAGCATTATTTACCGCATTTTTCGCTATGACTGCATTCGCTGCAAAGGGCGATGCTAAAGCCGCTTTTACTAAAGTTAACGAAATCAGAGTTGCAAACGGCCTTCAGCCACTTACTTGGAACTTCCAGATCGAAAACGCAGCTAAGGTAAGAGCTACAGAAATCGTTAGAAGCTTTTCTCACACAAGACCTGATGGATCTGCATGGTACACAGCAGATGCAAACGTTCTTTACGGAGAGAACTTAGCACAGTATTTCGATGGCGCTGATGAAGTTGTAGTTGCTTGGATGAATTCTCCGGCTCACAGAGCAAACATCCTTAAGCCGGAGTTCAAGTCCGGAGCTATCTACACTGTAGAAGTAAATGGCGAAGTTTACTGGGCACAGGAATTCGGTATCTAAAGAGAAGTATAAAAGAACTGAAAACAAAATTGAAAAACTTGAAAAAATTGAAAGAGTACGTAAGGGAAAGAGCTACCGAAAAATCATCGGCAGCTCTTTTTCGTTACAGAAATTTTCTTTTTATCAAAAAAATGAAAGGAATTGCAAAGCGTAGTTTTTTTATGATAGAATACAGTACACCGTAGCAGTACCGGCAGTACTTCATGAAGGGGATAGCGTATGGATAGCAAGGAAATTCGAAATGGAACATTCATCGTACAGGTAAAGTACACGGAGAATGAGACTTGGCAGGGGAAGGTTACCTGGGCAGAAAAGAATAAGAGTCAGTATTTTCGGAGCGCTTTGGAGATGCTGAAGCTGATGGATAAGGCTCTTACCGAGGAAGACTTCCCGGATGAGGAAGAAGAGGAATAAGAAAGCTGCGAAGTCAGTGCGATAAGTTGCAAAGGAAGCTTGTCTAAGACCATTGCCGAACTAGGCAACAGGGCAGCGGTGAAGGAGACTATGGAAAATCAATTGGAAAGGCTTTACGCCATAGACTTATTGGGGATTCTGGTACATAAGTATCAGGATGGTCAGCTTGAGGGAGAAATCATTCATCAATATAAAGAGGAAAGTACTCCCTTTTTTGGCGTACTGGATTTAATCAAGAAGATGGAGCTTCAGTACGATGAGTGGGACTATCCCCAAACCTCCACCAGAGACCGGAGCTTTCGGAAAAGAGAGAAGTATACTTACCCCAATCGTAAGGGAAAGAAACGTCTTCCGGATGAGGCGGGAACTTTGGAGAAGTTCCCCATTATTCAGAAAAGAGGGAAGGCGAGCACCTTCTTTATTCATACCAAATATCGGCAAAATGCTACCTGGCAGGGGGATATTTTTCGCGTGGATGAGGAAGCCTGCTTCCCCTTTAAGAGTGTACTTCGGATGCTTCAAATCATGGACCGGGAAATGAGAAAGGATCAGGGGAAAGATGCATAAGAGGGCTGCTTTTTTCGGCAAGCTTACTGTTCTGCCTCTTTTTTTGTTTGTCCTATTTTTTGCCTTCGCCTTAAGTTCCTGTGGAAAGAAGAGTACCGGAAAGATTCAGGGCAGGGAAATCCGTTTGGGGATTGACCGGGACAATGCGCCCTTTTCTTACCTTGATGAGGAGAAAAATCCCGCCGGATTTGATGTGGAATTGATAGAAGCCATTGCCAAGCTGGAGGGCTTTACCGTGAAATTTGTTCCCATGAATCCTTCGGCTTTACAGTCTGCTGTGGTGACCGGCACCATTGTAGGGGCTATGGGAGGGATTGAAATTCGGGAAGAAAAGCAGCTGAGCTTTTCGGAAGCCTATGGAAGTTCTACCTTGGGACTTTTATATGGAAAGGATTTTTCGGAAACGAAGGGGCAGTCATCTGTACCCATGGGCAGATCTTCGGAATCCGAGGAACAGCCTTCGGTATCGGAGAAGCAGTCTTCGGCATCTGGGGATCAGTCATCGGCATCGGAGCAAATGCCTTCTTTACAGGGGAAGAGCATCCTGGTCAAGGAGGGAAGCGGTACGGCGGCTTTTCTGGAAAGCATCCGACAAAAGGAAGGTTTTTCTCTGTTGGTGGTGCAGGAAAACCAAGATCTTATCCGGGAATGGCTGGAAGGAAAGGGTGATTTTATTGCGGAGGATCTTCCGGTTTTGGAGGCCATGAAGGAAGAAATTCCTACAATCGATGAGACGGGAAGGATGGAAGACTATCTTCCTCCGGATCTTTTGGGCATCAGCGAATTTGACGTGCAGAAAGAGAAAAATAGCAGAGCAGGGCAGAATATAGAAATATTTTCCCTAAAAGAGGAGCAGCATTACGGCCTGATGGTGGGAATGGGGCAGAATAAAGAGCTGCTTCGTGCCTTTGTTCGGGGGCTGAAAAAGATGAAGGAAAATGGAGAGTGGGAGGCGCTTACGAAAAAATATGCTCTTTTTTCTTCCAATTTAAATCCCCAGTAAAATGCTATGAAATACTTGACAGGGAGAAAAAAAGCTGTTAGCATAGCAAACAATTCAGTTTGATGAAGGAATTTTTGAGAAAGGATTGTTGGCAGGATGAGAAGAAACAGAACAGAAATCAATATGATGAATTGCTGCTGTTGCTGTTGCCGTATGCATAGTCATAGGGCTTTTTGCCGTGCCAGCTGATTCTGAGGATATTTTTTGCGGATATATTTCAGCGAGCTGTTTCGGCAGCTCGCTTTTTTGTTTTTTATGACTGACCTACGCAGAGTGTGAGGTTACTCATTTTTAAAGAGTGTTGCGGCAAAGCATGCAATAGTTCATTTTCAAAAAAGAGTGTTGCGGCAAAGCGTGCAATAGTTCATTTTCAAAAAAGAGTTCTAAGGGGGAGAGTATTTTGGATATTGGGTTTATAAAACAGTACATACCGATGTATGTGGAGGCGGGAAAGCTTACCCTGAGCATTGCCTTTCTGGGGATTTTGTTTTCCTTACTGATCGGTCTTGCCGCCAGCTTGATTTTATACTATAAGATTCCGCTTTGGCGGAGGGTGGTGCAGGTCTATGTGGAGCTTAGCAGAAATACGCCCCTTCTGGTGCAACTGTTTTTTCTTTATTTCGGTTTACCGAAGCTGGGAATACGCTTCAGTTCAGAGCTCTGCGGTGTCATCGGCTTAAGCTTTCTGGGAGGAGCCTACATGACGGAGGCCTTTCGTTCAGGACTTTCCACCGTGCAGAAGATTCAAAAAGAATCTGCCCAGAGCCTGGGGCTGTCTAAAGGACAGATTATGCGTTACGTCATTTTCCCCCAAGCCTTATCGGTGTCGATTCCGGCCATCGTGGCCAATATGATTTTCCTGATTAAGGAAACCTCGGTATTCAGCGGCATCGCCCTTGCGGATTTGATGTATGTCAGCAAGGACTTGATCGGCCTGTATTATAAGACGGAGGAAGCCTTACTGATGCTGGTAATTTCTTATCTCATCATGCTTCTGCCCCTCAGTATTTTGGGAAATGTTTTGGAAAGGAGGATGCGCATTGCTTATGTTTAATATTTTACTCTCGGCAAATGCAGAGAAGCCTCCGGTATATACCATTCTTTTTGCGGGGAATAATTTTCAACGTCTTTTGTGGGGGCTCTTTGTTACCCTTCGAGTCAGCCTGATTGCAGTTTTGCTTTCTCTTCCCCTGGGGATTCTTTTCGGGCTTTTCATGAGAAGAAAGGATCCCATAAGTCGGGGAATCAGCCAGCTTTATCTGGCCTTTATCCGGATTATGCCGCCGCTGGTTTTACTGTTTTTGGTCTACTTCGGAACGGCAAGGATTGCGGGCTTTCATCTTTCCGGAGAAGCCTCCGGAATTCTGGTCTTTACCCTCTGGGGTACGGCGGAAATGGGAGACCTGGTTCGAGCGGCCATCGGCAGTATTCCCAGGCACCAGAAGGAAAGCGGCAGGAGTCTTGGTTTGAGTTCTTGGCAGATTTACCGCTATATCATTATTCCCCAAACCGTAAGACGCCTGATTCCTTTAAGCATTAACCTGATTACCAGAATGATAAAAACCACTTCGTTGATTGTTTTGATCGGTGTGGTGGAGGTGCTGAAAACAGGGCAACAGATTATTGATGCCAACCGTTTTCAATATCCGAAGGCCTCCATTGTGATTTATGCGGTGATTTTTTTCCTGTACTTTATCGTGTGCTTCCCCATTTCCCAGCTGGGAAAATATCTGGAAAAGAAGCTTAAGGTATAGCCTGAAGAAAAAAGAGTTTTAAAAACGGTTTGGCAGGATGAAAAACGGTTTAGCAGGTCTAAGCACGGAAAATGTATAGAGAAAGGAAACTATGGAAGAAATTGTACAAGAACAGCTTTTAGAGATAAAACATCTGGAGAAAAGCTATGAGGATGACAGCCCCGTGTTAAAGGATATCTCTTTATCGGTGAAAAAGGGAGAGGTGGTGGTGCTTTTGGGGCCCTCCGGCTGCGGTAAGTCCACCCTGCTTCGCACCATTATGGGTCTGGAGCGTATTCAGGGGGGAGAAATCCTTCTGGAAGGAAAAAATATTGTGGGAAAAAGTGAGGAGGCTCGAAAAGAGCGGCAGAATCTGGGAATGGTTTTCCAAAGCTATGACCTCTTCCCTCACATGAGTATATTGGAGAACCTTCTTCTGGCGCCCATGAAGGTGCAGGGCAGAAAGAGGGAGGAGGCTGTGCAGGAAGCCAGGGAGCTTTTGGCCAGAGTGCATCTTTCCGATAAGGAAAATGCCTATCCCTCCATGCTTTCCGGAGGGCAGAAGCAGAGAGTTGCGATTATTCGTTCTCTGATGATGCATCCGAAGTTGATGCTTTTCGATGAGGTCACGGCGGCTCTGGACCCGGAAATGGTTCGAGAGGTTTTGGATGTGGTGATGGAGCTGTCGGAGCAGGGCCTGACCATGCTGATTGTGACTCATGAAATGGGCTTTGCCAAGGCGGTGGCGGATAGAGTGCTGTTCCTGGAAGGGGGAAAGATTGTAGAAGAAAATACCCCGGAGAACTTTTTCCAAAAACCCGATACGGAGAGGGCACAGCAGTTTTTACAAAATTTTTCTTACGTGTCTCATAGACATGTTGGAAGATAAATGTTTATTCCGGAGACCCGGAGAGAGGAGAAAATATGAAGAAAAATGTGATTTTTAGCGGAGTGGCGATTTTAGCAGCCCTTTCCCTGGCAGCCTGCGGAGGCGGAAAGAAGGCGGAAGAGGGAAAGACTACTGCAGCTGCGGAACAGGGTTCCCAAAAGGCGACAGAGCAGGCAGGAGAAAAGGCGGAAGCGAAGACTGCTGAAACCGATGGAAAGTCCAGCTTTAGAACCGTAGATGAAATCAAGAAATCCGGTGTGATTCGTATCGGTGTGTTTACGGATAAGGCACCCTTCGGTTATGTGGATGAGAAGGGCGTAAACCAGGGCTATGATGTGTACTATGCCCACAGAATTGCGGATGATTTAGGGGTAAAGGTGGAATTCACTTCTCTGGATCCCGCTTCTCGTGTAGAGTATGTTTCTACCGGTAAGGTGGATATTACTCTGGCGAACTTTACCGTAACCAAGGAAAGAGCGGAGAAGGTGGATTTTGCTCTTCCTTATATGAAGGTGGCTCTCGGCATAGTTTCTCCGGACAATGCGGTGATTAAATCTGTAGATGAGTTAAAGGGAAAGACCCTGATTATTGCTAAGGGAACCACTGCGGAGACTTATTTTGAGGCAAATCATCCGGAAGTTAAGCTGCAGAAGTATGATGCCTATGCGGATGCTTACAATGCACTTCTGGACGGAAGAGGAGACGCTTTCTCCACTGACAACACCGAGGTAATTGCTTGGGCTAAGTCCAATCCGGGCTTTACCGTAGGCGTTGAGACCTTGGGAGACTATGATACCATTGCCGCCGCAGTGGCTAAGGGTAATGAGAGTCTTCTGAACTTCCTGAATGAGGAAATTGAAAGCCTTGGAAAGGAGCAGTTCTTCCATAAGGATTATCAGGAAACTCTGGAGCCTGTTTTCGGTTCCGATACCGATCCGGACAGCATTGTAGTAGAGGGCGGAAAGCTTAGTTAAATTGTTCTTTCGCTTTACGGTATAAAAAATATTTTTGTAGAAAATAATTAACATTTAAGCAAAATACAAAAAGAGAGAAAAGAGGGGATTATATCTCCTCTTTTTTTTGACGATAGAGGTAAAGCAAAGGTTTAAACTGCTTCCTTCAGGGAAACAGCTTGGAAGGACAGCAGGAAACAGTTTCGATGGATGAGCAAGGATGCTCTGTTGCGTGGGAAGGAGTCAAATTGAATACAGAACAAGAACTTCTTCCGGGATGGATGAAGGAAAAGGACAGCTTAGGCAGTATTTTCAAGGATCCTTTAAGCAAGACCGTAAAAAACCAGGCCTTTCGGGACTTGGCTAAGCGGTATATGGAAGTAGGGCAATGTGCGATTTACTTCAATATTATAGATTTTAAGTTATACAATGAGCGCTTCGGCTTCGAGGCGGGAGATGCTTTGATTCTGGCTATGGCTAAGATTTTGAAAAAATATTTTCCTTATGCCCTGATTACCAGAATGTATGCGGATCAGTATGTTTTATTAACCCCAAGTTCCGGACATTATGAGGCGATATCCAAGGTGAGAGCCGCTATACAGAAGCTGGATCTTCCCATGGCTTTGGATTTTAAAGCCGGAATCTGCTTTGTTCGGGAGCAAAAGAGCATCAGCGCGCTTTGTGATAAGGCAAAAATTGCCTGTGACAGTATAAAAAAAGAACGGGAAATTTTTTCTCGCTATTATGATGAGGAGCTGGGACAGCTTCTGACCAAACAAAGATATATTGTGGATCATATTGAGGAGGCTATGGCAGAGGGCTATATCAAGGTCTATTACCAACCCCTGGTAAGAGCCTTGACCAAGGAAATCTGCGGTTTCGAAGCCCTGGTGCGCTGGGCGGATCCCCATTACGGCTTCCTTTCTCCTGCGGAGTTTATTCCGGTTTTGGAAGAGTATCATTTGATCCATAGGCTGGACTTGTATGTGCTGGAGAAAATCTGTCAGGATTATCAGAAAACCAAGGAAGAGGGGGGGAGTTTGGTGCCCGTTTCCTTGAATCTTTCTCGAATGGATTTCGAGCTTTGCGACGTTTTCCGGGAACTGGAAGAACGGATGACCAAGTATCAGGTGCCCAGAGAGATGTTGACGCTGGAAATCACCGAGTCGGTTTTAAACAAAAGTCAGCTTCTCATCAGCAGCCAGATTAAGCGCTTTCATGAGGCGGGCTATAAGGTTTGGATGGATTATTTCGGCTACGGCTACAGCTCCTTGAATATTTTAAAGGAATTCGATTTTGATCTGTTGAAA
>NZ_CAUTEG010000036.1:0-21376 GCF_963537195.1 Oribacterium sinus | reverse complement strand
CCGACCGCACCGTGCGGCGAGAGGTAGGCAAATTTCTTCATGCAGTCACGGCGGATGTTGTCACTCAGCACCGCTTCGACACCCACCCGCGTGAGATCCGCCTTCACTTCCTCGAGGACAGGGCGCGCCTCCTCCGGTTTCCGGACGCCGTAAACCACGCGCATTAAGCTGCCGAGCTGACGGATTCTGCCAGCTTCCTCGACATTGCCCATCACATAAATACAGCCGTCCGTGACCAGCGGCTTCTCCAACTTTTTCTGTAACTTCTCTCCCGTCCCGAAGACATTGCAGAGCGGGATGATGACCGTGTGCTCCGTGGCGACGCGCTCTAGAAACGGCAGAACACTGTCAATCGAATAGGACTTCAGCGCGAGGAAAATGACATCCGGCGTCTCGCTGTAACTTGTCTCATCAAACGCAGCGACCGGCGAAAAAATCTCCTCACCGCTGTCCTTTACCAGCACGAGTCCCTTCTTTTTAAGTGCCTCCAAGGTCTTGCCGTGTGCCAGAAAACTCACCGAAAGTCCCGCGCGAAGCAGATAGGCGCCGAGTGTGCCGCCGACCCCGCCCGCGCCGATAATCAAATACTTTAACATGTGTTTCCTCCCCTTCTCTCCGGGATACGCCCCGGTAGTATTATCCTGAATCATATGATCTCAGTGAAACAAGAGCAGCGTGACAAGCCCGATTATCGGAAGCTAGCCCCGCATGAAATACTCTTCGGGTGAATCGTGAAACTCCTGTTCATTGTCGCTAGTATGGGAACACAAAGTTTCAAGCTCGTTGCTTGATTGAGGATACAATTTATTACTCATCTTTTATTTTCTTATTTTTCTAACGATTCCGGATCTAATAAGAAATCTTCTATGTAAATCTTACGTTCAATAATCATCTCGTGCCTTTATATTTGTAAAATTATTGCGGCAATACGCATTTTTATAACGAGTTAATTGTACTCTATTCGTGGATCTAATCAATTATACTCATAAAATTTTTGCGTATTGCTGCATTTTTAGAGAGTATGAAAAAACCATACTCAACGCACAAAACCCTCCATCATTTATCTTGTATCATCGTTAAATTCCTCTTTAATAAGATCCTTAATATCACTCTTAATACTCTGCGTATCAACAATTGAATCTTCGCCCAGCTGATGAAATTTTTCTTTATCTTTAATTGTATAATCTTGATTATCATCATATTTCTTAGTAATCAATCGTATCATTTTACGTCTTAAAAATTTCTCGCCTTTTATATTTGATTTTTCTTTTATCCATGCAATAGTTAATATCGCAAGCATCACAAAGCCAATATATCCCAAAATTGGATACATAATAGACACTAATTCTTTAAAGCCCATAAAGGATAACGCATATCCTATTACTACAGTACCAATCAAAATGGGATAGAAACGCTTAGGATTGTCGGAAGAGAAGCGTTTTGCCAATGCATAGAATAAGCTGAAAGCTGTATTAAAAATTAGCCCATAGATGACAAAAGCATATATTAGCGAAAAAATGGGGTGAATCTGTTCAGCGATTGCTAACATGGGCATATCAACTGTAGAAGCTAGTTTAACATTTGCATATAAGACACAAGTTACAACAGTAATAATAAGGCTAACACCAAGACCGCCCAAAATACCGCTTTTCTCTGCCACACCAATCCTCATAATGGATCCGCCTAGTACAAAAGCCATGGGGACTGCCGTCATTACCGCAAGTGCAAAATAATTTAGTAAAGAAATCCATACATTTGGCATTGGACTAGGGATTGTGGCTGAAATTGCTTCTAATTCATCGAAATCAAAGCTCCGATTTGTAAAAGTGTGGACTGCAATAATTATAATCATGATAAAAACTATGGGTGTAAATATTCCAAGTACACCAGTAATTTTTTCGAAATCAAGAAAGCTGACAATGATTATTAGTGCAGCACACAACAATCCTCCTGCCCAAAATGGGAGACCGAACTGCTGATTAAGGTTTGAACCGGCTCCGGCAATCATAACAAAACCGACTACAAAGCAAGAAACGATTAAAGCTATATCAAGGATTTTATTCGTAATCGGTCCGGCTATTTGTGAAAGAACTTCAGAGTGATCATTAGATCGGAAATAACTGCCTAGCGTAATGATAATTTTACCAAAAACTACACTTATGATACCAAGAACAATGGTTCCTATAATCCCCCACTTACCAAAACTGACAAAGTATTGCATCAAGTCCTGACCGGAGGATAATCCCGCACCGATAACAACTCCAACATAAGCCAATGAAATATTTAAAATTCTTTTTAACACCTTTTCTCTCCTTACTACTATATATACAAACTACGATTCCTCTTTCTCCAACAACGCCACCACCTCGCAATTATTGGTTCTGGGAAACATATCTACAGCACATAACTTTTGTACCTTATATCCGTCATTTTGTAAAGCTTCCAAGTCTCTTGCCAGGCTCTTGGGCTTACAAGCCACATAGACCAGTCGCTTCACTCCGTAGGAAATGATTTTTTCCAAGGCCTTCTTATGCATTCCGTCTCTTGGAGGATCCACAATAATAAAGTCCGGATAGGGAAGCTCTGTTTCCCCCTGCCCTGCCTCCAGCACCTTCAGCACATCTCCGGCATAGAAGATACAGTTCTCCACCTGATTTTCCTTGGCATTTTCCTTGGCGGCTTCCACTGCCTCTTCCACGATTTCCACCCCGATTGCCTGCTTTGCCACCTTACTCATCAGCTGGGTAATAGTGCCGGTTCCGGAATAAAGGTCGTAAATCACAGGTTTCTCCTCTGCATTTTCGGAAAAGCTGGAGTACTCCTGTACCTTGGCATAGAGCTTTTCTGCACCTAGAGTATTGGTTTGGAAGAAGGAAAATGGTGTGATTTTAAAGTTTAAACCAAGTAGCTCCTCGTAAAAATAGTCTTTTCCGTAGAGCGCCTCTGTTCCGTCGTTAATGACTGCATCCGCCAGGCTGTCATTTTTCGTATGCAAAATGCCCGCATAGCTTCCTTCCAACTTCCCTTCCTTTTCCAAGGAAAGAAGTCTATCTCTCCAGCCGCTTAAAATCTTTTCTTCCTCTTCCCTAGGAAGCTGGGTACTATGCACCAGAGAGAGTAAAATCTCTCCCGTCTTCTCCGCCCTTCTGATTAAGAGATGCCGAAGGTATCCCTCATGGCGCTTTTTATGGTAGTATCTCAGACCTTTTTCCTGAAAATACAGTCTTGTAGCCAGTAAAATTTCTCCCATATCCGGATGGGGCAGGCGGCAGTCTTCCGTATTTAAAATATTGAAGAAGCTTCTTTTTTGGTGTAATCCCAAGCAAAGAGGACCATCCTTTTCCTGATCTCCAAAGGAAAATTCCATCTTATTACGGTAGGCTTCTTTCTTTGGAGAGGAAATGATACCCTCAAAAAGATAGTCTCCCTGAATCACAGGATCAAATAAGTCTCGAATCTCCTGCTCCTTTTTCTCCACTTCCTCTTCATAGGGAATTTCCTGATAAAAGCAGCCGCCGCAACGATCCTGATTTTGGCACCAGTGTTTTTCCTGCTGCTGCACAGCCTCCCCTATTTTGCTATTTGAATTTTCTTTTTCCATTTCTCCTGACCTCTTTCTCCTGACCCTTTCTGAAAGGAAACTATCCTCTACTCTCTCCCATAAAAAAAGAGGCTACTGCCTCTTTTTCTTTCGCTCAAAGCACTATGCAATAAGATTATTCCTCTTCCAGATAATCTTCATCCTCTAAATCATCGTAGTCTTCGTAATCCTCCAGATAGTCCGGAGCAAGCAAACGATATACGCCGTAAGCCAATCCGCAAAAAGCGATGATTCCACCGATGATGGCCAGTACGGTACAAATCTTTTTCTTCATATCTTCTCCTTCTTTCTGCTTCTCTCTTAAGCCAATGGCATATTGAAAATCATTGCTTAATGCTCTCGCATCTTCCGTAAACTTCTTAGCTCTATCTCTGAAAGCTTCTACATTCCACTGTTCCATATTTTTATCCTTTCCCCAAAAACTTTCTCTTAAGTATAAAGATTCTTGGGTAAAAAAGCAAGTCTTCTCTAAGGATACGAGGCTTTTTCTCTTCAACAATACAAAACTATTTCTGTAGGATACAGCACTTTTTCTTTGTGGGCACAGGGCTTTTCCACCTTACTTCAGTACCCAGTTTCCATCCGCCATAACGAAGTTCTTCTCCACACCCAGCTTATTCATCCAGAATTTGGTCAAAGCCACGGTATAGCTTTCCTGGTCTTCAGTGAAGGCATCCTTACGTTTGTTCCAAAGTTCCTGAGAGCTGGGCCATAAAGCATATCTGGGATGTACCGCACTATAGAAGGCAAAGGATCCGCCGTGCTGTCCGTGATGAGCCATCTGCACGATATCCGCCTTAAGCTTATCGGCACCTCTTTCTTCCATCAACTTTCCTGCCGCTTCATAGGGAAGGTCTCCGGTAATCAGAAGCTTCTTTCCGTTAATGGTAATCATATAGCAAACGGAGCTGTTGTTTCCTGAGTCGATAGGAATGGAATAAGGGGTGTTCAAAACCTCTACTGCCACATTGCCATAGGTGAAGCTGGTTCCTGCAGGGGAGCTTTCATGGCGCTTTGCACTGTCGTACTGGGCCAGGTCTTCCATAATTTCCTTCATCATGGGAATACGGTGAGCCGGCTCATATTGCTCATAGAAGGCCAATGGCGCAAAGCCGTAGTAAATCTGTCCCGGGTCAATGTTGTAATAATCCGGATGACCTTCCTTTTTCTGCTGCTCAAGGATTACCGCAAGGGCACCTACATGGTCTTCATGAGGATGGGTAAGGAGCCAAGCTGCTACCTTTCCCCCCCTGTCCTTAATGTATTTTGCAAGGTAGGGAGCATTGGTCTTTAAACCACCGTCCACTACGATTAAGCTGCCGTCATTGCTCTCAATTACAATGGAAATCTGCTGTCCGCTTTGCTCTCCCTTAATCATGGTAATGCTGGCGCCGCCCAAACCGATGGTACTGTCGGTATAAGTTGGGGTAGAACTGCCGTTTTGCACATTTAAAGGAGCATTGCTGGTAGTAGCACCCTGGGTACTGCTCTCTGAGGAGCTTCCTGCATTGGAGGAACTGTTGGACACTGAAGCGTTACTTCCTGTGCCGTTGTTCGCCGCCTGGGTTAAGCTCGCATCCTGCCAGGGTGCCTTGGGGGTTCCGGAAGCCTGCTGATTTACGCCATGAACCACGTTGGGAAGCGCTTCTCCCTGAATGGTACCGTTACTGTACTCATCCGCAAAAGCCTGTCCCTGGAAAGCCAAAGTTCCACTTAATAACAATGCCACTGCTAAAGCTTTTTTCTTCATTTTAACTCCTTTGCCATGCAAAACTTGAATTCTCCTTTGCTGCCACAGTCAAACTATACTCTTTTGCAATAAGGGCCGCAAACATATCGAAAATAGTCTCTTTTACAAAGACAGATTATCTCTCCCAAAGGTTACAAATCCTTCCCCATAAAAAGCAAGAATTTTCCCTATCTGTCTCAAACAGCATGCTTCCAAAACCGCTTTGCTTACTGCCGAACACCTTCTGCGTTGATAGTGTAGCCATCCTGCACGGTATCCTTCAGCATAGCCCCTGCAGGAACACCTTCCTTATTCACATTCAGGAAGTACCACTTATCTCCGATATTCTGCCATCCGCTAAGCATTGCACCGTTCTCCGGCTGGAAATAGTACCACTGTCCGTTGATTTCCTGCCAACCGCTGAGCATCTTTCCCTGTCCCTCGGCCTTTGGCTCCAAGTAGTACCACTGATTGTTTAAAAATGCCCATCCGCTAAGCATCGCACCTGCACTTGCTGCATTTTGATCCAGATAATACCACTGCTCACCAATCTTTCTCCAGCCGGTAAGCATTTTCCCATCCTCATCGAAGAAATACCACTGGTCTTTAATCTGCTTCCAGCCCTTGGAAAGCTGACCGTTCTCCTCAAAATACCAGTCTTCTCCGTTCTGTCTCCAGCCTAAAACATTGCCGGAGGGGCCGCCGGAAGCATTACTGCCATCCTCGGTATTTCCATAGTAATCATTGGAAGGTCTCTTCTTATTATCCTTAGCCTTCTCTGCTGCAGTCTTCTTCTTTTTCTTGGCACTGTATTCCTTAAAGCTTCCCTTGCTGATGCCCTTTGCCTTCAAGGTAATCAGGTTGAAAATGTAGCCGTCATCGGAATACTCTCCGTCCACATCTCCGGAGGGCTCCACATACTGTGAATCCGCAATATACTGCGCCAAATCGTCCTTCTTGTCATACTTGGCTCTTACGGCGATATGGTCAAATTCCTTTCCGTTTTCGGAGTAGGACTTCACGTTAATGCTGGTACCGTTTACGGACTTCTTTGCTACCTTGTCGTCTCCGTTTTTGGTGGTGTAGTAAATCACTACATCATAGCCGGAAGCGTAATCCACCTTTCCCCAACGAATCAGAGTTCCGTCCTGGGTAAAGTTTGTCGGCTCCTTTAAAATGGTGAAAGGATAGGCATTTGCCTTAAGCTTAATGCTTGTCTTGGACTTCTCGGTTACCGCCATTTCATAAGCGCCTCGAACCTCTACCACGGTATTGTCGTCAAAGACATTTCCCCCCTCCGCCTTCACGGAAATGGTATAGGTATAGGGCTTCTTGGGAGAGCCCTGATTCTTTCCGTCAATGGAAAATCCGGAAACCTCGTAGCCGCTGTCCATAGCCACAGCCTCAGGCTTGGCATAGGTCTTACCTGACTCCAGATCCAAATCTTCACTGGGGCTGATGTCGATCTGCACACGGCTTACCGGCTTATCCTCTGCAAATGCAGGAATGCTCCACAAAGCACACATTGCCAGCCCCAAAACCAGAGCCTTCTTTCCTGCTGTTTTGAAAATGCTTTCTTTTTTCTTTAGCATAGTATTCTCCTCTTTCTTATTTTTATTCTCATATTGAGAAGCCTTACTTTCCCTTATCTTCATCGGCGATAGTAGGGCTTTGTATTATCTTTAGGAAAACCGCTCATCGGAAGCTTTATTCTATCCTTTGTAAACCGCTCATCGGAAGCTTTATTCTATCCTTCGTGAACCACTCGCCGGAAGCTTTATTCTATCCTTCGTGAGCCACTCGCCGGAAGCTTTAATCCTTCTTTAGGGAAGCCAGGCACCGGAGGCGTCAAAACGATAGTCTACTCCGTTAATGTTTCTCGTGGTATCCGCTACCATCGCGCCGGAATCTTCCATATAATACCATACATTATTGAGATTTCTCCAGCCTGTTCGCATCGCGCCGTCCTCGGAAAGCCAATACCATTTTCCGGAGACCTTCTGCCAGTTCTTGGCCATAGCGCCGCTATCCTTCAGGAAGTACCAGTTTCCGTTATCTTTAATCCAGCCGCTTCGCATTGCCCCCTGGTCATCTAAGAAATACCAGCTGTTTTGATCCTTCACCCAGCCGGTCTGCATATTGCCGTCGGAATTCATAAAGTACCACTTATCCGATACCTTTTTCCAGCCGGTGACAGCCTTTCCATTTTCCTTATACTGCCACTTTCCGGGAGTGCTTTGTACCCAGCCGTTTTCCGTAGCAGCCTGAGACTCTGCTGTGGGCCCGCCGGTACTGATGGTACTGTTTTCTTCTTTATTCAGGCTTGTGTTTCCCCCATTGGAAGAGTTGTTTCCGGAAGAGTTATTTCCGGAAGCACCGCCGGAATTGTTGCCGCTCTTATTGCCGCCATTCTTTCCGGAATTTCCGTTATTGGAATTATTGCTGTTTTTTCCGTTATCGGAGGAATTATTAGAAGAATTTCCGCCATTGTTGGAGCTGTTTCCGGAAGCACTGCCGGACTTACCGGCATTTTTCTCGGAAGGATTGCCTCCGCCGTAAGCCTTCCAGGAAAATTCCGTGGTAACCAGTCCTTTGATGCCTCGCACCACACCCTTTTCACTGGACTGCCAAATGGTGGTGGTACTTCCCTCTACCGGACGATACACCCGATCCAAGGGATAGGCCGCAAACCACACATCATAGGGTAAATCCGATAAATTCATGTGCTTGGTCAGCCAGGTTTTATTGGCATAGACCATGGGAATAAAGCCCGCATCCTTCACTCTCTTACAGTAGGCGTTGGTCATGGCGGTAAGCCCTTCCTTCGTAAGGCCGTCGGAAAGCATGGAGCCGACCTCCAGGTCATAGGCCACCGGATATTCAAACTTATAGGGCTTAATCTTCTTTACGGTAAGCTTGGCCTCTGCCAAGGCGTCGTCCATATTTTTCGCGGTGGAGCAAAGGTAGGCTCCCACCTTAATACCGGCCTTCTGGGCGCCCTTTACGTTCTCATCGAAATAGGCGTCTTCCTTGGTGCCGTAGGCGATACGAATCATGACAAAATCCAATCCGTCCTTCTTCGCCGCATCCCAATCAATGGGGCCGTTTTCATTCTGGAACTTGGAAACCTCGGTTCCCTTCTCCAGATACTTTAAATCGGAGCCGTCCGCGTTGGTATAACCATACCAGCCGGAGTAATCCAAAGCTCCCGAAGAGGAGCTGTTACTCTGGCTCGAATTGTTGGTACTGCTTGACGTACTGCTTCCTGTGCTGTTCCCTGCATTTTTTCCCAGACTGTCCCCGGGGCCTGCGGCATAGCTTACGCTTTGTCCAAAAAGCAGGCTTAACGACAGGACGGTCAGGACGGCGACTCTTCGCCCTTTCTTCTGAATTTCCATACTTCCTCCATCATCTTTAACTTCGCTAGCTTATCAGCTTTTCAAGGGCAAATGCAATACCGTCCAGAGAACTGTAAGAGTTTTTCAGAATTCAGTAAGACTTTCCGAAAACATCCGGATACAAAAAGCCCCGGGACGCTGATAAGCTCAGCATTCCGGGGCTTTTTGCCGCATTTGCCACTTTCGTGGACTTTTTTATCACACACATTCTACTAGGAGAACTTGATAACTATTTGAGGGATAATTTTCTTAGGAATTTTATCCTTGTGATAGTAATATCGGCGGTATGATATAGAGTATAAGCGATTTTCTTATTTTTTAAAGAAAAATATTTTTATACGAACCTTCTAATGGATTTTATAGGCTTATAGGTTGCAGATTCTATGGTTACACCGGAGCGGGAATTCAATGCGGAAAGCATTCTTCCGTTTCCTAAATAGATTCCTACATGACCTGCATAAGCCAAAACATCACCGGGAATCGCATTTGCCAAAGAACCTACATTGGTTCCCAAGGTTCCAATCTCCGCAGAAGAATGGGGAAGGCCGATGCCGAAGTGTCCGAAGATTCCCATTAAGAAGCCGGAACAGTCCGATCCGTGAAGAAGGCTTACTCCGCCGTAGCGATAAGGTCTGCCGATATACTGGGTTGCATAATCTACAATCTGCTGACTTCTGCTGACAGTATCTCCCACCAAAACATCGTCGGAAAATAAAGTAGTGGACTGATCCTCCTGAGAAATGATAGCACCCTCCTCGGAAAATACCAAAAGCTCCTCTTCCTTTGGACTTGCGGAAGCTGTAAAAGCAGTACTCATGCTCAAACTCATCAGAGCAAGGGCAAGGGCTAAGCCTTTCTTCCCAAATTTAAGAGCGCTTCTTCTCATTAATTTCCGATTCGCTTTTCCTAAATTCCCGTTTACGGAATTTCCCTCTTCTGTTCTATTGTTCTTTACTGTAAAATTCGCGTCCTGCATAAACTCTCCTTTATGGTTTGTGTTACAGTTTGCCATTTTAGGGAGAAAATGTGGCGAAAATAAAAACACAAGATGAAGATTCACTAACGCATTCTTACAAAACTGCCTAGTGTTTTTACATTTTCATCCCGTGTTTTTTACGAAATTCTGACATTTTCTTATTTTAGAAGCAATTTTACGTCTCTTTGGTAAAATAGTTCCATTTTTTTAGTCATAAGAAAATTTCTTCTTAATACTTTTTCTTTTCTTTGATTCCATGCTTTTCTCTTTTTTATTCCTTGCTTTTTATCTCTCTTAAACTTTACTTTTCTTCTCTCTTTATTCTTTGCTTTCCTTCTTTAAATCCCGCTCTTCTTCCGCCTTTTCACCGCCGGGAGTATAGCCAATCCATTTCTCGGAAAAATGCACGTCGAAGAAATGAATAATCGGTCCCAGGAAAAGGGCGGAAACCAAGGTTCCGATTCCTACCAGTCCTCCGGTAAGAAAAGTGCCAAGAGCCGCCAAACCGTCTGTTAACATTCTGCATCCGTAATAATGTTTCTTAGTCTTATCTCTTAAGCCCAAGGAAAGGTAATCGTAGGGTGCAACCCCCAGGTCCGCTGTCTGGTATAAAGAAACGCCAAAGGAGGTCACCACCACCGCAAGGCTTACCCAAATCAACTGTACTACCAAACCGTGCTCCTCCGCATAGCCGAAGTGCTTTGTAAATATTTCATAGAAGAAAGTCACGATATAGCCTACCAAGATGCCGTTGGCAAAGGTTCCCGCACCGATATACTTTCGTCCAAAAGCAAGCTGAACCATGAAAAACAGCACATTGGCTATCATATTCTGCTGTCCCAATGAAATCCCGAAGATTTCTGCCAAGCGCATATTTAAGGCGGAAATCGGGTCATTTCCCAAATGAGACTCCTTAAACAGGGCGATACCGATGGAAATCACCAGCACACCCAAAAGCATTCCGATATACCTTCTCACCATAATATTCTTTGTTTGCATAGCCACCCCTTTTTCTATACCACTTTCATGCTCTACTCTACTACAATCTACTCCCTAAGTTCTGTACTTTCTTTCCATAACTTAGGTCTTTTCATTTTTTCTATATTCTGTATTTTATACTGCGCTGAACTTTCTCGTAAGGACATTATCTTAACGAATTTTCCTTTTTTTATCCAGACTTTTTATTATTATTTTTCTTTTGATCTTAAGCCCAACAAAACAAAGTGCAATACAAGCTTACTTGCAGGAGTGCTATTCTTCTTTTGACAGCATTACTTTAGAGATGAAAAAAGTGTAGTTAGCGAAAGCTTTAAGCCTCCGATAACTACACTCTTACTGACTTTCTTGCTGACTGACTTACTTTCTTACTGACTGACTTTCCTACTTACTTTCTTTCTTACTTATCTTTCTCTTATGGATGAACCACTACCGGGCATCCCTTCTGAATTTTGGCAAAAAGCTCTGCCGCCTTGTTCTTCGGCAGGTTGATACAGCCGTGGGAACCGTTCTTCACGTAAATGTTGCCGCCGAACTTGGAACGCCAAGTGGCATCATGTAAACCGATGTTTCCGTTAAAGGGCATCCAATAGGACACAGGAGCCTCGTATTCCGGCTTTCCGTCCACCATCTTTCCCTTTAGGGTTCTGTTGGTTTCTTTTCCTTTCAGGAAAAATACACCGCTGGGGGTCGCCCGATCCGCGGTAAGCATCCCGGTTACCGTAGGGCTCTCCCAGCTCAATGCGCCATTTTCATAGTAATACACATGCTGCAATCCCAGATCAATCTCCAGGAAAGTATTTCCAAACTGGGGCTGGGCATACTGTGCAGGCCTATAAGCATAAACCGGCTCTCTCTCCTGACTTTGCAGGGAAGAAATGGCAGCCCGTAACGCATCCCTTTCCGCCGCCACGTTGATGTGTAAGCCATAGGGGGTATTCATGGCAATGTCTTTTCCGCTGGCAGAATGGAAGGACACGGTATTTCCAAGATTTCCGTACTTATTTTCCAAAGACTGGGCATAAGCCAGAAGCTTCTCTTCATCGAAGCTTAGTCCGGAAGCATTCACGCCGGTAACCATCTCCTGTAGCTGCTCTCCCGTCAAGCTTTCCTTATTTCCCAAAATGTTGGTAACAATCGTCACGGAAGAGAGCTTATTCATGGCATCCACCTTGCCCTCTAAATCCGCCTTTCTCTGGGTGATTGCATCATAGATTCCCTCATCGGACAGCTGAATCGTGTTCTCTCCTCTTTGCAGGGCTCTTTCCACCCTTGCCCAAAGTCTGTCCCAGTTCAGGGAATTTCCTTCCTGTTCCGGAATAATGGTGTAGACTCCGTTTTCCTTCACCACGCTGGCTGTTCTGGTCTCCTTGGCATCCTTTACCATAGAAAGCGCTTCCAGCTTTTCCTTCAATTTCACGGTGTCATAGCTTGCGGTACTGCCTTCCAAAGAATAATCGATTCTTTGGTCCGGGCTTCCCTGGGCTCCACTTTCCGCTTCCTTCTGTAAAATTTCCGGAAGATTGGTGGCTGCCTGTAAATGATAGCCGATATCCTTTCCGGAAATCTCTTCCGTTTTTTCTCTTCCTATAAGATAAAGGACATAGTTCTGACTATAGGCTCCTTCCAGATAGGCCTTGGCCTCCTCTACAGTCTTTCCTCCGATGGGAATGCCGTTTCCATAGGTTCCCGCCAGAAAACGATCCAGTGCAAAACTTTTCCCGGTATGAGAAAATGTCAAAATTCCGGAAAAAAGAAGCCCAAGGGCAATTTTTTGAAAATAATTGCTTTTGAAGCTTCTTTCCCTTCTTCCTGTCTGCTTTGTTGCTGTCGGTAGTATTTTCTTCTGTGCATTTATCGCCATGTCCTCATTTTCCTCTCTTTATGTTAGTGCCTCCTATTGTACGCCCTAGACCTCCCCTTGGCTAGTCAGAAAAGTAGAAAGGAAGAAGTCTTAAGAAAAAAGAAATCTCCTTAAAGAGAAGCAAAAGGGACTATAAAATCAGAATAAATAGAATTAACTATGCAATATAGGTCTAAATAAGGGGCAGTCTGAGCCCGCCGGTACTTGCGAAAAACAAAGGTACTGCAGTTTTTCGCTTAGTATCCGCTGCAGGGCGAGGCTAGCGAGAGCGTGCCCAAATTTTAGACCTATATTGCGTAGAAAAACTATTTTGATTTTTATAGCCCCTTTTGCTTATTCTCCGAAGACTTCTTTTCTTAAGCGAATTCCTGTGGGGCTTGCTGCCAAGCCGCCCATGGCGGTTTCCTTCAAAGCGCTGGACATGCTGTCTCCCACCGACTTCATTGCCGCAATACATTCATCTACGGGAATCTTCAGCTCTACTCCTGCCAGGGCCATATCCGCAGAGGAAAAGGCAATCACTACTCCGGATACGTTTCTTTTTACACAGGGAATTTCCACAAGGCCTGCCACCGGATCGCAAACCAGCCCCATCTGATTCACCAAGGACATTCCTAAAGCATCTCCGCAAGCCTTGGGACTTCCGCCCATAAGCTCCACCAAAGAGGCTGCCGCCATACCGGAGGCAGAACCGCATTCTGCCTGACATCCGCCTTCCGCACCGGCAATGGAGGCCTGCTTGGCAATGACCATACCGAAAGCCGCTGCAGTAAAGATAGACATAACAATGTCTTTCTTGTTGTATCCCTTGTCCTGATACATGGAAACCAGGCAGCCCGGCAAGATTCCGCAGGATCCGGCAGTAGGAGTTGCCACAATTCTACCCATGGCTGCATTACAGTTGGATACGCACATCGCCCTGCCGATAGCCTTAGTCATAAACTCTCCCATCAAACCGCCTTGAGCTTTCTGAGAATACTCCAGCATGGTTGCTCCCTCTCCTCCGGTAAGCCCGGAAGTGGAACGGAGGTTCTTATCCCCACCCTTTCCAACGGATTCCACCATCACATCGAAATTCTTCTCCATCATGGCATAGATTTCTTCTTTAGGAAGCCCCATCTGCTCTGACTGATCTTCCAGGCAAAGCTCGCTGATCTTGATTCCCCGCGCCTCTGCCTTATCGCATATTTCTTTAATCGTATCGTATTTAATCATTTTTTCCTCCTGCCCTAGACCTTCCTTTGGTAGCCAATGTACCAAATAGTCTCGCAGCTTATCTAATGAATGCTCTATCTAATCAATGCTCTCTAATAAATGCTATCCAATAAATGCGCTCTAATGAATACTAAATTGCACGAATCAGTAAGGCATTCTCCACATTGGGAAGCTTATTGATTTCGTCCATCAGTTCTTCCGGCGGCATCTGGTCTATTTCGATGGTCATTAAGGCAATTCCGCCCTTTTCCGGACGGCTTAAACGGAAGTTTCCGATATTCAAATCCTTATATTTATCGTACATAATCTGGGTTACCAGCGCAATCATGCCCGGCTTATCCCGATGCAAAACCAGAATGGTATTACTTTCTCCGGTAAAATCCACTCTCAGGCCGTTAATCACATCTACACGAATATTTCCGCCTCCGATACTGGCACCTTCCACCGTACCCTCCTGTCCGTTCCGAAGGACATAATGGATGCGGGCGGTATTGGGGTGAGCTCCGGGAATATCATTTTCAATGAAACGATAATCAATCCCTCTATCCTTGGCAATCTGCAAAGCATCTCGAATCTCTTCGGAATAGCTGTGATAGCCCATAATTCCGGCAAGCAAGGCTCTGTCCGTACCATGCCCTCTGTAGGTTCTGGCAAAAGAACCTGACAGCTCGATGTCCAACTCCTTAAAGTCATCCGAGCCTGCCACCTTGTTCACTACTCTTCCCAGACGAACCGCACCTGCGGTATGGGAACTACTTGGCCCAATCATAATCGGACCGATAATGTTAAAAACGTTCATAAGCTCTCCTTTGTGTTTTTATGATAGCTTCAACTTAACACGGTATTCTCTTCCATCCGGGAACAAGGGGCAACACTTCTGCTTTCCACCCGCTTATTCCAAACGACAAAATCTATCTAAAAATCGCTTTATTTCCTAGTAAAATATACCATAAACAAAAATAGAAAAAAAGGGAGTATAGTAAGTACACTCCCTTTTTCTTCAAATTCTTATGATTTGTTTATATTTTCTTTGTAAATATTTCCAAATCCAAAAAAGCTCTACATTTCGGGATTTGCTTTCGCAGGCGGTTAATTCTTTACGCCTTCTTCACAAAAAGTCTTTCGTTAATCTCATTGACTACAACACCGATGGCATTGTCTCCGGATACGTTACAAGCGGTTCCGAAGGAGTCCTGGGTGATGTATAAAGCCACCATGATGGCACAGATGGGGCCGTTGGGATCTCCTGCTTCCTTACCGAAAATCATGTAGAGGAAAGGAAGTGCTGTCATGATGGATCCGCCGGGAGCACCGGGGCTTGCCACCATAGCGATACCCAAAGTCATAATGAAGGGCACAACGGTTCCGATGGAAATCGGAAGGTTGTTCATAAGACATACCGCTGTTGCGCAGGCTGTAATGGTAATCATGGATCCGCACATGTGAATGTTGGCGCAAAGAGGTACCACGAAGTTACGAATCTGCTCGGAAACACCGTCCTTCTTTGCGCATTCCAGGTTTACCGGAATGGTTGCTGCAGAGGACTGGGTTCCTAAAGCGGTTGTATAGCCCGGAACCTGATTCTTAATCAACGTAATCGGATTCTTCTTGGCGATGGTTCCTGCAATGAAGAACTGAATGGTGATGTAGATCAAGTGCATGCAGATTACGGTTAAGAATACCTTCCACAGAATGCTCAAAATCGCAAAGGTCTTACCGGAGTAGGTCATATCCACAAAGGTTCCCATGATGTATAAGGGAAGCAGAGGGATAATGGCGGTATGCAATACCTTATCAATAATACCGGAGAAATCCTTCATGGTATTGTAAAGGTCAGATCCGATTTCCTTTCCCTTCATGTTGGACAGGCAAAGTCCCAAAATAAAGGCCAGAACCACTGCAGAAAGAGTATCCAGCAATGGGGGAAGAGCAATGCTGAAGTATCCGGAAACGGAATTATCCGCAGTCTTTGCAATCTGATCCAGAGCGTCCGGAGACATAAAGCTAGGGAACAGGTTGCTGGATACCACATAGGATGCTGTTCCGGCAACCAAAGTGGAGCCGTATGCGATACAAACGGTAATCAGGAGGAGCTTCCCTGCTCCTTGAGACAGATCCGCAATTCCCATGGTAACGTAAGCAAGAATCATCAAAGGAATAACGAACTTTAAAAAGCTGCTGAAAATGCCTGAAAGGGTAACAATCCCTCTACAGAACCACAACGGGAAATACTGACCAACCAAAATACCCAAGATGATGGCAATGATTAGTCTTGGCACTAAGCCAATTTTGATTTTCATATAAATCCTCCTCTTCTGTTTTGCTAAAACCTCCTCCTGCATCCAAAGTCACTCTTTAAAAACAAAAGCCATCTATCCGAATTCGGACAAATGGCTTTTCTAATCTGACAATTTTTGAATTTTTCAAAGACTCTGTTCCTCATCTTCTCCAAAGAGGATTACAGATTGCTTTAATTTTTTTACAAAAGTTTATTTAAATGTCGGAGTTTTTTAGCCATTTTGACTGCTCTTTATAAAAAACTTATAAAGAATACTCCTCATAGTATAGCACTTTTATAAAATTCCGCCAAGAGTCATAATGAGCGGAGCAAATACTAATGCGATTACGGTCATCAGCTTAATCAAAATGTTGATGGAAGGTCCGGAGGTATCCTTGAAAGGATCTCCTACTGTATCTCCTACAACCGCTGCCTTATGGGTCTCAGAACCCTTTCCGCCGTTGTGTCCTTCTTCGATATACTTCTTGGCATTGTCCCATGCTCCACCGGAGTTGGACATGAAGATTGCCATCATAACACCGGAAACCAAAGATCCTGCCAAAAGTCCGCCAAGAGCCTCTGCACCGAGAAGTAATCCGATAGCCAGCGGTGCAATAACGGCCAGCACACCGGGAACAATCATTTCCCTTAAAGCCGCACGGGTAGAAATACTTACACAGGTCTTATAGTCAGGCTTATCTGTGCCTGCCATAATGCCCGGCTTCTCTTTAAACTGTCTTCTTACTTCGGAAATCATGGCAAAGGCTGCCTTACTTACAGAGCTCATGGTAAATGCAGAGAAGAGGAAGGGGAGCATAGCACCGATAAAGAGTCCGATACATACCCTACTGTCCAAAGCATTGATGCTCTTTAACTGTACAGCTTCCGCATAAGATGCAAATAATGCAAGAGCTGTTAAGGCTGCGGAACCGATAGCAAATCCCTTACCCATAGCTGCTGTTGTATTTCCTACAGCATCCAGCTGGTCGGTAATCTTACGAACACCTTCTTCCAGACCTGCCATCTCCGCAATACCGCCGGCATTGTCCGCGATGGGGCCGTAAGCATCTACCGCAACGGTGATTGCTGTTGTGGAAAGCATACCCACAGCGGATAAAGCAATACCGTAAAGTCCTAAAAGACTGAAGGATACAAAAATTGCTACGGAAATCAACAAAATAGGAATAGCTGTAGAGCGCATTCCGATAGCCATACCGGAAATGATATTGGTAGCGGATCCGGTTTCAGACTGCTTCGCAATTTCTTTTACAGGAGCATAGCTGGAGGATGTGTAATACTCGGTAATGGCACCGATGCATAATCCTGCAATCAATCCTGCTGTAACAGCCAAAGCCGCATGGAAATCTCCGAAGAAATAATTGGAAAGTCCAAAAGCAAAAACAATAACTGCCACTGCAGCAGAGTAGCTGGCAGTCTTTAATACCTTACTGGGATCCTCTCCACCAATCATAACTACGGAAAAGCTTCCTAAGATACAAGCCAGTAAGGATAATCCTGCAAGAAGCAGAGGAAAGGCAATTCCCTTATCCTGAAAAGCCAGTGCACCTAAAGTCATAGCAGAAACCAAAGCACCTACATAGGACTCGAAAAGGTCAGCGCCCATTCCGGCAACATCACCTACGTTATCTCCTACATTGTCCGCAATAACCGCAGGGTTTCTGGGGTCATCCTCAGGGATTCCCGCCTCAACCTTACCTACAAGGTCTGCTCCAACGTCGGCTGCCTTGGTATAGATTCCTCCACCTACACGGGCGAAAAGGGCAATGCTGGAAGCTCCCAGGGAGAATCCGGAAAGCACACCTACGTCCTTAGTGAAGTAGTAGAAAAGTCCCAAGCCGAAGATACCGAAGCCTGCTACGGACATTCCCATTACGGAACCGCCGGAAAAGGCAATGGATAAAGCCTTCTTCATTCCGGACTGTCTTGCCGCCTCTGCAGTACGAACATTGGCTGCAGTTGCGGAACGCATTCCAAAATATCCTGCCAATGTGGAAAGCAAAGCACCGAAGACAAAAGCCGCTCCGCTAAGCCAGCTTCTTGTTCCTAAACCGATGCAAAGGAAAAGGCTACAAACAAAAAAAAGAAGAATCTTGTATTCCGCGAAGAGAAAGGCCTGTGCACCCTCTGCAATCGCATGGGCAATTTCCTTCATCCTCTCGTTACCGGAATCTTCCTTCTGAATCTTCTGTGCCTGAAAAAAAGCGAACAAAAGACCCAATACGCCCAATACGGGCACCAGCATAAACATAGTATTCATATTTTCCTCCCTCGTGAAACCATAAATTTTGTCAAAAACTCATGGATTTTCTCCTGCTGTTTTCCCATTTTAACAAAGTGATTAGGTTTTTTCTACTATTATTTTCAAAAAAGAAATTTATTCCACTATTATTTATGCTTTTCTTTTCGTACAATTTAGTTCTATATTTTTATACAAACGAGATATCGCACGATTTGCGCACGATACTCGTTATGAATAAAAATAAGGAGCGAAAATACTACTCGGTCAGTATTTCCACTCCTTCTATACCATTCTCCTTATTTATTTTTTAAAAGGTCGAATATCACGCCGATTCCATAGAGCATGCCACCAAAATAAATGGCGATATCTCCTATGTTAATGATAGCATTTTTCAAAAAAGAAACACGGACATTGATATAGTCTGTCACCTTTCCTTTAATCAGGCGGTCATAGGTATTGGAGGAGGCCCCGCCGATGACCATGGCGGTACCCCATTTTTGCAAAAAGAAACCGTCCCCCAGAAGAATGCTCATATAGGGCAAGGCAAAAATCAGGAAGAGGGTAGCAAGCAAGGACAAGGTCTTTACCAGCTTCGGATATTTCTCCAGTCTTCCCATGGAAAATCCCGGATTATGGGCTCTTCGTATCTGCACAAGACCTTTTGATCCGGGTAAATCTCTGGGAAAGTTTTCTTTTGGCTCCTCGTCTATGGCATGTTTAAAAAGCTGGTCAAGGGCAAAAATGCCTGCCGCAAAGAAGATTAAATAACGCATTTCCTTACTGAGATACCAAATCCATTCGATATGATACTGCTTAAATATCCGTAATAAAACTCCGTGTTTTCCCATTTTTTCACCCTAAATCCTTTTTATAATATTTAGCTTCTTACTCTCTATACCTTCGTCATTCTTCTGCTTCGTCTTACCCTGTTGATATGCCGTTCAAACTCCCCGCTTTCCAAAAGCTCCGTAAGAATACACTGCTCCAATACCGGCACGGAGCAGGAATAAAAGGCGATTTTCTCCAGATTTTCTTTCAAATTCTTCTTTGGTAGCAATAGATAGGCCATACGAAAGGCCGGGCCGATGGTTTTGGAAAAGCTGTTCATGTAAAAAACATTTTCCCCGGCTTCCATGGAAAATAGACAATCCTCCGGCTTTCCCAGGGGAGAAAATTCGGAATCATAATCATCCTCAATGATGACCGCCCCGTTTCTATGGGCAAAGTCCAGATACTCCCGCCTTTTGGACGCATCCGCCGTGATCCCTGTAGGGTAGCTGTGGAAGGGAGTCACATGAAGCACCTTGGTCTTTGCCTTTTGCAAAGCGGCGCTTTCAATGCCGTTCTTTCCCATGGGGAGGAGCTCCAACTGAATGCCATGGCTTTCATAAATCCTTTGCATCTTATCATAAGAGGGCGATTCCACTGCAAAGCGCTTTTCTTCTCCCAGAATTTGTGCAAGGAGAGCATAGAGATTCTCTGCACCGGCGCCCAGAACCATTTGCTCTTCCTCCACAAAGATTCCCCGTCCTCTTCGAAGATATTCCTTCAGTGCCCTTCTCAAAAAATATTTCCCCTGCATTTCGGAGGCTTCCAGAATCTCCTCCTGATACTTGCTCATGGCTCTCCGCACCGCTTTGGCAATGGTGGGATAGGACATTTGCTCCCGGGAAACAGCCGTTTTCCTCTTGAAAAAATCGATAAAACCGGCTTTCTCTTCCTTATCGGTAACAGGAAAAACGTCTCCCTCCTGGTAGGAAACAAAGTAACCGCTTCGTTCCTTCCCCTCAATATACCCTTCCTCCTCCAAAAGTGCCAGCGCATGTTCCACCGTAATCAGGGAAATGCCCCGTTCCTCGGAAAGATAGCGCTTGGAGGGAAGGCGTTCCGAGAAGCCGTAGCGTCCTTCCACAATACCCTGCCGCATTTCCCGGTAAAGCTCCATGTACTTTTTCACTCTTCCCTCCTTTCTTTGGCTGTAAGCTCCTAAATCACTTTTTCGTAGCTGAATTTTACTCTGCCAAATTTATAAAAACTGCTTATAGTAGGCAAATGCAGAGGGAATACTGAGTTCTCCGTGGATTTCTTCCTTACTATAGAAACGATAGCCCTGCTTTTCCCAAGTCTTCTTAGCTTTACCGCTCTCCTCCGGGAGAAAACGTTCTCTTAAAATGACGGCCTTTTCTTCTTTCTGTCTTTCCTCTTGCCGTCCTTCCTCCTGAAAGTCTCCGCAATAAACCTCATAGCCTATCATTTCCCACTCCTTGTGGGTGAAAATGTGTTTTGCCTCTCCCAAAGCTTTGATTCGCAAGGGACGTAAGCCTAAGTTTTCCACCGCTTCCAAGGCTTCCTTTTCCGAACAATGCCCTTCCAGCTTATAAAACTCGTAAAGCCCTGCCAAAAGGCCTTTATTTTCCCGTTTCTTCAGCATAAGCTCCTCCCGATGTCGTATCAGGAAAATGCTGTACTGCTCCACTTTTCTTTTCTTTTTCTCCGGAAGCTTGGGGTAGTCCATAGGATTCCCCGCCTTGGCACTGCTGCAAAACGCTTTCAAAGGACAGGTCTTACAGCCAATCTCCCCCTTGGGAAGGCAGACTCCGGAGCCAAGATCCATTAAAGCCTGGTTAAAATCCCCCGGGTCAATGCCCTGCATTTTCTCCTGAAAATACGAAAAAGCAAGCTTCTTTCCCTCCGGCTCCAATACCACCTTGGGATAGCTTGTTAAACGAGCAAAAATCCGAAGCAGATTTCCATCCAGTGCCGGAATTTCTTCCTTATAAACAATGGAGGCAATGGCTGCGGCGGTATACTCTCCGATGCCGGGAAGCTTCTTTAATTCCTGAAAAGTTTTCGGCATTTTTCCGGCGTATTCCGTCATAATTGTCTTCGCCGCCTTTTGCAGATTTCTTGCCCGGGAATAATAGCCCAGTCCCTCCCAGAGCTTTAAAACCTTCTCCTCCTCCGCATTTGCAAGATCCGAAATTTCCGGAAGTGCCGATAAAAAGCGGGAATAATAGCCCTTCACCGCCTCCACTCTGGTCTGCTGCAACATAATTTCG
>NZ_CAUTEG010000035.1:0-21702 GCF_963537195.1 Oribacterium sinus | reverse complement strand
TAGCAGGGGCTTATAGCCCCGAGCAAACCACCCGTTTGACGGGTGGTAGTGATTTATAATCCGGTTTTTTTATAGTTTAAAATCTTTCCTTTTATAGTTTTTAAATGGATATAGAAATACCTCCCTAAAGCATGAAGAAAGGAATTATTAGCACTTATACTTGATGAGTGCTAATAATTGTGTTATACTATTTTTGTTTGGTGCTCCATAGGAGCTATAGGAGCTATAGGAGCTATAGGAGCTATAGGAGACATAGGATTTATGTGTTTATATTTTATATAGTAGAAAAGAGGTATTTTATGGAAAAAAAAGGATCTTTATCAATTCATAGTGAGAATATTTTCCCGATTATCAAGAAATGGATGTATAGCGATCAGGACATTTTTGTACGTGAGCAGATTTCCAATGCTACCGATGCGGTAACAAAGTTGGAGAAGCTTGCCTTAATTTCCGAATGGGAGAAGCCGGTAGACTATAAAGGCCGGGTAAGCGTTATCGTGAATCCTGATGCTAAAACCATTTGCTTTAAGGATAACGGTATCGGTATGACGGAGGAAGAAGTAGAAAAGTATATTACGCAGATTGCTTTTTCCGGTGCAGCGGATTTTATTGAAAAATACAAGGATAAAGCCAACAGTGATCAGATTATCGGCCATTTCGGTCTTGGATTTTACTCTGCTTTCATGGTTGCCGATCGGGTAGAAATTGAAACCCTTTCTTATAAAAAGGACGCAAAGCCGGTGCATTGGTCCTGTGATGACGGAACGGATTACAGCATGACGGAAGGCAGTAAGTCTTCTCACGGTACGGAGATTACCCTTCATTTGAACAATGACTGCTTAAAGTATGCCAATGAATGGGAAATGCGTTCCATTATTGAAAAGTATTGTTCTTTTATGCCGGTTGAAATTTATCTGGAGAAGCTTCCTAAGGACAGTCAGGAAATTTTGGCCTCTGAAAAGCTTCCCGGAGATGTTGTTTTGGAAGAGATTCCGGAGAAGGTAGAAAAGGACGAGAAGGGCGAGGAGAAAAAAACGGAGGCAAGGCTGAAGATTGAAAAGCGCCCCGTACTCCTGAATGAAATCCATCCGCTTTGGGGAGAGTCTCCTTCGTCTGTGACAAAAGAGCAGTATCTTGATTTTTATCGGAAGACTTTCCATGATTATAAGGAGCCTTTGTTCTGGATTCATTTGAATATGGATTATCCATATCATTTGAAGGGAATTCTGTATTTCCCGAAGATTAATTCGGAGTATGAATCCATCGAGGGAACTATCAAGCTTTATAACAATCAAGTCTTTATTGCGGATAATATTAAAGAGGTCATTCCCGAGTATCTGCTTCTTTTAAAGGGTGTGATTGATTGTCCGGATCTTCCTTTGAACGTATCTCGTTCTCAGCTGCAGAATGACGGTTTTGTCAAGAAGATTTCCGATTACATTACCAAAAAAGTGGCAGAGAAGCTTTCCGGTTTATGCAAGACGGATCGAGAGAATTATGAGAAGTATTGGGATGACATTTCTCCCTTTATCAAGTACGGTATTCTTAGAGATGAGAAATTTGCAGAGAAAATGAAGGACTATATCCTGTTTAAGGATTTAGAGGACAAGTATCTCACTTTACCGGAGCTTAGGGAGAAGAAGGATGGTTCAGAGTCTGCTTCCGAGAATACCGGGGATAAGAGTTCTGAGGAGAGTCAGCAGAAAGAGAATCAGACTTCCGATGAAAATACAAATGAAAGCGGTACCACGGAGCAGTCCGGCGATGCGGAAAAGCAGGAGGAAAAGGTACAAAGAGTTTACTATGTTTCCGATGCCTTAGCCCAGAGCCAGTATATTCGCATCTTTAAAGAGCATAAAAAGGAAGCGGTTTATCTCACGGAAAGAATCGATTCTGCCTTTATTACTGAATTAGAAGCGAAAAATGAAGGGCTTCGTTTCCAAAGAATCGATGCGGACTTCCAGGAGGCTATGCAGGAGAAGCTTTCCGAGGAGGAACAGAAAAATCTTCAAAGCCTTTCAGAAAAATTGGAAAAGAGCTTCCAAAAGAATCTTGCAAAGGATAAGCTGAAGATAAAACTGGAAAGGCTGTTGTCGAATACACCGGCTGCGCTGCTATCCATTTCCGAGGAATCCAGAAGAATGCAGGAGATGATGAAAATGTATGCTATTTCCGGCATGCCTATGGGAGAACTTCCTTTGGAGGAGAGTTTGGTGTTAAATGAAAAGCATCCTTTAGTGGATTATCTTCTGAAGCATGAGACTCTTTTGGAAACAGAGGAAGGAAAGCTTCTTGAAGAGCAGATTTATGACCTTGCCCGTATTCAAAATGCCAGCCTGAACGGAGAAGAGATGAAGCAATTCGTAGATCGCTCCGAAAAGCTTCTTTTACAGTTTGTAGAGGAGAAAAAGGCTTAAAAGAAGTACAAGCTTGCCGATAAATTTTTAAATTTGTAAAAAATGATAGAAACTCGCGGAAAATACTTATTTTTCCGCGAGTTTTTGCTAATAGTCAAAATAAGAAGATTTATGTTATAAATATAACGATGCAGGAGTAGAGTTTTTTAGGAGTAGAGGAGTAGCATGAAGAACGAGAAATTTTTATCTTACTTGGTGATTCTCGCCGGTATTCTCTGTGCTGTGATTTTAGGGATTCGTTCTTGGAATACAGAACAGGCGAGAAAGGTGGACGCTCCGGATACGGCAAAGACACAGAAGGTTACTGTAGCCGGTTTCGGAGGAGACATGACATTGGAGGTTACCGCAGATGCGGATAAACTCTATGGGGTAAATGTCTTAAGCAATTCTGAAACCCAGGGTATCGGAAGCAAAGCAGTGGAAGCTCTTCCGGCTTTGATGGTGGAACAGCAAAGCTTTAACGTGGACGGTATTGCGGGTGCAACCGTATCCAGCACGGCTCTCCGTACCGGTGTAGAGCAGGCTATTAAGGAAATGGGCTTCTCTACAGATAAGTTTAGTACTCCCAGCGGTGGAAGCAGCAAAGCAGAGCCGGAGAAGGACCAGAATCTGGAAGCGGATGTGGTAGTTATCGGTGCCGGCGGGGCAGGAATGATTTCCGCTATTACCGCAGCGGATTTGGGAAAATCTGTTGTGATTTTGGAAAGCCAGGCCATGGTGGGAGGAAACTCTATCCGTGCAACCGGAGGTATGAATGCAGCAGCGACCAAGTGGCAGAACGAGAATACCTTTGAAGAAGGAGCAGGAGTAGAGAAAACTCTGGCAACAGCTGCGGAAAAGTACAGTGACAATGAAACCATTACCGCCTTAGCTGCCAAGGTAAAGGAACAATACGCCGCTTATCAGGCCAATCCGGAAGGATATTTTGATTCCGTAGAGTTGATGGAATTGGATACCATGGTGGGAGGAAAGGGCAAGAACAATCCTACTTTGGTCAAGGTATTGGCCGAACAATCCGGTCCGGCTATTGATTATCTTGAAAAATTAGGAATGACCATTCATAATGTAGGTTCCTTTGGAGGAGCTTCCGTAAAGAGAATTCATCGTCCTGTGGATGAGAATGGAAAGGTTATTGCGGTGGGTTCTTACATGATTCCTATTTTAGAGGAGAATCTGAAAAAACGGGATAAGATTACCTTACTGACTTCCGTAACCGCGGAGGAAATTACCAGGTCAGAGGATGGCAAGATTTCCGGTGTAAAGGCTAAGGGCAGCTCCGGAAACTCTGTAGAGGTTAAAGCTCCTGTGGTTATTGTAGCTACCGGCGGTTTTGCAGCTAATAAGGAGATGGTGGAAAAGTACCAGCCAAGCTTAAAGGGCTATATGTCCACAAATGCACCCGGTGCTTTAGGACAGGGAATCACCATGGCGGAAGCTGTTGGAGCGGACACCGTAGATATGGATCAGATTCAGATTCACCCTACAGTAACCACAAACGATGCCCATCTTATTACAGAGGGCTTGCGGGGAGACGGTGCTATTCTGGTGAACCAGGAAGGTCTTCGTTTTACCGACGAGGTAGGAACCAGAGATGCGGTATCCAAGGCGGAGATTGAACAGACTAATTCTCAGGTTTATCTGGTGCTTGATAATAAGATGGTGGAGAAATCCGCTGTTATTCAGGGCTATATTAAGTCCGGATATACCGTGACCGGTGAAGATACCAAGAGCCTTGCCAAGGCTATGGGGGTTCCTGAGGATGCCTTTGAAAAGACCATTACTGAGTGGAACGAAAGTGTAGCGAAGAAAGAGGATAGCGCATTCGGAAGAACCAGCTTTGCGGACCCACTGGATACAGCACCTTTCTATGCCATTAAGGTAACTCCCGGCGTACATCACACCATGGGAGGACTTCGCATCAATGAAGTCACCGAGGTTTTGGACAAGAACGGCAATGCAATTCCCGGACTTTTTGCGGCAGGAGAAGTTACCGGAGGAGTACATGGGGCTAACCGTTTAGGCGGAAATGCTGTTGCAGACTTTACTGTCTTTGGAAAAATTGCAGGAGAATCCGCAGCAAAATTCCAGGGCTAATAGAAAATTTCCCTAATGCATCGATACTTTCCAAAAAATACATTGATGCAGGGATAGGAAAAAAAGGCTAAAGAACTTATTCTTTGGCCTTTTTTTGTCGTCATATTGTGTAGGAAATCATGGGGACTGTAAAAAGAAAGTAAGGAAAGCGGACTTGCGAAAACAATAAAAATGAGATAGAATAAGGCAAGTTTTGAGAGGGACGTGTTTTTATGAATAATGAGATGAACCATACCCAGATTATTAAACCGGTGCAGAACAGTTTGGCGGCATCAGAGGTATTAAAGGAAGTTTATACAGCGTTGACAGAGAAGGGCTATAACCCTATTAACCAGATAGTGGGGTACATTATGTCTGGAGATCCTACCTATATTACCAGCTATAAGGGGGCCAGAAGCCTGATTAACAAGGTAGAGCGGGATGAACTCCTGGAAGAGTTAATGCGGAATTATGTAGAGAGTAAATTAAAAAAGTCATAAGCTTTTTTGGTCTGTCTGGAGTTCCGGAGAGACCTTTTCTTCAGTTTCAGTAGGAGTAGTATGCGGATTTTAGCATTAGATTACGGATCCAAAACAGTGGGGCTCGCCATCACTGATCCTTTGGGTATCATTGTTCAGCCTCTTAAAACCATTTGGCGGGAAAGAGAAGGAAAATTACGAAAGACCGTAGAAGAAATTCAGGAAACTTGCAAGGAATATCAGGTGGAAGAGTTGGTTCTGGGTTATCCCTGCCACATGGACGGTAGTGAAGGAGAAAGGGTAGAACGGGTTCTGGCTTTTCAGGAAATGCTTAAGAAAAAAATAGAGCTTCCCATACATTTGTATGATGAACGGCTCAGTACCATGGAAGCGGAAGAAATTTTGCGAGAAAACGGGGTTCCCAAGGATAGACAAAAGGAAGTTTTAGATCAGGTAGCTGCTCAGGTAATTTTAGAGGATTACCTTCGAAACAGAGAGGAAGGGTAAAATGGAAGGCGGAAGAATTCGTTTACGTTCAGAAGAAGATGATTTAGAGTTGGAAATTTTGGAGGAAACTGTGGTACAGGGAGTGACCTATATTTTGGTTACCGATGCCAAAGAAGGGGAAGACGGCGTTTGCTATGTGATGAAGGACACATCCGCCCCTGAGGACGAAGAAGCGGATTTCAGCTTTGCGGAGGGAGAAGAGGCGGAACGCATTATGGATATTTTCGCGGAGCTGCTTTCCGGAGAAGATATTACCATAGAGAGATAGAGTCGGACTTGGAAAAGTTCTCATTAAGCTAAGAAAAGCCCGAGAGAGTGGGGGCAAGAAAATATTAAAACACGAATGTAAAGAAAGAAACGTAAATACAAACGAATATAGACTAAGAAAGGAATAGAATGAAAGAAGGAAATAACGGAAACAGCAACAACAGTGAAAAGAAGAAGGTAGAAGGGGCTCATCGTATCGTAAACGTACACAAGAGTCAGATTGGAAAATCGAAAAGTACCGATGGAAAGAGAAATTACAGAACAGCCAATGCCAGAGCAACGGCGAAGCAGGAAAGCAGGATGATGAACGTGCCAACCCCAAGAAAAAATCCCTTAAGACCAAGAGGCAGGGAGGAGGACAAACCGGTTTACAGCCCGGAGCATTTTCCCTTGCTCACCGGAACCATGGAGGTATCGGAAAGTAAGGCAAAGGGAAGAAAGCCGAAGCATAGTTTTCAGGGCTCTGTGAAGGTAATCCCCTTGGGGGGACTGGATCAAATCGGTATGAACATCACTGCCATTGAGACAGAGGATACCATGATTATCGTGGACTGCGGATTGGCCTTCCCTACAGATGATATGTTGGGAATTGATCTGGTTATTCCGGATATCAGCTACATTAAGTCCAAGATTCATAAGATGAAGGGCTTTGTAATCACCCATGGTCATGAGGACCATATCGGTGCTCTGCCCTATGTTTTACAGCAGATTAATGTACCGATTTATGCTACGAAGCTCACTCTGGCTTTGATTCAGCGGAAGCTTGTGGAAAACGGCTTGGATAAGCTGGTGAAGATGAAGACCATGAAGTTCGGTCAAACCGTGAACTTCGGAGATTTAAAGGTGGAATTCGTAAAGACCAACCACTCTATTCAGGATGCGGCTGCCTTGGCGATTACCACTCCTGCCGGTGTGATTATCCATACCGGAGACTTTAAAGTGGATTACACACCTGTTTTTGGGGATCAGATAGATTTACAGCGCTTTGCGGAACTGGGAAAGAACGGCGTTCTGGCCATGCTTTCCGATTCCACTAATGCCCAAAAGCCGGGCTTCACCATGTCTGAAAAGACAGTGGGAAGAACCTTTGATTTGATTTTTGCAGAGCATCAGAATAACAGAATCATTGTGGCTACCTTCGCCTCCAATGTGGATCGTGTGCAGCAGATTATCGACACTGCCGCAAAGTACAAGAGGAAAGTTGTGGTAGAGGGACGTTCCATGGTGAATGTTATCTCTGTGGCCTCCGAGTTGGAGTATATTCATATTCCGGAGGGAACCCTCATTGACATTGAAAATTTAAAGGATTATCCCGATGAGCAGACTGTTCTGATTACCACCGGATCTCAGGGAGAGTCTATGGCGGCTCTTTCCCGTATGGCCAGCGGCATGCATAGGAAGGTCAGCATTGGCCCCAATGATGTGGTAGTTATGTCTTCTCATCCTATCCCCGGGAATGAGCGGGCGGTAGACCGGGTTGTTAATGAGCTGTGTAAGCTCCATGCCAAGGTGATTATGCAGGATACCCACGTTTCCGGTCATGCTTGCGCAGAGGATTTGAAGCTTTTGTACTCCCTGGTAAAGCCCAAGTATGCTGTACCCTTCCATGGTGAATTTCATCATAGAAGATCTGCAGCAACGCTGGCGGAATCTGTCGGTGTAGATAAGGATAAGTGCCTGATGCTGGACAACGGTGATGTACTGGAGTTCACGGCGAATGGAGAAGAAGTCAGCTACAGCATCAAAGAAAAGGTGCAGGCCGGCGGTGTTTATGTGGACGGACTGGGCATCGGAGATGTAGGAAATATTGTGCTGAGAGACCGTCAGAACCTGGCACAGAACGGAATCATTGTGGTGGTTCTTACCCTGGAAAAATATTCAGGACATCTGATGGCAGGACCGGACTTGATTTCACGAGGCTTCGTCTACGTGAGGGAGTCTGAGGATTTAATGGAAGAAGCCAGAGTGGCGGTGCAGGATGTGGTGGATGACTGTCTTTGCACCCATGTCAGCGACTGGGGTAAGATTAAGACTCAGATTAAGGATGGACTGTCCGACTTCCTTTGGAAGAAGATTAAGAGAAATCCTGTGATTTTACCGGTAATTATGGAGGTATAAACGGAAAATGGAGAAAAGAAGCTTCTTAAGGGCATTTACCCAAATATTGATGAGTGTATCTGTACGCTTTCTTTTTCTCGTATTTCTTTTGTTTTTGATTTTGCAGGGGGTACAAGTTGCCTATCGTTATGGCCATGGTCTTATGTACGACCATGCCATGGAAGCCTCACCGGGAAGGGAAATCACCTTGGATATTCAGGAGGGGGAGTCCTGGAAGGAAGTGGGAGAAAACGCCAAGTCTTTGGGACTTATTCAAAACGCCCAGGCCTTTGCCCTGAAAGCCAAGCTTTACCACAGTAAGTTGCTTCCGGGAAAATACACTCTGAGTACAGCCATGACCCAGGTGGAAATGCTGGACAGTATTACAGAGGAGGGAAAGAAGAATCAGGAATTAAGCGATAAGAACTTAGTTACTGAGACGGAAGACCAGAGCACCGAGGAAAGCCGAGAGGATCAGGAAATCGGTGGCGGAAATGAAAATGAATAGGAAGTACTTTGGATAAAAAAGACAGAATCAGCCAATTTATACAATCCTTCCTCCCGGAAAGAACTGCTTTCCTGGAGGAGATTCGCAAGGAAGCGCTATCGGAGGCCGTCCCTATTTTACGGGAGGAAACCGCAGCGCTTCTTCGTGTTTGTTTGAAAACGAAAAAAAAGCCTAAAATTTTGGAATTGGGGACTGCTGTAGGCTATTCCGCCCTGGTGATGATGGATGCCTTAGGGGGAGAAGGGGAGATTGTAACGGTGGAGAATTTTCCGCCCAGAATCGAAAAGGCGAAACAGAACTTCGGGGCAAGTCCTTATCAGGATAATATCACCTTATTGGAAGGGGACGGAAGCAGGATTTTGGAGGAGCTTCTGGAAAAGAAAGAGCAGTTTTCCTTTGTATTTTTGGATGCTGCCAAGGCTCAATATCCTCTTTGGCTTCCTTCTATTTTGAAACTCTTGTCTCCCGGTGGTATACTCTTTTGTGACAATATTCTCCAGGGAGAATTATTGTTGGAGAGTCGCTTTTATTTGGATAGAAGACAGAGAACGATTCACAAGCGGATGCGGGAGTTCCTGAGGCTTCTGCAAAGGGAGGAAAGTCTGGAGACCTCCATTTTACCTATTGGAGACGGAGTAAGTCTGTCTATCAAGAAAGCATAGAGCTCATCAGTAGAAAGTATTCATCAGTACAAAAAATTCATAAATACAATGAGTTCATCAGTACATAGAGTAGAAAGTAGGATTATGAAGAGAAAAGTGGAGTTATTAATTCCGGCAGGATCTATGGAGGGCTTGAAAACCGCCATTCATTACGGGGCGGATGCCATCTATATGGGAGGAGAGGCATTTTCCCTCCGGGCAAATGCCAAGAACTTCAGTTTGGAAAAGATGAAGGAAGCGGTGGACTATGCCCATGAAAGAGGGGTAAAGGTCTATGTCACCGCCAATATTTTGGCCCACAATGCGGATTTACTGCCTATGCGAGAGTACTTTTCCGAATTAAAGGAAGTGGAGATGGATGCGGTATTGATTGCGGATCCGGGAGCCTTCCTTTTGGCAAAGGAAATGATGCCGGGAGTGGAGATTCATATTTCCACTCAGGCCAACAATACCAACTATGAAACCTTTCGTTTCTGGCATCAGCTGGGCGTAAAGAGAGTGGTTTGTGCTAGAGAGCTAAGCTTGGCAGAGATTAAGGAAATCAGGTCTCATATTCCGGAGGATATGGAAATCGAGGCCTTTGTGCATGGGGCAATGTGTATGTCTTATTCCGGCCGTTGCCTGCTTTCCAGCTTTTTCACCGGAAGGGATGCTAATCAGGGAGCCTGTACCCATCCCTGTCGCTGGAAGTATTCTTTGATGGAAGAAAAGCGTCCCGGAGAGTATTATCCGGTGTTTGAAAATGATAGGGGAACCTACATTTTCAATTCCAAAGATCTGAATATGATTAGTCATATTCCCGACCTGATTGAGGCGGGAGTGGATTCTTTAAAGATTGAAGGGCGAATGAAGACGGAGCTATATGTGGCTACCGTGGCCAGAACCTATAAGGTGGCTATTCAGGATTATCTGGAGGATCCGAAGAAGTATGAGGAAAAGCTTCCGATTTATGAGGAAGAAATCCGGAAATGTACCTTTAGAGACTATAGTACCGGCTTCTACTACGGTAGACCGGATGAGGAAGACCAGATTTATGGTAACAACAGCTATAGTGCAGGTGCTGTTTATCTGGGAACAGTGGAGAAGGTGGAGGGAGAGTTTGCCTTCTTACAGCAGAAAAATAAATTTTCCGTGGGGGAAAGCATTTCCATTATGAAGCCAAACGGGGATAATCTGGATACAGAGGTGCTTTCCATGGAGGATGCGGATACCGGAGAAGCACTGGAATCCTGCCCCCATTCCAAGCAGAACTTAAAGATTCGTTTTTCCGTACTTCCGGAAGCCCAGGATGTATTAAGAAGAATCGAAGACAAATAGAAAAAAATCTATTAGAGGGAAAACTCCATTAGGGAGAAAACTCCATTAAGGAGAAAATTCCATTAAAGAGAACAGTCTATTAAAGAGAACAGTCTATTAAGGAGAAAAGTCTTCTAAAGGAGAAAGAATTTTCAGGAGTAAACCGGGAAAGGAGAAGATATGGGAATTGTATTTTTAATATTAGCCTTAGGATGTTTTCTTTACTTTGGCTTTTTATGGACCACCGCTTCCTATCTTTCCTTTCTTTGGATTTGGCTTCTTTTGGGAGCCATTCATCTCCTGATGGCCTTTGTCTATAAGGCACCGGAGCGTTTACGGAAAAAGCCCTTGTTCTTTCGTTTTCGAATTTTTTGTTTAAGCAGTTACTGCATTTTTTTCCTGCTTTTCAGTTATCTTATCGGCTATTTAAGCCAATATCACTACGGGCAGTGGAAGGATCCCCTTTCTTATATTTTGGTGGTGGGTTCCGAATTGGAAAACAATAAGATTACGCCACTCCTTCAAAATCGCCTGGAAAGAGCGGATTTATGCTATCAGGAGAATCCTTCGGCAACCATTGTACTTTCCGGTGGTAAGGGAAGGAACAGTGCCAGTGCGGAAGCCAGCGTGATGTACCAAAGTATGCTGAAGATGGGGATTCCCGCCGATGCTATGCTGATGGAGTTTTACTCGAAAACTACGGAGCAAAAGCTTTCCTACGGAATAGAAAGCATTTTCCAAGGGGAGCAGAATCAGGAAGGCTCCGAGATACAAGAGGATCTTCGTCAAAAGCGTCGGGAAGAAGTCCGGAAAAGACTGGCAGCCCAGGAAAATCAAGTTGTGGACTATGAAGAGGACTTGGATTCGGATGAGATTTTTGATTCGGTGGAAGAGCTTAAAACAGAGGCATCCGAAGGACAGGAAATTAAAGACGATTCAGCCGAGAAAGAGATCGGAATCGGCATTGTAAGCTCCCAGTATCAGATGTTCAGAGCCTGCCATTTTGCGGAACAGGCTCTAAAAAAGCAGAGGGAAGAAGGGAAAGTGGATGCTTTACAGAAAGTCAGCATAGTGGGCTTTCCTTCGGTAGAGGACCCTGCGCTTAGGCCGCATCTTTACTTTCGGGAGGCACTGTTCCTCTTCGGAGAAAGGCTCTGCCATAAACTTTAGAAAGGCTTTGCCATAAGCTGTAAACAGGCTTTACCGTAAGCTGTAGACAGATCAGGGAAGAATTCGGTAGTTTAGAAAGGAATAGATATTTTGATGAAGGCATATCAGTTTATAGAAGAAAAAGAGATTAAAGAGCTGGAAACCATGGCACGTGTATATGAGCATAAGAAGACCGGTGCCAAGGTTTTATGCTTAGAGAATAAGGATGACAATAAGGTCTTTAGTATTGCCTTTCGTACCCCTGCGGAGGATTCCACGGGAGTAGCCCACATTACAGAGCATTCCGTGCTTTGCGGTTCTAAGAAGTTCCCCTTAAAGGATCCCTTTGTGGAGCTGGTAAAGGGCTCTTTAAAGACCTTTTTAAACGCCATGACCTATCCGGACAAAACCGTTTATCCGGTGGCTTCTCAGAATGACAAGGACTTCCAAAATCTTATGGACGTATATTTGGATGCGGTTTTTCATCCAAACTGCCTGGATAACTATCGAACCTTTTTGCAGGAAGGCTGGCACTATACCCTGAATAAGGAGGGAAAGCTCTGCTATAGCGGTGTAGTCTATAACGAGATGCGGGGCGCATTTTCCGATCCGGAGTCCGTACTGGAACGCTATACCTTCCATTCCCTTTTCCCGGATACCACCTACGGCAATGAGTCAGGGGGAGACCCGGAGGACATTCCGAAATTAACGTATGATGCCTTTAAGGCCTTCCATCAGCGCTTTTATCATCCCTCCAATTCCTTCATTATCCTTTACGGAGATATGAATATGGAGGAGAAGCTGAACTGGATTGATGAGGCCTATTTGCAAGAATTTGAACGGATTTCTCCAAACTCCGAAATCGCAGGGCAGCAGCCCTTCGGAAAAATGGTGGAGGAAAGCCACTACTATCCTATTTCCGAGAAGGATAGTAGTGAAAATAAAGCTTATCTTTCCTACAACTTTGTTTTGGATGCAGGGCAGGATGCGAAGAAGTCCATGGCATTTTCTTATCTGGATCATGCCTTACTTTCCGGTCCCGGAGCGGTATTAAAGCAAAAGCTTTTGGAAGCAGGCTTGGGAGAGGATGTTTTCGGAGGCTATTCCGACGGTATTTTACAGCACTATTTTTCTGTTATTAGTAAGAATGTTTCTGAAGAGAGAGCCGGAGAGTTTCTACAGCTGATTCAGGATTGCTTTTTGGATGCCGCGGAAAATGGTTTAGATCATAAGACCATTTTGGCAGCTATTCACCATGATGCTTTCCAGTATAAGGAGGCGGATTACGGCAGTACCCCTAAGGGATTGGTTTACAGCTTAAATGCTTTGGATTCCTGGCTCTACGGAGGAAAGCCCTGGCTTTATCTGGAAGCAGAGGATCTTTATAAGGAACTGATGGAAGAGGTGGACAAGGGCTATTTTGAAAAGCTCTTAAAGGAAAATTTCTTGAACAATCCCCATTCTTCTCTCCTCCGTTTATTACCCAGGAAGGGGATGACAGAGCAGAAGGAAGAGAAGCTTTCAGAGGAGTTGCAGGCCAGATGGCAGGCATTTTCTCCGGAAGAAAAGGAACAGATCAAAAAAGTAAAAGAAGAACTTACTTTATACCAGCAGACAGAAAATACTGAGGAAGCTTTAAAGACTCTGCCGGTACTCTCCAGAAAGGATATCAAGCGGGAAGCGGAGTCCTACCCTTATCAGGAGGAAAGCCTTGGAGACAGAAAGTTGATTTTGGTGCCCGGAGATTCTAAGGGGGTTCTGTACCTTCGTCTGCAATTCCATACCGACGGACTGAGTGAGGAGGAACTGTCCTATCTTTCCTTCTTAAAAACCTGCCTTGCCTATATGGATACGGAAAATTATCGTTTTCAGGATTTTAATTCTGAAATTTATCTTCATACCGGAGGCTTTAGTGTGGATTTAACAGCTTACCCGGATTTTGTAGAGAAGGATCGATACACCGGTGTCTTGGCTATGGACTTTAAGCTTTTACAGGGAGAATTAAAAAATGCAGTAGAGTATCTTGAGGAGATGCTGTTTCGAACGGTTTATCAGGAGGAAAAGCGTCTTTCCGAGATTCTTTTGGAAGCAAAGTCAAGAGAAAGAATGCGCCTGGAGGGTTCCGGTCACAGCTATGCGGTGACTCGTGCCATGTCGACTTTCTCTCCAAGCTCTCATTTTCAGGAGCAGATTAAGGGGATTGTCTATCTGCATTTCTTAGAAGAACTGGAAGAGGATTTTCGTAAGAATCCTAAGGCCTTAGTAGAAAAGCTTACAGCCCTATCCAAGAAGATTTTTAGTGGAGAAAGATTGCTCCTTGCAGCAGGGGGAGATATCGGCATTTTCGAGAAGGAAAAGAAAGAGCTTACAGATTTCTTGGGAAGACGTTTTCCGGAAAAGGAAGACTGGAGAGAAACAAAATTTGCAGGGGAAAAAGAGCGCAGGGAAGCCTTCAGTACCACCTCCCAGGTGAACTATGTAGCGACCGCAGGCTCCTTCCAAGGGGAAGCTTACCCCTATACCGGAAGCCTGAAGGTTTTAAAGGTGATTTTGTCCTACGACTTCCTCTGGAAGAACATTCGAGAGCAGGGAAATGCCTATGGGGCTATGTGCGGCTTTGGACGAAACGGAGAAAGCTTTATGGTTTCCTACAGGGATCCCAATGTGCAAAGAACCTTGGAGCAATATCGTAAGGTGGCAGAGTATCTGGAAAACTTCAAGGTGACAGAACTGGAGTTAAACAAATATGTTATCGGAGCCATCTCCGAATTGGATATGCCAAAGTCCGCCTATACCAAGTTCCTTTTGGGATTAAGTTGTTATCTTTCCAAGCTTACAAAGGAAGACTTGCAGCGAGAAAGAGATGAACTTTTAGATGTGGAGGAGAAGGATATCCGAAATCTTTCTGCCTATATCAAGAGAGCATTTCAAGAAAAGGCACTTTGTGCCATTGGAAATAAGGGTGAGCTGGAAAAGGCCAAAGCTGCTTTTGAAAGTCTGGAAGAGATTTAATAGCAGGGGATAAAAAATATAGGGCTTTTGTTCTGAAAGGGAAGGGAGTATAGCGATGGGATCTGTAATTGATGATTTTTTTGCCAAGGAAAGAGGCGAAGAAGTAAAAGTAGAGGAAGGACCGGTGAAATCCGGCTTTGTTTCCATTGTAGGGCTTCCCAATGCGGGAAAGTCCACTCTTCTCAATGCCTTGATTGGTCAGAAGGTGGCCATAACTTCGAAAAAACCCCAAACCACCAGAAACCAAATTATGGCGGTGTATGATGAGGAGAGGGGGCAAATCGTTTTTCACGATACTCCCGGAATTCACAAGGCAAAAAATCAGCTATCCGTATATATGGAATCCGTGGCGGAAAAAGCTTTAGGAAACGGAGATCTGGTTCTCTATATTGTGGATGCCACCGAGCAAAAGGGGGAGAAGGAAGAGCAGATTCTTTCTCTTCTTAAGCATAGCAAAAGAAAGATTATTCTGGTTTTAAACAAACTGGACCTTCTGGGGGGAGAGGATGCCTTCCTGAAAAAGAAGGAAGACTATGAAAAAGAACTGGACTTTGCTGCTATTGTAGGAATTTCCGCCTATAAAAGTCAGGGCTTGGAGGAGCTGAAGGACATTCTTTTTGATTTGCTTCCCTATGGCCCTCGCTACTACGATGAGGAGACTATTACGGATCAGCCGGTGCGGGAAATTGCGGCGGAGCTGATTCGGGAGCAGGCTCTGTATAAGCTGGATAAGGAAATTCCCCATGGCATTGCAGTGCTAATGGACAGTATGCGAGAAAGAAAAAACGGTATCTGGGATGTAAAGGCTACTATTGTCTGTGAAAAGGAAAGTCACAAGGGAATCATTATCGGAAAGGGTGGAGCCATGCTGAAAAATATCGGTACCGGTGCCAGAATTCAGATGGAAAGTCTTTTGGAGGCCAAGGTAAATCTGCAGCTCTTTGTAAAGGTTCGGAAGGACTGGCGGGAAAATCCGGCCTATCTACGGGAATACGGTTATAGGGAGCAGAAGTAGAGCTTTGTGGGTGCAAGAAAGTTCCGTTTGTAGAAGCCAAGATTGGGAACGAGAAAGTTCCGTTTATAGAAGCTAAGATTGGGAATAGCAGTTTAGAAATGGAAAAGTACCATTAGGAAAGTAGAAGGGGTCAGTGAAAGAGGAAATTGTTCTTCACGGGGTGGTGCTGTCCGAGCACAGCTTACGGGAGTTTGACAAGCGATTACAGCTTCTCACTATGGAGAGGGGGAAAATGACGGTTTGGGCCAGTGGAGCAAAACGTCCCAACTCTCCTCTTTTGGCAGGGAGCCGTAGCTTTGTCTTCGGAAAATTTCATTTACGGGAAGGAAAGGCAGGATACACCCTTCGTTCTGTAGAGGTAGATGCCTATTTTGAAGAGATTGCAAAGGATTTGGAAAAGGCCTGCTATGCCGCCTATTTTTTAGAGCTGGCGGAGCTGGTGGCCCAGGAAAATCTGGAGGCTCCCCAAATGGTGGAGCTTCTTTATCTTTCCTTAAGGGCACTCTTACATAAAGGCTTGAAAAATGAATTGGTAAGGAGAATTTTTGAGCTTCGTATGCTGATGCTGGAGGGGGAATACACGGAGGAGCCCCCAATGCCCTCCGGAAAGTCGGTACAGGAGGCCTGGCATCATGTCCTGTCCGTACCCTTGGGAAGACTCTATACTTTTACCTTGGAGGAGGGAACCCTTCTATCCTTTTCCCGGAATGTGGATTATCTTTGTAAAGAAAGCTTTCCCAAACAATTTCAAAGCCTTCGAATCTTAAAAAGTCTTGGCTCCTAAACTTTAATAGGACTGAAAAAGCAATATAATCTAGGGAATATTGCTAAGACAGGTCTGAAAATTGAGGCATTCGTGCCCCAACTTCAGGCCTGTTTTATATTTAAAAAAGCTATTATTTATAAGGTATTTAAATAAGTTTCCTTGGGGATGGGCTGTGGATATTCCAAAGACCTCCGGCTTGATGTATAATATCAGATAATTTTACAAAGAATAAGGAGAAGAGTCTTTGTAGGATGGAAAAAGTAAAAGGAAACGTTGGGGAAATCAGCAATAGACTGGAGAGAGAAAAATGCCAAAAAATTATACCATGGACACCATTGTGTCATTAGCAAAAACCAGAGGATTTGTATATCCGGGATCTGAAATTTATGGTGGGCTTGCAAATACCTGGGACTATGGAAATTTAGGGGTAGAGTTAAAGAACAATATCAAAAAGGCTTGGTGGAAGAAGTTCGTGCAGGAATCCAAGTATAATGTAGGTATTGACTGCGCCATTCTGATGAATCCGGAAACCTGGGTGGCGTCCGGACATTTGGCAGGCTTTTCCGATCCTTTAATGGATTGTAAAGAGTGTCGTGAGCGTTTTCGTGCGGACAAGGTAATTGAAGACTTCTGCGAAAGTCACAATATTCCTTTGGAGGGATCCGTGGATGCCTGGTCCAAGGAAGAGATGGAGAACTTCATTAGCTCCCATGAAGTACCCTGTCCCAGCTGCGGAAAGCACAATTTCACCCCTATTCGTCAGTTTAACCTGATGTTTAAGACTTTCCAGGGTGTTACGGAGGATGCAAAGAACACAGTTTACCTTCGTCCGGAAACTGCACAGGGAATCTTTGTAAACTTTAAAAATGTGCAGAGAAGCTCTCGAAAGAAGCTGCCTTTCGGAATTGCTCAAATCGGAAAGTCCTTCCGAAATGAGATCACCCCCGGAAACTTTACCTTCCGTACCAGAGAGTTTGAACAGATGGAGCTGGAATTCTTCTGTAAACCGGACACAGACTTGGAGTGGTTCGGGTATTGGAAGGATTATTGCCAGAAATGGCTTCTGAATTTAGGCATGAAGCCGGAGATGCTTCGTGCCAGAGACCATGAGGCTGCAGAGCTTTCCTTCTACTCCAAGGCTACCACAGATTTAGAGTTCCTCTTCCCCTTCGGTTGGGGAGAGCTGTGGGGAATTGCGGATCGTACCAATTACGACTTATCCAGACATGAAGAGGTATCCGGTCAGGATATGAAGTACTTTGATGATGAGACCAATGAGCATTATCTTCCTTACGTTGTAGAGCCTTCTTTGGGAGCAGACCGTGTGACACTGGCCTTTCTCTGTGCAGCTTATGATGTAGAGGAACTGGAAGGAGGAGATGAAAGAACTGTCCTCCGTTTCCATCCGGCTTTGGCTCCGATTAAGATTGGGATTCTTCCCCTTGCCAAGAAGCTGGGAGAAGGGGCAGAGAAGATTTATGAGGAATTGTCCAAGTATTGGATGTGCGAGTACGATGACCGTGGAAATATCGGAAAGCGTTACAGAAGACAGGATGAAATCGGAACCCCTTATTGCGTAACCTATGATTTCCAGTCCGAAGAGGATCATGCGGTTACCGTAAGAGAAAGAGACAGCATGGAGCAGGTGCGTATCCCTATCAGTGAATTACAGTCTTACTTTGCTGAGAAATTAGCTTATTAAAGTAAGCTTTGCATAAATAAAAAACAGGAAAAAAATATTTTATTTGCTACAATAAATTTGCTAAAAAAAACATCATTTCTTTTTTGCTATACACAAGAAAGAAGTTTCGATTTTGTGTACTGTGAACATAATGCTGTTTTGTAGATGAATTTTACTGTAAATTCTGCTATTCTAATTAGAAAGAACAGGTCTACGAAACTTGTTTTTCGTAGGAAAGAAACATGGAGGAGAGCATGTACAAGATCACAAGAGTTGAGCATCTCGTTGACAAGGACTGGCTCATGGACGTGGAGGCGCCCTATGTAGCAAGAAAGGCGGAGCCCGGCCAGTTTATGATTGCAAAGCTGGGAGAGTTAGGAGAAAGAATTCCTCTCACCATTGCAGACTTCGATAAGGAAAAGGGAACCATTACCATTGTGTTCCAGGTTGTAGGCGCTTCTACAGAGAAGTTTAGTCACCTGAAAGTAGGAGACTACTTCACAGATATTGTAGGACCCTTAGGCAGACCTTCCGAACTGGTAGAATTAAGTCTGGAAGAGTTAAAAAAGGAAAATCTGATTTTCATTGCCGGCGGAGTGGGAGCTGCTCCGGTATATCCTCAGGTAAAGTGGCTACACGAAAGAGGGATAGAAGCAGATGTTATTCTTGGAGCCAGAAATAAGGATCTTCTGATTATGGAAGAAGAACTTCGCTCTGTAGCTAAGAATGTTTATGTTACTACGGATGACGGTTCTTACGGAGCCAAGGGCGTGGTTACCGATGTGTTGAAGAAGTTGGTCAATGAAGAGGGTAAGAAGTATACCCGTTGTATTGCCATCGGACCGGTAATCATGATGAAGTTTGCCGCCCTTACCACAAAAGAATTAGGAATTCCCACCATTGTTTCCATGAACCCCATTATGATTGACGGAACAGGAATGTGTGGTGCTTGCCGTTTGGTTGTCGGAGATCAGGTAAAGTTTGCTTGTGTGGACGGACCGGAGTTTGACGGACACTTGGTAGATTTTAATCTGGCAATGAAGAGACAGCAGACCTATAAGGCCGAAGAAGGTAAAGCATTACTGGAACTTTTGGAAGCAGAAAAGTCCCATGGCGGATGTGGAAACTGCAACTAAGGGAGGGAAATTATGGCAAATATGATGAAGAGAGTTCCTGTGGCAGAACAGGAGCCGAAGGTACGTGCAAAAAACTTTGAAGAGGTATGCTTGGGATACAGCGATGCAGAGGCTAAGGAAGAGGCAGACCGTTGTTTGAACTGTAAGAATCCGAAATGTGTAGTAGGATGTCCCGTTTCTATTCAGATTAATGATTTTATTACTCAGATTAAAGAAGGCAATATTGAGAAGGCTGCAGACATTATTGCAGAATCCTCCGCATTACCGGCAGTTTGCGGTAGAGTTTGTCCTCAGGAAACCCAGTGTGAGGGCGTTTGTATCCGTGGTATTAAGGGAGAGCCTGTATCTATCGGAAAGCTGGAGCGTTATGTAGCGGACTGGGCCAGAGAGCACAACTATGTGGCAGCAAAAGCTGGAGCTCCCAACGGTAAGAAAGTGGCTGTTATCGGTGCAGGACCTTCCGGCTTAACCTGTGCAGGAGATTTGGCAAAATTAGGCTATGATGTAACCATTTTCGAAGCCTTCCACGAGCCGGGAGGAGTTTTACAGTACGGTATCCCAGAGTTTCGTCTTCCCAAGACCAGAGTCGTTGGTCCTGAAATTGAGAATGTACGGAAACTGGGTGTAAAGATTCTTACCAATGTTTTCGTAGGACGTTCCATTACCGTGGATGAGCTTTTGGAGGAAGAAGGCTTTGACGCAGTGTTCCTGGGAACAGGTGCAGGACTTCCGAAGTTTATGAATATTCCCGGAGAGACAGCCAACGGTGTTTACTCTGCTAACGAGTTCTTAACCAGAAACAACCTGATGAAGGCTTACAGAGAGGATTCAGATACTCCTATGAAGGCCGGAAAGAAGGTTGTGGTTGTAGGCGGCGGTAACGTTGCTATGGACGCTGCAAGAACAGCTCTTCGATTAGGCGCAGAGGTTCATGTAGTATATCGTCGTTCCGAGGCTGAGCTTCCTGCCAGAGTGGAGGAAGTACACCATGCCAAGGAAGAGGGAATTATCTTCGACCTTTTACAGAATCCGGTAGAAATTCTTGTGGATGAAAATGACTGGGTAACCGGAATCCGTGTCATCAAGATGGAACTTGGAGAGCCGGATTCTTCCGGAAGAAGAAGACCGGTAGAGATTCCCGGTTCCGAGTATGTGATTGACTGTGATACGGTAATCATGTCCTTGGGAACATCTCCCAATCCGCTGATTAGTGAAACTACCAAGGGATTGGATACCAACAGAAGAGGATGTATTATCGCCAAGGAAGAAAACGGAGAAACCACCAAGCAGGCGGTTTATGCCGGAGGTGATGCGGTAACCGGTGCTGCAACCGTTATCCTGGCCATGGGTGCAGGAAAAGCGGCAGCAAAGGGAATTCACGAGTACTTATCGAATAAGTAATCAATAAATAAAAAAGTAGAGCAGGTTCATCCTGCTCTACTTTTTTATTTATGCTTATCGCTCTTATACTGTGTGATATCTTGTTCTCATTTAGAAGTATAATATTAGATTGCTCTGGTGTACTTCTTTAAGAATTCCTTCTCGTCTTCCTTAAGTAGTGGAGCAATGGTCTCATAAACTCTCGCGTGGTAGTCATTTAAAAGCTTCTTATCCTCAGTAGTCATCATCTCAGGATTGATGGCATCCAAGTCAAAAGGAATCAGGGAAATGGTCTCAAAATACATAAACTGGCCATACTCATTCTTCACCCCTTTTCTGGCGAGTAGCTCATTTTCCAGACGGATGCCGTGGGAACCTTCTACATAGAATCCCGGCTCATCAGTAATAATCATACCCTCCTGGAAAGCCTCCACTTCTCCGGCACGGTACTTCCAACGGAAGCCCATAGGACCTTCATGGATGTTCAGAAGGTATCCTACTCCATGTCCGGTACCGTGGTTAAAGTTTAAGTTTCTGTCCCAGAATGGCTGACGGCAGAGGATATCCAGCGTTAAACCGCTACATCCTTCTAAGAACTTCGCATTAGCAAGATGCAGGTTACTAATGGCAACCATAGTAAAGTCGTCCTTCATCTGCTGAGGAACTTCACCTAAAGCAAAGGTTCTGGTAATGTCTGTGGAGCCCTCATAGAAGCCTGCACCGGTATCACTTAAGTAAAGGGTTCCGGTATGGAATTCCACATCAGTTTCAGGAGAAGAGGTGTAATGCACAATAGCGGAATGAGGACCAAAGGAAGAAATGGGCTCGAAGCTGGGACGGATAAAGTTGCCCATTTCGGCACGGAGCTCATCCAGCTTTGCTGCGGCAGATATCTCTGTAATCTTAATCTTACCGATATTTTCCTTCAGCCACTTCATAAAGCGAAGGTGTGCAACGCTATCTTTAATCTGGGCTTTACGAATATTTTCAATCTCAACAGGATTCTTGATAGCCTTCATTAAGATGGCAGGATTTCTCTTTTCTACGGTCTTTACAGACTTGGGAATATTGTTGAAGAGAGCATAGTTTAGCTTGCTCGGGTCAATCATGACGATATCCTTGTCGGAAAGTTTTTTTACATCCTCATAAATGGCATTGTAGGGATGAAGCACTACGCCATCCGTAGCCAGCTTTTCCTGCAAAGCCTTGTCCAGCTTTCTTTCGTCAATGTATAAGTCGAAACGATCCATGCGAATG
>NZ_CAUTEG010000034.1:0-22356 GCF_963537195.1 Oribacterium sinus | reverse complement strand
AATGTACAGCCTTTTCAGAGCCTTAAAATGGGAGAGATAGGCCTTTGCGTTGGGATAGAAGTTCCTTGTTTCATTATCCAAATTTTGGATTCTCGCAAGAGAAAGATTTAAGACCTGAACCGTATAATCGTCCTCCAGTTTGCTCAGATAAAGGGGAAGAAGAGGCTTGTCCGCCGTAATACTATCATCTTCGAGCAGAAAATACATTTCCTTTACGCCGAGATTGGAAAGAGAACTGCTGTAGTCTTGGTAACTGTCCATGGGAGTTCCGCGGAAAGTAACTTTTTGTAGGGAAGGAAGCTCCCGTAAAGCCGGCCCTAAAGAAGGCAGTACCTCTCCTATAATGCCGTTTCCGACAATCACTAAATCACTTAGGCTATTCATACCGCGTAGGAAGTCTCCCTCATATTCCTGTGCACTATTATGGATAGTCAAACTCTTAAGAGATGGCATACCCGCGATTTTATCCAAGTCATTGCAATAAACCTCTGCATTTTCCAAAGCGGATAAGCCGTGTAAATCCGGAATCTCATAATTATGGTAAGCAAAGCCCAAAGTCTGTAAAGAAGTAAGGCTCGACAGAGCATCGGCATTTTTCAGATTACTACAGTCCAGGTAAAGGCTGTTTAAAGAACTTATATTTCTCAGCCCGTCCAATGAAAGAATCGGAAGACTGACGAGATGGAGCGACTTCAGCTTCGGCATATTTTGCGCGAACTGTAGATCTTTAAAATTCGGAATGTTGGAAATTCCCAGATTCTCAATCTGAGGCATACCGGATAGAACACTAAGATTTCCTACAGACTGCGAATAGGGTCCGTTTATAAATAAGCTCTTACAATTGCTTAAAGAGGAGAGTGGAGAAAGGTCCAATGGCTCATCTCTACCACTTTCTATTCTTAAAGCTAAGTGTTCCAGATTCGGAAAATAGCTGAGTACACTGATTCCCGGCTCGAAATCCGAGTCTACCGATACGGAGAGTTCTCTTAAAGAAGAGAAAGACTTGTAAATATCTGCAATATCTTTCGTTTTCGAATAATCATAACTGTAGGACGGCTCATCGCGGAACGTAACGCCGGAAAGACCGATGATTTTCTCGGGATTCAGAAGTGTTCTTTCCATTTCGCTAAAAGTAGCGTATTCTGTAGAAAAAAATTGCAGATTGGAAAGACAACGAAGATCATTGGCATTGTCATCATCATAGGAATAGCGAAAACCGGAGCCGAGGGAAAGAGAAATTAAACCGGTGAAAGGCTGTATATCCTCTTCGTCAAGATAATCCGCTCCGGGAAGATAGACGGTATGTTCCTCGACCGGCTTTCCGGAATCGTCCACCGAAGTGGAGTAAGAGAAAAACCATTTATCCACACCGTCAGAAAGATCCTTCTTCTTGATGATAGCAAGGTACTGTAAAGAAGCATAGTCCTTCGCCGTAATTTTTGACAAGGGCTTGGAAAAGGCCTTTTCAGAAAAGCTTTTCATCACATCCGCTTTCGGAGTCGTTCGGTAGCTTTCCTTATTGCTGACAATTCCGGGAGAACGATAACGAAGAAGGGGAAGGATACTTACAAACAGAAAAGCAGTGGAAAGAATGCCGAGAATGACAACAACCGCAATTACATTAAGCAACTTAGAGTTATTATGTACGGTGGCATCGGGCTTATTGTAATTCACTTCCTTTATATTAAAATTCTGAGTAATGTTCGGCTTATACGGCTCGATGTATACCTTGGTATTACAAAACTTACAGGTGACAAAGCCTTCTTTTAATCCATCAGGTATATCAAGCTGGCCATGGCAATTGGGGCACTCTATTTTAGTGACAGTCATAGTTGATCCTCTTTACCTTTTTGTATTGATTTTATTAAAAACAACCACCTAAGTTTACAATATTAATAGGAACATATTCAAGGGTAAGAGGACAGATAGGCTGAACTTTTATCTACGCGTATATAGGCTCATTTTGTCCCGAATAATGTATAACATTCGAGACAAAGGAGGTGAGGCTCATGGCTGACGGATTATTCATAAGTAATTTATATTTTACTTCCAATCCAACATTGCTTTTTCTAACTCTGAAAAATTACAATTTGCTCTTCTGATAGTTCCTGTTTCCTTTTGCTTCTTATATAATTTTTCTACCTTTTTCAAAACCTTTGTTTTTACCTTAAGGCAAAAAGCATATTCTTTTTCAAATAAGTCTTTGTATCTGATGTCATCAAGCTTATCAAACTCAATTCTTTCATAACAACCATTCGGTACAGGTATCATTTTCTTAATATCCAATATAGATAATATGTGCATTTTTTCTTCATCAGAGTAATCTTTGTATATATCTCCATTTATAGTAATGTTATTATCAATTACTTCATAAATCAAAAAATGCTCATCAGAAACATTCTTCCATCTTTTGTGTTTTTCCTTTGCAGAAGATATTGGAATAAAATAATTATAGTTTTCTATTCCAACAATAATTCCAACAAATGGTTTAATACTGTTCCTATATGATGGGTTGTAATAAACTTCTGAATCTATTTGATTGAGATATTCAAGATAATCAGGATTTACAGCGTAAAATCCATATTTAATCGCTTCTGCCATTGTCTTCTCCTAAAAAAACAGAGAGGTTTTATCCTCTCTGCTCGCTTTAATGCTTCACCTTTGGGATATAGGTAGTGAGACACCTTCTTTAATGCTCCACCTTTAACGGTAGTGGGACACCCTTTTTATTCACTGGAAGTATAACGAATATTTTTAGAAATGTCAAATTGGTAAATTTCCTAAACTCCACTCCAAGAGGGCAGTTATTTTTTTGTTTATAGCCATTGACTTTTCCCCCTTTTTAATTTTCTAATCTACACTTCATAGAATATAACCTCAGTTAGAAATTGAAATTAACTCTCTTTCACAGAAACTCTTTCAACTAGTATTCTCTCTTTTTATGGAAATTTTTCCGCCTTTCCCTTGAAATTCATAAAAAAAATTTATAGACTATTGCTGTTTTTTTCTTTAGAAAGGATAGCCTTATGCTTCATGAACAGCAAAAAAAGGCGCTAAAGGCCGCCTTTCCTCATACGATTCCCATCTTAACCGGCTTTTTATTTCTGGGCTTTGCCTATGGTATCTATATGCACAGCGCCGGTCTTTCCGTGGTCTACACCTTCTTTATGGCCTCATTAATCTATGGCGGTTCTTTAGAGCTCTTGGCTGTGGGATTTCTTCTGGGTCCATTTGCCCCTTTGGAAACGCTTTTTCTGGCTATTATGATTCAGCTTCGGCATCTGTTCTACGGCATTGCCATGCTGGATAAATTCCCCAAAAAAGGATGGAAGCGTTTCTATCTAATCTTCGGGATGTGCGATGAAAGCTTCAGTATTAATTACAGCACAAAAATACCGGAGGATGTAGATCCTACTTGGTTTATGTTTTTTGTGACACTGTTAAATCAAATCTACTGGGTTGTCGGCTCCTGCCTTGGTACGCTTCTTGGAAATGTCCTGCCTTTTTCCACAGAGGGCATTGATTTTGTCATGACTGCTCTCTTTGCGGTGATTTTCTTAGACCAGTTTTTGAAGGAGAAAAATCATTTTTCTTCCCTGCTGGGGCTGGGGGTATCCATCCTTTCCCTACTAATTTTTAAAGCAGAGCATTTCATCCTTCCTGCCATGCTGGGAATCCTAGGCATTTTCCTCCTGGCAAAGCCTAAGTTGGAAAGGCAATTTATGGAAGCGAACGAAAGCTAATGTAGTAAACGAAGTTTTTAGAAAGGCAAGCTTATGACTGTATGGCAGCGCATCATTATCATAGCGCTTTGTATTCTGGGCACCATGCTGACCCGCTTTTTACCATTTATTTTATTTCAAAAAAACACACCTAAGACAGTGCAATATCTGGGAAAGGCTCTGCCTCCCGCAAGCTTTGCTCTACTTTTGGTGTATTGTCTTCGTAATGTTCAGTTATTTAGCGGAAACCACGGACTCCCGGAGTTTCTTTCTCTGGGACTGACTATCCTGATCCATTGCTGGAAGCGGAATATGCTGCTTTCCATCTTCTCCGGCACTGTCCTGTATATGCTGTTTCAACAGGGGATTTTGGCTTTGCCGTTTTAACGGCCTAAGAATTGTCAGAACAGCTATGCGTCTTTATAGATAGCGATTATCGATTGCTCTACTCATGTAGGCACCTTTTTTGAAAAATCCGCCTTCCTTTAAGCCCCAAGCGATTGCCGAGCAGACAAGCTCTTCTTTTGCATTCATTTTCGCGCTTAAAGAGGTGAGGACTATCCCTTGGGGGAACAGCTGTGCACTCAGGTATTCATACAGCCTATCGGCCTCTCCCTTTTCCACCAGCTTCGTAAGATAAGTAGGATTGGTATCCCACCATTCAGATGCCTTACAAAAGGATGCACTGGCACGCATTTCTCCAGTAGAGAGCTTCTCCGCGCAAAGCAAACGCAAATTCTCCAGCTGTGCATCCTCTATCACACCGTTTGTAATAGAATAAGCATAATAAGCACATGCCAGACCTTCATCTTCAGCTTCCTTTAAAAGGTAGAGATTCGAAACGCCCCTTTTCTTGTATTTCTTCCACTTTGCGGCAATATCATGAAACACCTTTCCACTATAGCGATTAGAGCTTCCCTGCTCCAAGGCTTCTTCCAATGCAGGAAGATCCACCTCTTTCTTTTCCCAATCATCAATCAAATTATACTGTAGCTCTGCCATCCTCTTCCTCCAATTCTTGATGCTAAACAACGCACTATTTTTTATTTTCCATTGTATTGCGAAAAGCATAAATTACAAGATGAAGTCAGCTATATCTGCCTACAGACTTTGAATAGAGGAAAGAGTTTGTCAGACTTTGGCAAAAGATTGTTTATTTTGGGGATAAAGACTATACTACAAAAAATGAAAAAACACTTCGAACGACAATGAGGATAAAAATGAAAATCAGCAGTGACTATACGTCAAATAGAGCATGGTTAAGGGATGTGGTTGGTAATCAGCCAATGATTTTGCGTTCTGTCTCCGCCTTGGAATTTTTGCAGCTCTTCGTGGGCTATTTTTCAGAAAGCAAGGTAGAGGTTTATGCCTTGGAGGAAAGTCCGGAAGAAAATATACAGTGCCATATCGTAGAAAATCTGGATGCTATAGAGCATATCCGTTTTGAAAATGTTCTTTGTTCCAGTCCAAGCCAGGCCGTAAATGATATGCTTTCCGATTTTGAGCATAGCGATGAAACTGCTCTTGTAGAGGCTTTAAGCAAGTATTACTATTCCCACGAAGAAAGCTTTAACGGATTAGACATCAAAAAAGAAAATCGGAAACGATTTGAAGAACTAAAGGACTGGGCTATAAACTATTTTGAGGTGGGTTAAATGACGAAGCAAGAAGAAATTATGTATGAAATCATCGGTTCCATCACCAGTACTGATTTGCCCATTGTTTTTAAAGGCGGTTTAGTTCTAAAGCTATTGCTAAAGGAAAATGGATTCGAAGAAATAGAGAGAATGACCAAAGATATCGATGCCAGCTGGATCGGAACTGCTCCAACGATGGCTGTTATTGCTAGTGAAATCAGCCAGTGCCTTGAGAAAACACATCCTGCTTTAGTTGCTATTCCCTCTCGTGAATATGGAGAGCGCCGTTCCGGAGGCATTCGAATTGTAGAAAAGGAAACGGAAGACGAAATTGCTTCTATGGATATAGATATAAAACCCGCCCTGGGGGATCAAGAGTATTCTATTGGAGACATTAAGGTAAGGGGAATTATTAGCGACGAAATTCTGGCAGATAAAATCAGCGTTTTATCCGGTGACTTTATCTTTCGACGAGTAAAAGACATGGTGGATGTATATGCCTTAGCCCACTGCATAACGATTAAAGTCAATGATATTTTTTCCGCCTTCCAAAAAACCGGTCGCGTTTGCGGAAAGTTCCAAAAATTTTTAAATCAAAAGGAAGACTTGGAACATGCCTATAATAAGCTGAATATTGTAAAGGGAAAACCAAGCTTTGAAGAGATTTATTCCTACCTTTTGCTATTCCTCGAGCCATTTTATAAAGAGAATACAAAGTCCAACTCTGTTTGGGACAATGATAAAAAGGAATGGTCTGATGATAAATAATTCCCCTTCAACAAGATGTCTCAGGCTTCGCTTACGCTACTTATTAAGAATAAAAAAGGATATAGGAGGTATGGTTATGGAAAATAATTTTTATAATGAAATTAAGAATATATTGATAAGTGCAAGGAATAAGGTTTATAAAACAGCAAATTTTGCTATGGTTGAAGCTTATTGGAATATTGGTAAGAGAATTATTGATGAACAAGGCGGTAAATATACAGCAGAATATGGGCAAGGTTTATTGCAAGAACTATCTAAACAGATGACAAAAGACTTTGGTAAAGGCTTTACAGTTGCAAATCTTAAGAATATGAGACAATTTTATCTTACTTTTCCAAATGGCTACGCACTGCGTAGCGAATTGAGTTGGACACATTATCGAAGTCTTATGCGTGTTGAAAATGAAAAGGCAAGGAACTTTTATTTGGAAGAAACGGTAAAATCAAATTGGAGTACAAGGCAGCTTGATAGACAAATAAACAGTTTTTTCTATGAAAGATTATTATCAAGTCAAAATAAAGAAGAAGTATCAAAAGAAATAACAAGATTGGAAAAAAGTAAAAGTCCAGAGGATATTATAAGAGATCCGTATGTGTTGGAGTTTTTAGGTTTGGAAGCTAATACAGATTTTTATGAAAGTGATTTGGAACAAGCCTTAATAACTCATTTACAGAAATTTCTTTTAGAATTAGGGAGAGGTTTTTCATTTGTAGCAAGGCAGAAAAGATTTACCTTTGACGGAAGACATTTCAGAATAGATTTAGTGTTTTATAACTACATACTGAAATGCTTTGTCTTGATAGATTTGAAGATTGGAGATTTAACACACCAAGATTTAGGACAAATGCAGATGTATGTTCATTACTATGAAAGAGAAATGATGAATGAGGGAGATAACCCTCCGATAGGCATTGTACTTTGTGCTGATAAGAGTGATTCTATTGTTAAATATACTCTTCCGGAAGATGAAAAACAGATATTTGCATCAAAATATAAACTGTATTTACCAAGTGAAGAAGAACTTCTAAATGAATTGAATAAGGAATATCTAACCATAGAAAGCTATGCAGATTAAGAAAAAGACAATAAAATAGTCAATTGGTCAGAAAACATTTGACTCATTAAAAAATGAAATTTAATATTCAAGATAATAATTTGTGAGCTTGAAAAAACGAAGTTAAACGACTGGAAAAAAACCAGTCGTTTTTTGGTGTAATGAATAGGAGGAAAACTATACTTTAAGTTCCTTCTTCTCCCTCTCCTTCAATTCCTTCAAGATTCCTCCGGTAATCAGGGCTGCAATAATAGCCGTAAAGAGATCACTAAGAGGCTGGGACATTTGCAGGCCGAAAAGTCCGAAGGCACGGGGGAAAATCAGCAAAATTGGAATCAGGCAAAGGCCCTGTCGTAGCAATGCCACGATGCTGGCCCGAAGAGGATAGCCGGTGGTTTGGGAAAACATATTGGCCATGGTAATCTGGGCAGCCAGAGGCATGGTCAGACATTGCAACTGCAAAGCTAAGGTACCGATTCGGATAACCTCCGCATCTTCTTTTCGGAAGGCGGTGACAATGGGCTTTGCCATAAGAAAGACTCCCACGCCGGCAAAAATCAGCATAATAAAGCAGACTTTCAGACTGAAACGATAGGCCTCCGCCACTCGCTTGTAGTGCTTGGCGCCATAGGCATATCCGCAAACCGGCTGAAAGCCCTGCCCGAAGCCGATAACCAGGGAAAAGATGAACATACTGACACGCATCACGATGGCCATGGCTGCGATAGCCGCATCTCCGTAAGGATGGGCGGAAAAGTTTAGTAAAATGGTGGAAACGCCGGCAATTCCCTGTCTGGCGAGACTGGGACAGCCGAAGCGCAGAATAATGCTGTAGCGTTTGATACTCGGCTTAAAATTTCGAAACGATACGGAAATGCAGGCCGGCATCTTATTGCATTGGTACAATAAAATGCCAAAGGATATCATTTGGCTGATTACGGTAGCCACCGCAGCACCGCCAATCCCCATTTTCCCAACGTAAATAAAGAGAGGGTCCAAAAACATATTGAGGACGCCACCGGTACTGATGCCGATCATGGAGTAAAAGGAATTTCCCTGAAAGCGGAGCATATTATTCATGCCCAGAGAAGCCATCATAAAGGGGCTTCCGAAAAGAATGATTCTGGCGTACTGCATGGCATAGGGGGCAATGGTTTTGGTGGAGCCCAGAGCGTAAACCAGGGGTTCTACGAAAATGCCGGCAATCACCGCAATCAGCGTTCCCAGTATCAGCTCTGTAAAAAATCCCACTGCCACATAGCGTTCCGCTTCTTCCTGCTTTTTCGCACCCAACAGACGAGAAATTTCGTTTCCGCAGCCCATACCGATCATAAAGGCGATTGCCTGAATGATGGCCGCCATGGAAAATACCACCCCCACCGCCGCAGAGGCGGAGGTTCCCAGACGGGAAACGAAGAAGGTGTCCGCCATGTTATACACCGCCACCACAATCATGGACACCATGGAAGGAACGGCCAGCTTGGGAATCAAACGATTCACCGGTTCCTCCAGCATTTGCCGAAACTTCTCCTCTTCGCTTATGGCCATGTCTTCCGCTCCCTTCTCTGGCAATTTTTCTACTTCCATGCTACAATGACAGCCATTATACTACCGTAAAATTTTTTTCGCAAAAAAATCTTGAGTTAGGGGAGTCAGGGGAGTTTAGAAATGAAGAAGTTTTTTCGTTATGTCAGTCAAAGTATAGCCGGGATGATTGGACTTTCCGTTTATATTTTAGCGGATACCTATTTTATTTCTTCCTATGCGGGAACCGATGGACTTGCGGTTTTAAATTTGATTCTTCCGCTGTACGGCCTTCTCAATGCCCTTGGCAATATGATTGCGGTGGGTTGTGCCACCAGATACAGCATTCGACAGGCTGCGGGAAAGGATGTAAGCTCCTTCTTCTTCCAGGCTATTTTTTGGAACTTCATTTTCGCCCTGCCCTTCACCTTCTTCGGCCTCTTCTTTCCGAAGCAGGTTTTAGCAATTTTAGGGGCAAATGCGGAATTGCAGAATCTGGGAATGAGCTATGTGCGAATCATCTTAGGCTCTGCCTTCCTCTTCATGGCAAACAGCAGTATGACCGCCTTCACCAGAAATGACAAGAACCCCTCCATTGCCATGGCCGGTTCTTTGATGGGATCCCTCTTTAACATTGTTTTTGACTATATTTTCATGTTCCCCATGGACTTGGGCATGACCGGAGCGGCTCTAGCTACTGCCCTGTCACCGGTGGTTACCAGCCTGGTCTGCGCTCTGCATTTTCGGAGTCCGAAAAATACCATCGCCTTTCGTTGGCAAAGTCCGCGCTTTAAGCATCTCTGTGCCTGCTGCAAGCTGGGATTTTCCGCCTTTGTCGGCGACCTAACCAGTGCCGTGACCATCAGTACCTTTAACGGCCTGATTTTAGGCCTTAGCGGAAATATCGGTGTTGCCGCCTACGGTGTCATTGCCAATGTTTCCTCTGTCTGCACCTGCGTATTCAACGGTTTGGCTCAGGGAAGCCAGCCCTTAATCAGCAACAGCTACGGAAAACGTGATATTCATAAGCTCCAGTCCTACCTGCATTACGGCATCGTAAGCGCCTTGGTACTGGCGGTTTTGATTGTGGCAAGCATCATTTTCCAAAGCGACTTCTGTATCGCTCTTTTTAACCGGGAAAATGATCCTATCCTCTACCAATATGCCAAGGAGGGAATTCCTCTGTATTTCATCGGTTTCCTTGCGGCCGGGCTGAACATCCTGATGGTAAGCTATTTCTCCGCTACCAGCAATCCCCGCCCCGCCTTTATCTGCTCCTTGCTGAGAGGCACCATCGCCATCGTATTTTTTGCCTTCTTACTTTCTTCCCTTCTAAAAATGCCGGGGGTTTGGCTTTCCTTCCCCGCATCTGAAGCCTTCACCTTCCTGGTGGTGCTGTATTTTTACCGGAAGGAGCGGAAAGAGATGAAGCTGCATTTGGAGGCGCAACAGGAGAGTAAATAAAGCCGGCGGAGGGAAGGACTGTATTCATCGAGGTGGTTCGCGCAGATGCAGTATAGGTATGAAATCGAGCACGCTCCCGCTAACCTCGCCTCTGCGGAGGGAAGGACTGCACTCGTTATAAGAAAGCGCTTTGAAGCAGTATGGGTCTATAAATGGGGCACGCTCTCGCTAGCCTCGCCCTGTGAAGGGAAGGACTGCATTCATCGAGGTGATTCGCGCAGATGCAGTATAGGTATGAAATCGAGCACGCTCCCGCTAACCTCACCCTGACTGAGCAGTGGTTTTGTTAACCACTGCTCACTTTGCTTCGCAAAGCAAATTCCTTCGGAAGTTGGTCTGCAACAGGACGACTTTTCTGATGAAAAGTCTGTCCTTACGGTACTAAGCGAAAAACTACAGTACCTTTGTTTTCGCAAGTACCGGCGGGCTCAGATTGCTCTCTTTCATACCTATACTGCATCTGTCGCTTCTCTAGATTGATTTCTACAGTCCTTCCCACTGCTGATGTGCAAGTAACGCGGGATAAAATTGCCCCTCTTATAGACCTATACTGCTTCAGTCGCTTTATCTTATTGATTTCTACAGTTCTTCACTTCACTGCTTTTGGCAAGTTTCAGCAGGCCAGATTACCTCTCTTACAGTCCTATACTGCTTCAGTCGTCTAACCTTATTGATTTCCGGGTATAAGGTTGCAATACTTTTATCTGTAAGCATTTAGCTTAATATTTCAGACGAAGAAAGCGGCTCCGCGGAGTGCATATAGCGCCACCGGCAGACCGCTTTTATTCTTTCTTCTCCCGGCATTATGGACTGTGCTTTCTTAGCGAACAAGCAGTCTAAGAAGACATTCCATTCCTTTGCGTTATTATCAGTATATTTTTTCCACTCTAAAAGTTGTTTTTAAAAAAATTGAACCGCCCTACAACCTTGATTTACAAAGGTGTAGAGCGGTTTTCATCAACACATTTTGTCCTATAAGCCTATAATTCACGTTTATCTTATAAGCTAATTATACAAGTCCTATGATAGAGCGATTGCAGTATAAGTGTGTAGGAGGACAATCTAAGTTCATCAGGGCTTGCAGATAGCATACCAAGCGAAGGACTGTAGAATTTAAAAAGTCAAAGCGACAGATGTAGTATAAGCATGAAAGAGGGCAATCTGAGCCCGCCGGTACTTGCAAACCTACGAAGGGAAGAACCATGGAAATTAATTGAGTGAAGCGACTGATGCATATTAGGTCTGTAAGAGAGGCAATCTGAGCCCGCCGGTACTTACTGAAAGCGAGCAAAGCGAAGCTTGAAGTTAGTACCGTTGCGAAGGCGAAGTTAGCGAGAGCGTGCCACGATTACAGACCTATTATGCATTGGAGCGTATTTCTTCAATAGTTACCGTCCATCCCTTCGTAGGGGCGAGCATAGCGGGAGCGTGCTCGATTTCATACCTATACTGCATTGGAGCTTACTTCTTTAATAGTTATAGTTCTTCGCTACGAGGCGAGGCTAGCGACAGTGCGCCCCTCTTACAGACCTATACTGCATTGAAGCATCCCTATTTATCTTCCAGAATGATACTGTAGCAAAAGCTCTTTGCTTCATCCGGTCCCAGGGTAATGCGGTCTTTCATGGAGCATAGCTCCTCCATTACGCCTTCTCTTCCGGGGAGGCTTGTCCATGGCTCTACGCAAAGGAAGGGCGTTTTCTCTCCATAGGGCTGCCAGAGAGCAATATAGGGATAGTCCTCATAAAGGAAACGAAGGGAGACCGGCTCGTCATCACTTCCCAGCACCAGTTCTCCTCCACTGTGCGCCAGCACCACCGCATCATTTCTGAACAGAACGGTTTCCAAGGGGAGACGTCCGTTTACCAAGGCGAAATTCTCCCGTTCCTCCAAGGTAAGTAAGTCTTTTGAAAAGCGAACCTTCTCCATCATCGCTTCCTGCTTAGGGAAGTGAATGGCGTAATCACTTATTGCCTGCTTCTTGGAAAAGGGGAGGTAGAAACCGGGATGTCCTCCCAGCGCAAAATACATTACCTCAATTCCCAGATTCTCCACTCTGGAGCAAACATCCAGACGATTGTCCTTTACCCGGTAGCTTTGCTGTAAACGAAAGGAAAAGGGGTAAATCTTTCTGGATTCCGCACTATCCCGAAATTCCAAGGTGCAGGAATCCTCTTCCTGATCTACGATACGAGCCTGCATGGAGCGTAAAAAGCCATGCACGTCCATGGGGTATTTCTCCCCATTGTAATAATAGGCCTTCTGAAAAAGACGTCCGATAAAGGGAAACAGAAGCGGGGAACGCTCTTTCCAATACTTTGCATCTCCCTGCCATAAGCACTCTCTGTTTCGTTTTTTGTCAAACACGGACTGTAATTCCGCTTCTCGGTTAATCTCCACCTGCAACAGGGCGGACTCAATCTTTATCATGTCTTTTTCCCTCCTTTAAACGGAACAGCTCCCTCTGTTCCTGCACCGACTTTTCCCGATGCCTCTGTCATTACTTCTGTCGTTACTTCTGTCAATGTTTCTGCCTACAATCTTGCCTTGCAAAATCTTTTTGCAATCCTGCATGCCCGATCAATCAGGATGCAGGAGAGCTTGCAAGATGCATACTCTATTTATGATTTCTTTAAGCCTTCTTCCGGTTTCTGGTATGCCGGTCAATAATAGCCTGTTGCTCCTTGGTCAAATGAAATTCTTGTCCCATATGATCCAACTCTTCATGGCCTACATGGTCACACTTTCCGGATTTCGCATAACTGCAATATGCACAAGAGCCATTTTCCCGGTGCTCCTTCCGTAAAGCTCGAATGATGGCAACTACAATTAACGCCACAATGGCCAGTACGATAACGTTTCCCATTTTTCTTCCTTTCTCTAATAAATAATAAACCGCTAGATTATCCCGGATGAACAACTGAAGCTGATATCCTGAGATAAAGCTATCTGCTACAAAAACTGCTTAATACCCCCAGTTGCTTGGAGCCCCTAGCTATTTGATACCATAGCTACTTGATGCCATAGTTACTTGATACCACAGCTATTTGATATCACAGCTACTTGCTGCCATAGCGTTTTAATAAAACTATCTGCTGAATAAGACCGCTCGCAAAACGAACTTACTTACTATATTATAGCAAAACCGTCATTTTCCAAAGGTTTATTCTAAAAATTAATATTCTTTAGGATTTCTTCAAAAAAACTTGGTTTTTGAGCTATCTCTTTTTGAGCTATCTCTTTTCGACTATCTATTTTCAGCTATCTCTTTTCGACTATCTCTTTTCCTTATCTATCGCAAAGGACAGTATAAAACGGCCAAATACACAGTAAAATGTCTCCGGCTTCAGCTTTGCCACTTTCTAAGTAGTAGAAATGAAAAGGAGCTCCTGTTGAGGCAGGAACTCCTTGTTAAAATGATTCCGGCTCCCGGAATACTTCCCTATTCACAATTCTTTCATCGCGATACTTTCATCGCGATACTTTCATCGCAATTTTTCCATAGTATTCTTATGCCATGGCCTTCTCCACTGCCAGCTCTTCGGAATCGGAAAGAGTTGCCGCTTCCTTGTAAGGTCTGAACAAGCCCCAAAGTCCTACAAGAATCAGGATAAAGGCAACGATTGTGAAGGGGTTAAAGCTAACCTCGCCGGTTACCAAACCGCCTACCTGATAGATGACCAAAGACACACAGTAAGCCAGGAAGCACTCCCAAGCAATAGCGAAGAGTGTCCATCTACCGTTGTTCATCTCTCTCTTGATGGCACCGATAGCTGCAAAGCAAGGTGCGCAGAGAAGGTTGAAAGCAAGGAAGCTGTATCCTGCTACGCCGCTGGCAAAGTATTCCTTAACCTGTGGCCAGATTGCCGTACTGTCATCTTTTAAATCTACGCTTCCCGCATAGTGGAAGAGGGTACCGAAGGTTCCTACTACGTTCTCCTTCGCGATAAGTCCGGTAAGAGCTGCCACAACAGCCTTCCACTTTCCCCATCCGAGAGGAGCAAAAAGCCAAGCCAAAGTATTACCAAAAGCTGCCAGGATAGAAGTATCCATATCATCCTCAGGAAGATACTGTAAGCTAAAGTTAAAACGGGATAAGAACCATACCAGAATGGTAGCCAAGAGGATAACGGTTCCCGCCTTCTTCACGAAGGACATCCCTCTTTCTCCTACACTCTTTAAGATGTCAATAGGTCTGGGCATATGGTATGCAGGAAGCTCCATAACGAATGGTGCCGGCTTTCCGGCAAACATCTTGGTCTTCTTTAATACGATTCCGGAGAACACGATAGCACATATTCCCAGGAAATAAGCACTCCAGCCTACCCAGGCAGAGCCGTCAAACATCGCTCCCGCTAAAAGAGCAATGATAGGAAGCTTTGCGGAACAGGGAATGAAGGTGGTGGTCATAATGGTCATACGACGATCTCTATCATTCTCTACAGTACGAGATCCCATAACACCGGGAACACCGCAACCGGTACCGATCAGCATAGGAATGAAGGACTTTCCGGAAAGACCGAACTTACGGAAAATTCTATCCATGATAAAGGCAACTCTGGCCATGTATCCGCAACCCTCCAAGAAAGCAAGGAAGAGGAAGAAGGTCAACATCTGGGGTAAGAATCCGATTACCGCACCCAAGCCGGCGATAATTCCGTCGATTACAAGACCCTGAATAGCCTCACTTACATTCATCGCTTCCAAAGCGGAGGTAGCAATGCCCGGAATAGATGGAACCTCCACCAGACCGAAGAAAGACCATGGATCGGAACCGAACAGAACGTCATTTACCCAGTCGGTCATAGCGGTTCCCACAGTGGTAATGGAAATATAGTACACCAGAAACATCGCTGCAGCAAAGATGGGGATTGCCAGGAAACGGTTGGTTACGATGGCATCAATCTTATCGGAAACGGTAAGTCCCTTCTTTGCTCTCTTTACATAAGCCGCATCGATAATGCTCTGAATGTAGTTGTATCGCTCATTGGTGATAATACTCTCGGAATCATCATCCTCCGCCTTCTCTACAGCGGCAATGATGCTCTCCACATCTAGGTTCTTCGCCTTCTCCGGCATTTCATTACGAATCTTATCATCTCTTTCAAAAAGCTTGATGGCGAAGAAACGCTTTTGGCTCTCCGGTACATTGCCCTCCAAAAGATTCTCAATGGAGTTGATTGCTCCTTCCACCTGCTCGGAGAACTTGTGCTGTACAACAGTGTCATTCTTCCCATTGGCTTCCGCAACGGCTAAGGCAGAGGCCTCCGCAACGCCCTTGTTTCTTAAAGCGGAAATGCTGACTACCTTACAGCCCATAGCCTTTCCCAGCTCTTCCAGATTCAGCACATCTCCGTTCTTCTCTACAACGTCCATCATATTGATGGCCATAACAACGGGGATGCCTAATTCCTTTAACTGGGTAGATAGATAAAGGTTTCTCTCTAAGTTGGTTCCGTCCACGATGTTTAAGATGGCATCCGGGCGGTTATTGATCAAATAATTTCTCGCTACCACTTCCTCCAGGGTATAAGGAGAAAGAGAATAAATTCCAGGAAGGTCTGCGATGACCACATCCTTGTGTCCCTTAAGCTTTCCTTCTTTCTTTTCTACAGTAACACCGGGCCAGTTTCCTACATACTGGTTGGAACCGGTGAGCTGATTAAACAATGTGGTTTTGCCGGCATTGGGGTTTCCGGCAAGTGCGATGGTAATGGCCATGTCTCTCCTCCTAGTTCTTTAATTCTACTTCAATCATCTCGGCATCTGCTTTACGAACGGATAATTCATATCCCCGTACTGTAAGCTCCAAAGGGTCTCCCAATGGCGCCACCTTACGAACCAAAAGCTCCGCTCCCTTGGTTAGGCCCATGTCCATAATTCTTCTCTTTACAGCGCCCTCGCCTGATAGTTTCTTTACGACAGCGCTCTGTCCCGGTTTTAAATCTTTCAGTGTCATCTTGTCCTCCACCTTTTCTCGCTGGTAAAACTCTCTGAATTCCTCTCTTCCAATCTTCTCCGGCATGCGCCCCATAACTTTCGAAGAGAAAAATTCTGAGATCCTTTTAGGTTCATTCTATACCTTTACACCATGATTTTGTTCGCCATCTCTTTACTGATGGCTACCCTGGCATCCTTAACCTTTACAATGACATTGCCCATAGAGGTGGAAATAACGGTAACCTCTCCCCCTACTACAAAGCCCAGGTCGCTAAGATGCTGTCTCACTTCTGCACTTCCACTAATCTTCTGGATAATCTGTGGAACCCCTGTTCCTGCTAATGTTAATGGCATAGTCCCTCCTTCCGCTGTAAATACTTTTTCTTTCTTAGTTTCAAGATTCCAGTTGTTTTTGAAAAAGCCTAACACAGCCAGTCTATACAGCACGAATCTGCCTCATTAAATTAGCACTGTCTAACCATAAAGTCAAGATTTTGTAAGAATTAATTAGCTCTGAGTAGGATTGTATTTAATTAAAATATGAAATTCCAGATATTTAATGATGGCAATGTCAAAAAATTCTCCACAAAAGCTTGCCTGTAGGAAAATTCAGGCTTATAGGGCAAAAGCTGTTGATGACGCCCCCATCGGCATATCCCAAAAAGGACTGTAAAAAAATCAAAAAGCTTTTCCATACAACGAGTATCGCACACTACACGTGCGATACTCGTTAAAAATAAGACCTGAAACAGGGTAATCTTAGATTGCTCCTGTTTCAGGTCTTATTGCCAAAAATTTATTTCTTCACTTACGCTTTAATCTTTTGATCCTTTAATTTCGCATAAAATTCCTTGATTTTGGTGAAAGATTCCGGACTTAAAACATGCTCCATACGGCAGGCATCCTGGGAGGCAGTATAGGCATTTACCCCTAAGGCCACCAGCACATCCGTTAAAACCGTGTGCTTTTCATAGGTTCCCTGGGCAATGGACAAACCGTGCTCGGTTAAGCTTAAGGCTCCCTTCTCGTCCACTTCCACCTTTCCCTCTTCCCGAAGGCGCTTTAAGGCAATGCTGACACTGGGCTTGGAAAATCCCAGCATATTGGCAATATCAATGGCTCTGACATTTCTATGGTCCATGGACAGCATCAGGATGGCCTCCAGGTAGTTCTCCTCTGATTCATGACTTTCGTATGGTTTCATTCCCTATTTCCTCCCTTTGTGCATTCTTTGGATTCTTATTGCCGGAGAATTCCATCCGGCATTTTTATCTCTTCGGCTTTTCCCTCCGTTCAGAACGTCTCTTAGGATGCCTTCTTAGCCAAGGCTTTCTTTCTCCGTTTTCCGGCTTCCAGTACCTCTTCCTTGTCCGCTTCGATTTCCTCCTCCGGAATCAAAGGTGTCATACTCTTCAATCCGGTTGCGATGGTGGAAATGTTATGGAACAGGGCGGAGTTGGAAGGTGTCATAATGCCTGCTAAGCCTAAGGCGATCAGCATAGCGTTAAAACCGATAATGAAGTTGTAATTGCCGTGAATTCTCTTCATCAAACGGTTACTCAGCTTCTTTAAAATTACCAGCTCGTACAGGTCACCCTCTTGGATGGTAATGTCCGCAACTTCCTTGGCGATAGCCGCTCCTGCGGAAATGGCGATTCCCGCATCCGCTTCGGAAAGAGCCGGGGAGTCATTAATGCCGTCTCCTACCATGATTACCTTTCTGCCTAAGCGATGCTCTTCCTGAATAAAGCTTGCCTTATCCTCCGGAAGAACCTCTGCATGGAACTCATCCACGCCAACCATTCTGGCAACCGCGTGGGCGGTCTTTTTATTATCTCCGGTCATCATCACAACCTTGTCGATGCCCAGAGCCTTCAAGTCCTGAATAACCCCAACCGCTTCCTTTCGTAAAGGATCGGAAATCAGGATTACGGTGGTGAGCTCTCCGTCCACCGCAAGATAGAGGGCGGAATGCTCAGGCGGAATGCTTGCCAGCTTCTCCTCTTCTCCCTTTGGTACGGTACAATGCTCGTCATCAAAGATAAAGTGATGGCTTCCGATTAACACGTGCTTTCCTTCGTAAATGCTGGAAATTCCGTGGGCTACCACATATTCCACCTTGGAATGGCGCTCCGCATGATGTAAATCTCTTGCTTCCGCCTCAGCCACAACTGCATTTGCCATGGAGTGAGGATAATGCTCCTCCAGGCACGCCGCCATACGAAGCATCTCATTTTCATCCGCATTATTGAAGGTGATAATGTCCTCCACCTTCGGCTTAGCGTATGTCAAGGTTCCGGTCTTATCAAAGACGATGGTGTTGGCCTCGGAAATGGCCTCCATAAACTTTCCGCCCTTGACGGAAATCTTGTGCTTTCCGGCTTCTCTCATAGCGGAAAGTACCGCTACCGGCATAGAAAGCTTCAAAGCACAGGAGAAGTCTACCATTAAGAAGGCTAAAGCCTTGGTCACATTTCTGGTGAGCAGGTAGGTCAATGCCGCACCGCCCAAGCTATAAGGCACCAGCTTATCCGCCAAATGGGAAGCCTTGTCCTCTGTTGCGGACTTTAACTTCTCCGACTCCTCAATCATTTTCACGATACGATCATAGCGTCCGGAGCCTGCCAGCTTCTCTACGCGAATACGACATTCTCCCTCTTCTACTACGGTTCCCGCATAGGCGGAGGAGCCGATTTTCTTCCGAACAGGGATGGATTCTCCGGTCATGGAAGCCTGGTTCACCATAGCCTCACCAAAGCTTACTTTTCCGTCCAAAGGAATCATATTTCCGGTACGGACAATGATTTCCTGTCCTACTTCCACTTCATTTAAGGGAAGTAAAACTTCCTCGCCCTGAACTAAGGTCCAAACCTTGTCCACATTTAAGGACATGGTTCTTGCCAGGTCGTCCACAGACTTCTTATGAGTCCACTCCTCCAGGATTTCTCCTACGGAAAGGAGGAACATTACGGAGGACGCGGTATCGTAGTCTCCGGTTAAGATGGAAGCGGAAATTGCCACCGCATCCAGGAGGGATACTTCAATCTTTCTTTGGAAGAGAGTCTGTAATCCCTTAAATAAGTAGGGAATCGCCTTTACTCCTGTAATCACCCGCTTTAAGGGGATGGGATAGAAGAGGGTGGAAATCACTCGATCCACTACTGTCAGCACCAATTTGTCTTCATATTCTCTGTTTAAGGCTCTACCGGTCTGACTTGGTACAAGGCCTTCATTTCCCTTATAAGAAAAACGGGACAGGGCAAGAATCATGCCTTCCCGTTTTCCTTCGTAGAAAATGACTGCATCTCCGGTTCGGTCATAAACCTTCGCCTCAATGACTCCCTCCTGGGCCTTGAGATAATACTCAAGGATATCTGCCTGTGCCATGGTCATGCGCTTCTGCATGGCGTGAACACGGATACGCCCCGGGGATTCATGCAAGATATTCCATTTCATTTTCCCTTACCACTTCTTTCTGAGCTTGTCAGAGCCGGAGAATCTTAAATCCCTTCCCTAGGATCAATGCCTTTCCGGCTCGAGTTGCTTCTGATTCAGTTTCTGTTGATTCAGTTTCTGTTGATTCAGTTTCTGTTGATTAAACTTCCTTTGCATCGAAGTCGGAAACTTCTTCAAAATCCTCGATTAAAGAATTCTCAGCAGCCTCTGCTCTCTTCTCGTTAATGCGCTTTGCATCTGCATAGATGTCCTCGCAGCTTTCCTTAATGCCGGTGCTTACCTTCATAACGCAATCCTGTCCTCTAAGAACTGCTGCAGCTGCCTCTGTGTAAAGCTTCTTCGCATCGGTAGAAGCCAAAATCTTCATACCTGCTGTTCCGAATAAAACTCCACCTGCGAAAATCCCAATCTTCTTCCATGCCCAATTTGCTAAAAACATATTCTTTCCTCCTCTTATTTTGCTATACATAAACTACTATTTGCTGCTAAAGAATAAAGCTTTCTTGCATTTGACACTCAGTTGTGCACTACGGTTAAAGTCTTGTTCTTTAGAACGAGCATATTGTAAAATAGGAATTATTATTAAGTCAAGGCTAACTCTTTTGTATTTCGTTTCCATTTTTAATACAATGTAGTCTATGCTAACAAAAGTTAGTGATAAATAACTTGTAACATCGATTATTGAAAAAGTCAAGGGGGAAGTGCTGTATTCATTGAGGGGCAACGCGCAGATGCAGTATAGGTATGAAATCGAGCACGCTCCCGCTAACTTCGCCCTGCGGGGGAAGGAACAGAAAAAATTAAAGGTGCCCGCTCTGATGGAGTATGGGTCTGTAATCGGGGCACGCTCCCGCTAACTTCGCCTTCGTAACAGTACTAACTTCAAGCTTCGCTTTGCTCGCTTTCAGTAAGTACTGACGGGCTCAGATTGCCCCTCTTACAGACCCATACTGCATCAGTCGCTTCAGTTTATTGATTTCTACAATCCTTCCTACCGCTGTTTTTCGCAAATACCGGCGGGCTCGGATTGTCCCTCTTTCATACCTATATTGCTTCTGTCGTCTCAGTTTATTGATTTCTACAGTTCTTCCCTTCGATGGCTTTCTGCAAATATCAGTGAGCTCAGATTGCCCCTCTTACAGACCTATACTGCATTAGTCGCTTAAGGATATTATTTTTTCAGCTCATTACCTTCTGCTTTTCCCCAATCCAATTCTTGATGTCGAAGGCCGTCATCTTCCCATCCGGCAAATAGTTCCTGAATCTTCGTTGCTTTGGGATTTTTATATTGTGATGGTTTAACGGTTTCTTGCATATCATGGTTTATATCTTGTTGTTTCTCTCGTTCCATCTCTTTCTCTCCATGAAAAGATAAAATATCGCACACTTCGCGAGCGATACTCGTTAAGAATTAAAGAAGGTCAGGGATTTCTCCCCGACCTTCTTATCTTCTCTAGAAAAATTACTTAAGAGTGATCTTAGCGCCTTCAGCCTCAAGCTTAGCCTTGATATCATCAGCCTCAGCCTTGGAAGCACCTTCCTTAAGAACCTTTGGAGCTGCCTCAACGAGGTCCTTAGCTTCCTTAAGTCCAAGACCGGTAGCCTCACGAACAACCTTGATAACCTTGATCTTGTTTGGTCCTACATCAGTAAGCTCAACATCGAACTCAGTCTTCTCTTCCTCAGCTGCGCCTGCACCTGCACCAGCGCCTGCTGCTGCAACTACTACACCTGCTGCTGCGGAAACACCAAATTCCTCTTCGCAAGCCTTTACCAAATCATTTAATTCCATTACGGAAAGTTCCTTAATTGCTGCAATAAACTCTTCAACAGTTAACTTTGCCATTGTATTATCCTCCATTATTTTTATTTTTTGAAAATGTCACGGAATAAATTCCGTATTAAGCTGCTTTACGCTGCTTCTCCGCCGTCCTTCTGTGCAATCTGATTAAGCACACGTGCGAAATTGCTGACAGGGGACTTGATGGATCCGAGAAGTCTTCCAAGAAGCTCTTCTCTGGATGGAATCTCTGCCAATGCCTGAACTGCCTTTGCATCGTAGAACTTTCCTTCCACTACTGCACCCTTAAACTCTAACTTTGGTGCTGTTTTTGCAAACTTTGCAAAAATTCTTGCTGCCGCTGTAGCATCGTCCTTAGATACTGCCAAAGCAGTAGGTCCATCTAATACTACGTCTAACTGAGCAAAATCTGTACCCTCTGCGGCTCTCTTGATTAAGGTGTTCTTGAAAACCTTGTACTGTACACCGGCTTCTCTTAATGCTTTACGAAGCTCTGTGTCCTGTGCTACGGTAAGACCACGATAGTCTACAACAGTAGCGGCAACAGCACCGTCCAAAAGGGCCTTAATCTCGTCGATGATCGGCTGCTTTAATTCAACCTTTGCCATTCCTTGCTTTCCTCCTTCTGTAGTTTTTCTAGAAAGTATTAACGGAAACGAGAGGCTTTCTTCTTCAGAGCATCCGGAAAATGCAAGAAACAAACTCACATAAAGCCGTTACTTCCCTTTAGAAGAATAAAAAATCCCTTGCCAAAGACAAGGGATGAACGCTCATAATAGGATAAATCCTAGTTCTTTCCTCGGCGGGCGATTTCTCTTTACATCCTCAGTTTTCCTTCGGAAAATGTCGGATACCTGCTGTCTTCGGTTAATACCTTGCAGATACTAGCATCTTCCCAAAGAAATGTCAAGTAAAATATAAAAATAGAGAGGCAGAATCACTACCACCCGTCAAACGGGTGGTTTGCTCGGGGCTATAAGCCCCTGCTAC
>NZ_CAUTEG010000033.1:0-22377 GCF_963537195.1 Oribacterium sinus | reverse complement strand
ATCAGAGCTAACATTTTTCAAATGTCAGCTCCGATACTGGCTAAAGTCCATTAATGAAAAAGCAGGCCCTTGGACCTGCTTTTTTGCATCCATGTATTATTTTATCCGATAATCTCTCTTTCATTGGCCAAAAGAATCTTTCCGCTTTGGCAGGCCGGGCAAATACAGGTATCCTCTCCCTTTGCCTTAGCTTCCTTTGCGGCTGCGGCGGTATTCTTCGCTCCCTCTTCTCCGAAAATAGCTTTTCCGGCTTCACTTTCCGCAAGGGCAATCAAATCATCGATACTGGTAATATCCTCTTTGATTTCCTGAATCAAAGCCTTTGCCTTTTCCTGTTCATGCTCCGTTCCAAAGGCCTCCAAATATGCCTGGGCTGCAGCCTTCCCCTCCGGGCACAGGCTGTACGCCTCTAAGAATCTCTCCACTTCCTGCTTTAACGCCTCTCTTGTCATCTTGTCCTCCTTTTCCAAAGTAGTTTAATAAAGTCCTATGGCCAACATTATAGCACAGAAAGAAAGGAGCTGTGAAAAATCCCAATAATTAAACGTTTTTTAGCAATATAGGTCTAAAAATGGGGTAATCTGAGCCCGCCGGTACTTGCGAAAAACAAAGGAACTGAAGTTTTTCGCTTAGTACCGTTGCAGGGCGAGGTTAGCGGGAGCGTGCCCCAGTTTTAGACCTATATTGCGTAAAAACTTTTTTAATTTTTCACAAGCCCTTACTTCTCCAGCTTCTTCATAAACAGTTCTTTATTTTCTTTCGGACTCTCTTTGGGCCTTCCCAAGTTCTCCCGAGAGTGCATGGCACAGCGGACCTCCAGAAATATTGGCCCTTCTTCCTTGGCACTTTCCAAAAGAACTCTTTCTAAGTTCTTTTGATTTCTTACCAGATAGGATTTATTGTATCCGCAGGCCTGTGCCACACTGCCATAATCAACGTTTGGAGAAACGGTGGGCTGACCTCCTACTGTTTCATGGGCTTCATTATTTAAAAGGATATGTAAGATATTTTTTTGCCCCGATGCGCCAAGAACTGCCATAGCCCCCATATGCATCAAAAGAGCGCCGTCTCCGTCCAGACAAACTACTCTTTCGTTCTCCTTTTCCAATGCAATTCCTAAAGCTATAGAACTGGCATGTCCCATAGATCCTACGGTAAGAAAGTCTCTGCTATGATCCTCCCCCCGTTCTTCCCGAATCTCATAAAGCTCTCTGCTGGCTTTTCCGGTAGTGGAAACAATGGGAGAATCTCCGGTATAGTCTACGATGCAACGGATAGCATCTTCTCTGGAAAAGTTATAAGCATTGCTATAGTGATAGCCATGCTCCTTTTCCAAGGCTCCCTTCTTTACCACAATGGCGGCCTGTCTGCCCTTTTGAAACTCTTTTGCAAAGCCCTCTAAAGCATTTTTTAAATCTTCCTCCTTACTCTCCTTCTCCAAAACAAAGTAGGGAATCTGTAATAGCTTTAGAAAATCCAGTGTGATTTCTCCCTGAAAAAGATGCTGGGGCTCATCCTTTACCCCGGGCTCTCCTCTGTATCCGATCACAAGGAGAAGGGGGATTCCATAGACTCTTTCCGAAGCCAAAGACACTAAGGGATTCATGGCATTGCCCTCTCCGCTGTTTTGGAGATAAACCACGGGAAGCTTTCCGGTAGCCAGATGATATCCTGCCGCAAGAGCTACGGCATTGCCTTCATTGGCTACAATATGGTGTTGCTTCCCTGTACCGTATTTTTCCATTAACTCATCACAGAGAGCCTTTAATTGGGAGTCCGGAACTCCGGTAAAAAAATCCGATGGGCACAGTTCTAAAAATCTCTCAACCTTCATGGGGCCTCCTTGCTCTACCAAGCTGTCATTTATTGTTATATTTCTATCATAAGCTTTCTTTGCTTTTCTGGCTATTGCTTTTTCATCACAAAACGCAAAATATTGAAGTTTATGGATAGAAAAGAATAGATCTTCCCTAATTTCCACAGAGGGCTTTTACCGGAGTCCCAAAATCCCCTTATACAAAAGCCGTATATCCTCTTCTCTTAGCGCAATAGGGTGATTGGAAAGTCTTTCCGGATTCACGGCTACTACTAAATTCTCCAAGTCCCCTTCCTTTACCGAAAGACAGGGAAGAATCTCCAAGTCCTCCAAAATTTCCCTATAACGCTTTGCCCCCTCTTCCTCCGTTTCCGCCGAAAAGCATTTTGCCAAAAACAGCAGGTTTTCCGGATCTGTCATACGACTTTTTTCCCTACACATAAAAGGATAAAGCGCACGGTTTACCATGGCGGTGGCCAATCCGTGGGGAAGCTGATAGAGACTTCCCAATTTATAGGATAGGGCGTGACCGGCAGTGGTTCTTGTCACCGCAATAGCCTTCCCCGCAAGATTGGCAGCTTCAGCAATAGACTCCAAAACCTGCTTCGAAGGTTCCTCAGCTGAAGGGGCTTTTCCTTGAGCTTTTGCATTATTTTCATTTTCCAAAGAAAGATAGGCTTTATAGTTCGTTAAAATCAAAGAAATAGCCTTCTGTCCATAAGCTCTGCTGTCTTCGTTGCTGTATTTTGACCAAATCGCCTCCATGGCATGACTTAGAGCATCTAAAAGAGTGACCTTCTTCTGATACATCGGTAAGCTTCTTAGACTTCTTGCATCCTCTATACGATACTTCGGGTAAATGCTCTCATGCTCCACAGAGCATTTTTCTCCATCTTGATAAATAACCGCAAAGGGAGTGCTTTCCGAACCGGTTCCCGCCGTGGTGGGATGTACCACCAGGGGAATGTCATTCTCTCGATATTTCTGCTCAAGATAGGACTTTTCCTTGGATAAGCCGGTAAAAAGCTTAATGCACTTAGCCGTATCCAAGGCGGAACCGCCCCCAACAGCCAAAATACTGTCTCCATGAAAGGCGGAAAATGCCTTAATCCCCTCTTCTACCTCCTCCAATCGGGGATTGGGCCGGAAATCGGAAAAATGATAAAAAGCAATCCCAAGCTCCGAAAAAAGCTCTTGTAATTCTTCCCCGATGGGAAGCCTGGGAAAGGAGCTTCCTGCCACCAGAAAGATTCTTCGGAAGGAATGTTCTTGAAAAAAGCTTTTCAATTCTTCCTTTAGACTTTTCTTTCCCAGTACAATTTGATTCTCTATTTCCGCTTTGGTCATTGCTCATTCATCCCTTTCTCATTCACGCTATTACATACTACATCGATATAAAATATCACAAGCCACCTACAGAGGCTCATAAAAACGAGATTTCCCAAGGAAACGCCTATGATACGCATTAAGACTTATAAAAAGAGATGCCAAAGATTTCTCTGTGGCATCTCTTCCGATAATTCCTCTAATCTTCTTCCGGAATTAAACGGATAATGTCCTGGAAGGGCATCAGCATGCTGTCACACTCCTCTGCTCTTTCCTTTTCCAAAATCAAGGTAGCCGCCTTCTGAATCGCCGGCACGGTAGCCCGCATCAGTTGGTTAGCATAAATTACCACATTGACTCCTCTTCGCTTAAATTCCTCTTCCTTTACACTGTTAAAGCTGGTGGGTACCACAACGATATAGCAATCTTTCTCTTTTTCCCGGAAACGCTCCACAAAGGTAAAAATCTCCGTGGGATCCTTCTTTCTGCTATGAATCATTATAGCATCCGCCCCTGCCTTTCGGAAAGCAAAAGCTCTCTCCAAAGCATCTTCCATACCCTTTTCCAAAATCAAACTTTCGATTCTGGCACAAATCATAAAGTCCTTGGTTCTTTGGGCATTCTTGCCTGCCCGGATTTTCTCGGAAAAGGCTTCAATACTATCCTGTGTCTGCTCCACCTCTGTCCCGAAGAGAGAATTTTTCTTCAGTCCCGTCTTATCCTCTATAATCACCATGGATACCCCAAGACGCTCCAGGCTTCGCACGGTATATACAAAGTGCTCCTTGATTCCACCTGTGTCTCCATCAAAAATAATGGGTTTCGTAGTAACCTCGGTAATATCCTCAATAGTTCTGAAGCGGGAGCTCATATCCACAAGCTCAATATCCGGCTTTCCCTTAGCGGTGGAATCACAGAGAGAGCTTACCCACATGGCGTCAAACTGGTGAGCTCCTCCCTCCTTATACACCTTGGTCTGCTCTACAATCAAACCGGTAAGACCGTCATGGGCCTCCATGGCGGTAACCAGCCCCTTCAGCTCCAGCTCCTTTTTCAATCTGCCTCTTCGAACGTCCGGCATGGAAAGCTCCGCCTTGGTTCTTTTTTCCAGCTCCGCGTACTTTTCTTCTCTATGGTACGGAAGTTCAATCAGCTTTCCGCCATAGCTTGCCAAAACACTGCAAACCTCTTCCCGAATAGGCTTCTGGAAGCCTGCTCTCCAGTTGTCTCCATGAAGCACATAATCCGGACGGTATTTTTCCAGATTCTCCTTATAGGAAAGACTGGACTGTTCCACCACCTGATAGACTCCGGAAATGTTTTCGAACATGGCCTTTCGCTCGGAAAAAGGCACCAGGGGATAGCGCTTATAAGAAGCTATCACTTCGTCCTTCAATACACCTACAATGACTCTTCCCAGGCGCTTTGCCTTTTTGATGAGGGATAAATGTCCGTTATGCAAAATATCCGTGGAAAAGCAAATGTACACGGTACGCTTTTTGATTTCCGATAAAATGTTGGAAACCACCGCCAGGTCATCCGGATTATCCACCTCCTGACAGAGCTTATTTCCCACATCATAGAAATTGAGGGGAATGTTCTCTAAGACAGTATTTAAAGCTTCCTCTGCGTATAGTTTCCTCTTCTCCTCATCCTCGGATTCACAAAACTCCACAATGGCGGAAAGCCATTTTCCAAAATCCTCTTTTTCAAATTTATATAAGGGTTGGGCAGCAAAAGCCTGTTCAAAATAGGAAATTCCTATCTTTTGGATTCGGTCATTCTCCACCACCGCCTTAAAATCCTTTTCCGGAAGCTCTTTCGTCTTACTTCCCGCCATCAAAGAACCTTCGGTTTCACAAAAGGAGAAAAACACATCGTTTTCCACCACCAAATCTCCGTGCATAAGCAAAATATCCGTATCTTCCAGATATTTTTTCGCCAGATACATGGAATAAATGTAATTGGTGTTTTCATAATTGGGATTCCGCACAAAGGTGTAGTTTAGAGGCAGTCCAAGACTTTCCACATAGTGAATCAGCTTCTCCTCAAAAGGACCCGTAGTAATAATCACCTCGGAAATTCCCTGTTCCGCCACCTGTCGCAGCTGTCTACTGATAATGGTTTCCATGCTGGCAATTTCCGTCATGCATTTCGGGTGAGTCTTGGTCAGATCCCCCATACGGCTGCCCTTGCCGGAATTTAATATTAAGGCCTTCATCCTTATCTCCTTTTCCTATTCCTTTTCCAAATTTCCGATTTCCTTTAGGATATGGCCTACTTTTGCAAATCTTCCTTTTTCATTAAAAATCTCCGAAAAGCAGCAATCACTGCCCTATTTCCTTTTTCTTCCTCTTCTCCGAAAAGACAGGAGCCGGCGCCGGAAATCTTTGTCGTCATCTTCTTTCTGATTACAGAGTTTGTAAATGCGGAAATCTTCGCTAAGTACGCCTTTTTCATCTCCTCAGATTGAACAATACTTAAATCCGCATGGAAAAGTCCCGGAACAGTAACGTAATACCGCATATTTTCGAATGCTTTTCCGTCTTCCTCCTCCTTTGGATTGATCTCATCCGTTATGAAGCTTGGAATGTAAACCAGCTTATTGGTAAAATTCTTAAGGTTCTTACTGTAAAAGAAAGGGTCCACGGAAAATACCTGATTAAACTCATCAAAAGGAGAGAGCATCACGATACAATCCGGTCTTTCCATCGTAAAATCAAAGTCTTTATAATTCACTATAGGATAGAGTTTTTGAAATTCTTCTCCTTCATAATGCATCTCATCCAATGCTCCGCCACCCAGGCGATCAAAATAAGGGATAGGCATAAGTTTACATTCCACATCCTCCATCTCTCCCAAAGCTTCATAGAGGGATTGGAAGCTCTTTAATTGTTCAAATCGACTGGGTAAAAAGAGAACTACCCGCTTAAAATCCTTTTCTAAAGCCAACTTTACTTTTTTCAAATACGAAGCGGGCTTTTGTACCGTGTTTTGTAAGTCCTTCCATAGAGCTGCGGGAAAATTCCCTGCCGGTCCCTTCTTTTCTCCGGATTGTTCCTGTAAGGGCAGTGCTTCTTCTACCGCTTTATAGGAATGGAAAAGTGCTTCACAGTATTTCTCCAAGTAAGCTACTGTTTCACTTCCTTCTCCCTTCTTAGCCTCCACGGCATTTCCGAAGGCAATGGCCTCTTCCTGGATCTGCCCCATCAGCTGTAAGCAAGCTGAAAAATCCCCTGCCATAAAGCATTCAAAAATTCTTTTATTCTTTAATACCAGATACTCCAAGGTCTCCAAAGCCATATCCCGGAAATTGGGGATTTTCTTATGCTCTAAATCCTCCTCGGAAAAACGGTATTCAAAAGTCCATTTATCTTCCGGTAATTCGCTCTTTAACTCGTCAATATAATGCTGAAAATAGGGATAACCATGTCCGCCTCCCGCCTTTACCGTCTTATGATAATCTCCGTACTTCGCTTTCAGAACACTGTCATAATCCTTGGGTGCCGGAATCTTTGTATTACAAAAAGGAAGCCAAACCGTCTCCTTAAATGCGGCCTTGGGGAAACAAGCCTTTGCATGCAACATTCTAAAGGGCATGCAGGCCAACATTTCTCCTCCCTCCCCATTAAATTCCTGAAATACCTGATTCATCAGGGCATAGAATTGGCCCTCCAAAGAATGATTCCTGTCAAACTTGATTTTTAACAAATCCTCTATGGCTTCCAATTCTTTCTGAAAGATCTTGGTATTTTCCTTTTTATCCATGATTCCCTTGGTCATTGTGGCCAGCATGGAGAGAAGCTCCATGCGATAGGCCTCATCCTCAGGATCTTTCGCCAACTCATCCACCACGAAAATATCCACACTGGCAGGATAGGGAAACTCATGATACTTCTTCATAACATCTTCATTGAATTTTATTTCCGGTAAACCGACGGCGGAAATAAAGCTGCAGGAATCCCTATTGACTTCCACAGCCATAAACTTTAATTCTTTTGGCAGGCCTTTTTTTACCACCTTTACAAAGCGTTCAAAATCATCCCGCAACATCATAATATCCAGATCATCATCCCAGGCAATAAAATTGTTTTCTCTTACTGCACCAAGCAGGGTTCCGAAATCCGCATAATATCGTATTTTGTGTTTTCTGCAAATTTTATCAATAACAGCCAAAATTTCCAAACTGGCTGCCCAGGCCCTCTTCACAATTCCGGGAATATAAAATCCGTTCCGTACCTCATCATAAAAAAACTCTCTTGGAAATTCCATTTTCCACCCCTTTATCTATTCCTTTAGATTTCTGATTTTTTTACTTTTCCTGTCTTACTCTTCGGCGTTTGTCCTCAGTTTTATAAGTTTGTTAAAAAAGCGAGAACAATCCCTTATCTTTTCATGATGGCTTCGGTTCAGAATCGAAAAATCAGTATTCTATCCTTTATCCCTCCATGCAAGCCAAAACCTGCTTTGTCAGCTCCTCTGCCTGTCCCAGTAAGCAGGAACCTGCTGCCACAATTTTCTTCTCCCACTGTTCTCTGCTTTCCTCTCCTGCAAATGCTGTGAGTTTTTCGATATATGTTTTTCGGATCTCTTCCGACTGTACAAAACTATGATCTGCATGAGCAAGTCCCGGCTGGCAAGCGTAATAATCCATGATTACCACAGCCTTCTCATCTTCCTCTGCTCCCCAAATGATTTCATCCGTTACAAACCAGGGGATATAGAAAAGATTCTTGGTATATTTCTTCATATTTTCACTATAGAAGAAGGGATCTATGCTGTATACCATGTTGCAGGAGTCATAGGGACTGTTCATCACGATACAATCCGGGAGTACAGTATCAAAAGCAAAGCTTTTATAATCCACATAGGAATATTCCTTAGGGAAAGCTTCCGTATCGATAAATTCTTCGGAAAACTCTCCACTACCTTTTCTGATAAAATAGGGAATGGGCATCAAAAGAACTTCCCAATCTTCTTGCTCCTGCATCTTCTTGTAAAAGCCCTCTATAGACGGAAAATTCTTCGCCTTATCCAAAAGAATCAGCATGGTTTTTTTCCATTCCTTGCTTAAAGCGGTCTCGCACTCCCGGCGAATTTCTCCAAGCTTCTTGATTTCTTCCTCCGGATAATCCCCCTGCTTAGCCTTTTCATAAGCATGGAATACGGCCTCACAGTATTGGGACAGAAGCTTTACACTTTCCGTACCTTCTCCAAGGCGTTGTTCTATGGTATTCCCGATGGCTAAAGCCGTGTCCTGCCCATTGGCCAGGGACTCCTGCAAAAAGCTGTAATCATTTTTTCTTGCCACCATGGCCTCTTCCTGAAGTCCCAAAGCCCGAAGAAGAGAAAATACCATGTCCCTGACATTTTCTTGCTTCTCATGCTGCAAGTCTTCCTTTTTAAAACGGTAGCGGAAATGCCATTTATCTTCCCCACCCACCAGAGCAATGAAGTCCTTTTCATATTTGCTGAAGCAGGGATAGCCATGAGAACCTCCGGATTTACTGGGCTTTTCATAGTCTCCGTATTCGATTCTTAGCATCTTGTCCACATTTTTCGGTGCAGGAAATTCAATCCCCTCAAATTGAATCGTGGATAAAGGAAACACATCTTCTTGGGGATAATTCAGATGAGAGGCCTGAAGAATCTGCGGAATCCAAGCATATAAATCTTTTCTTCCCTTATCACCTTCATACTCTTTACATATCCTGTTCAGTAAACGATAGATTTGCGGTTCCAATTTCTCCTTACGATTAAAATGAACCTTCAGATTGGTTTCCACCAGCCGTATGGATTTTTCGAAATTCTTCCCTGAACGTTCATTATTAAGAACCTTCAGCATCAGTTGTCCCAGAATAACGAGTTCGGACTCTCTTACATTTTCCAGTTCCGGATCTTTTGCTATAGAGTCATTTACACAAATGTCTATAGACACCAAAAATGGAAACTCATGATAGCGACTTAAGCGATTCTCATCCAAACTCACCTCATGAAAGCCGAGGCAACCGATAATAAAGGCATAGTCCTTACTCTTTTCCACACAGTTAAAATACAGCTCGGGAGGAATCTCCTCCTCCACAACCTCTCTAAAACGATTAAAGTCCTCTCTGTTCATGGAAATATCAATGTCATCGTCCCAGGGAATAAATCCTCCGTTTCGTTTTGCTCCCAGCAGGGTTCCGTAATCTATATAATAATGAATATCGTACTTTTTACAGATTCTGTCCAGCTCCAATAAAATTTCAAGGGAAGCCGCCCAGCAACGCTTCATAATGCCCGGTACATAATAGCCGTTTCTTACTTCATCTTCAAAAAAATCTCTCGTAAACTCCATCTGTTCTCCTTTATGCTTCTACTAAATAGAATTTTCCTCGTCTACTATCGACAAAAATAGCTTTGCAATAATGGGCATTGCCCCTAAATTCTCTTTCTTCCTTGTTCTCTCCAGGCTTTCCAAAGAAATACATTTCTTCCTTAACAGACCTTCGCACCCGGCTTTATCTTCCTGTGAAAATACATTTTCTTTCCAATAAGAGAGATATTCTTCTACGGTCTCATCCTTTTGAAATATACTGTAGTCACAGTGTGCAATTCCCGGCAAAGGAATATAATATCGTTGATTATAATAAGCCTTGTCTTCCCCCTCCTTCGGTACAGCTACTTGGAAATCGGGAAGATAAAGCAAATGAGGCGTAAAGGCCTTGATTTTCTTACTGTCATAAAAGGGATCCAAAGAAAAAACAGGGTTCACATGATCAAAGGCCGTAGGGCTTACGATAATATCAGCCTGCAAAGTCTGTAGATTCAAACTTTCATACTCTAAAACGGAATACTTCTTTCGAAAGCTCTCCCCCTCATATAAGCGTTCTTTCAGCTCTCCCTTGACATTTTTAAACCCATAGGGCACCGGCAGGAGATATAGTTCCAGTTCTCCCGTTTTCTCCAAAACCCGAAAACTTTCCGCCAAGGTATTTTCAAAACGCTCATAGGAATACGCCAAAAAGAGAACTCGCGGTTTCCAATCCTTTAAAAACTGCGTTTTAGACTCACACAAGACCCTTTGCACTGAAGGAAGCTTTTTCTTTACGTCGGGAATCCTTTCATTTTCCAAATCCTCATAGACTTGAAAAAGCAAGGCACAAAACTCTTCCAAGAGTTTTACAGAGGAAAATTCCCCTCTGGTTTCAATGGCATTTCCTATGGCAAGAGCTTCTTCCTGACTGTTTTTACATAGCTCCTGCAGCTCCTCTTTATTAATTGCCTTTTGCCCTGCCTCTTCCCAGAGCTTTTCCAGTTTTGCATAGCTTTCGATAATAAGATTTCTTAGATTTTTTCTGGGGCATTCTTCCAAATCCTCCTTGGAAAAGGAATATAAAAAGGGATTCTGCTCTCCCAGACTATTCTGAAAATTTGCTTCCGACTTTCGGTAAAAAGGATATTGATGTCCTCCCAAATTTTGTTTAGGAATTCTATAATCACCGTACTCCGCTTCCAGTACTTTTTCCTGCTCTGTAGGAACTGAAAATTCTTGTCCGTAAAGAGCAATCCGTTTTTCCTCTTTCCCTTGATACCAGCTTCTCTTCATTTTCCCTTTTCCATGCAAGGCATAGTCCGGCCCCCATGCGATACACTCTGTATCCCTATCTCCCAAACAGCGATACAGACTGTCCATTGCAAAATAAATCTCTCCTAAAAAGCTGCTTCCCCCCTTAGGAAAAAGCTTGGGAACTTCTCCTCCTTCCCTCTTTAAGAAGGCTTCTATTTCCTCCGATATAGTCGTAATCTCCTTGTTCCACTTTGTGTGTAGCTGACTATAGCCCTTATCCTTTTCCTCTTCCACCGATTTCAAAAGAGACGATAGCTGATGAAACAAATGCTTTCTCTTCTCCTCAGTCTTATCCTCTAAAACATCCTCCAAAATGCATATATCCATTCCGGCATAAAAGGGAAACTGGTAAAAATAAGCTTGCTTCTCCGGATTGAAACCGGGCTCTTTCATCCCGATGGCAGCCATGGAGCTGGCGGTTTCTCTATCTTTTCCTACATAATAAAAGCCGATTTCCTCCGGCAGCTCTTCCTCAATACAAGCCGCTAATCGTCTAAAATCCTTTCTATACATGGAAATATCCAGATCATCGTCCCAGGGAATAAATCCTTTATGACGAACTGCGCCAAGAAGGGAGCCATAATCCAGGAAATAAGGGATAGCGTTCTTTTTACAAAATGCATCAAAAAAAGAAAGAAGCTGTAACTCCGCCGCCCAGGCTCGCTTCATAAGCCCCGGAACATAAAATCCCTCTATCACTTCATCTAAAAAAAACTCATTTCGAAATTCCAATTTTTCCCTCCCGACAAGATACTCCCTCTGAAAAGATGCCATATCTCACAAGTTGTTCTATCTTACAAGATGCTCTATCTTACAAGATGCTCTATCTTACAAGATGCTCCATCTTACAAGTTGCTCTAAGCCCTTCGGTGCCCCTTAGTTTACTTATAAAGAACAAAAGGAGCGGCTGCTTTTACGCATCGCTCCAAAGATTTCCTTTCATTTTTCCTGCATCATGCTACTGAAGAGCATCATCATTTTCCTTCCTTGGCAGCTTTCTGAAAAACCCTACTCATCCTTTTTTCTTTTTCTGGCATGCTCAAAAATCAGTCGGAACACATGATTTCGCACCTCCGACTCCTCTCCGGAACTCATTCGGAGGAAACGAAGTCCATAGCCGTAAGTTCCTCTATCATTGGTCTTTACCCAAACCACCACAAGCTTTAACTCTCTATCCATCTTGTCAAAGCGGTAGCGGAAACGAACAATATCATCTTCCTTCAAGGCTTCCCGGGTCTCCATAAAGATTCCCCCTGCACTTAAATTCCGGATAATCCCGAAAAAATGTACCTCTTCGTCCCCTTCTCCTTCTTTTACAAAGGGAAGCTCCATAGCTACGGATACTCGTACATCGTTTTGCCGCTGGACTACCCGAAGCACTTCCTTCACATCACAGACTCCCATCCAGGGGTAGGGACTGTCCGGAAAGGCCGGATTTCTTTTCATAACAACTTCCGCAAGGGTTACAATCATCCCCTGCTGCTTATCATAAAAATCTATTTCCGAAACAAAACGGCTGTCTTGAAACTTATAGCCTTTAAAGTAGAGAAAGATTTCCTCTCCCTGTAATTCCACATCCACCGGAAGGTTTCTATCCTCCTCCGGCCAATGGACCATGCCTCTATTGCAATCTCGTAATACCATCATTCTACTCCCTTAAATGAACAGCATTTGATCAATCCGAAATTTCCCCGATACGGGATGGCATCATCATCTGCATTTGTAATAGAGAAACCAAGCTTTGAAAGCTCTTTTTATCCAGTGTTACCGTGCCATTGTCCGCTCCGTCTCCCGCTGCAGCTTCTCTGCCGGAATTCAAAAGTGCATTGCTAAGAATTGACTGAAGCACTCCGGAGAAAAGCACATTTTGACCTCCGGATAATCCCAGGCCGGAAAAAAGATTGTTGGAAGAACCGGTTAAAGCTCCCAAGCCCCCTGTAGACAGCAAACTGTTTGCGGAAATACTGCTTGAAGAGCTTCCGTAGCTGCTTGTGCTGCTGCCCTGTCCGAAATAATTACTTTTTACATTGTACGCGGAATCCCCCAGATCAGCCATGATTTTCTTTACATAGTTCTGAGTCTCCTTATAGGGAGGAACGCCATTGTATTTTTTCACTGCACCGGGGCCTGCATTGTAGGCAGCCAAAGCCAAAGGTACAGAACCGAAGCTTTTAATATTATCTCGTAACAGCTTCGCTCCTCCCATAATATTTTCATAGGGATCGAAAACATTCTTTACCCCCAGACTCTTGGCAGTGCCCGGCATGAGCTGCATGATTCCTGAAGCTCCTGCATGAGAAACATCGTTAGGATTAAAGTTTGACTCCGCCTTGGCCACCGCAATCAAAAGAGACTTGGATACCCCGTAGGTTCTGCTGGCTTCCTCAAAAATGGCATCATATTTAGCCGCACCTGCAGGCACGGACTTTTGCTTCTGCACATTTTGCATTACGGAGGCGAAAGAAGTCCCTGTGGTACTCTGTGTTTTTGTATTCAGCGCAGACTGTGCCTGCACAGCATTCTGATTCTGAATGCCATTTAAGATTGAAATTCCATTTGCCATCTAAATCTTTACCCTTTTCCTGTAAAATATATGGTGAAACGTCATTTGTTCCAGTTCTATTTGCACTATCTTTTCTTTTATCGGCAAGATGGGAGGGTTTTATAAATCTTTACAAGGAATTAATGTAACGTAAAGCAGGAGTGGGACTCCTTTTCAGGAAGGAGGAAGGTACGTAACGCAGAGAGGAGTACTCCTTTACAGGCACGCTCTCGCTAAGCTCGGCTCGTAGCGGTACTAAGCACTAAGAAAAGCACTTAGTGCAAGTACCGACGGCCTCACATTGCCTTTAAAGGAGTACTTCTCCTGCGTTACTGTATACTGACACTCCTAAAAAACAAGTAGCACTATCACAAGTTGCAACTCCTCCCATTAGCTCTAAAAGGAGTACTTCTCCTGCGTTACTGTATATCGGTATACCTCCAAAAAAGAACGATTAAATGGCTTTGCTCACAAGCATCTACGTCACTCATTCCTTTAAAAGGAGTACTGCTCTTGCTTTACGGTATGTCGGTATGCCGGTAAGAAAAGAAGTCTCCCTCCCCTTGCCGGTTTCCCTAACTCTTATTGCAGAAAATCCCTCCTTTCCCCGAAGCCTGAAGATTTTTTTATTGGAAAATCAAGCTTTTCCATATCGTTAGAAGGATTTTCTTTTTCACATTAGCACTTCAAGGTATTTCGGCAGAGGGGAGGAGTACTTCTTTTTGAAGGCAATGTGAGGCCATCGGTACTTGCTCGAAGAAAACGTAGTGCTTCGAGCTTAGTACCGCTATGAGCCGAGCTTAGCGGGAGCGTGCCTGAGAAAAGAAGTCTCCCTCCCCTTTGCCGGTTTCCCTAACTCTTATTGCAAAAAATCTCTCCTTGACCATGTACAGCTTCTTTTCCATTGAAAAAGCAAGGGCTTTCGCCCTTGCTTTTTTGAACTTGTAACTCCTGCAAGCCTTTTATGCGGCAGCGCCGTCTGCTCCCAATACCACTCCTTCTACAGTGGTATTCTTCAGCATCTTTCCCTGCCCGTCAAAGTAATATTTCTTTCCGTTAATCACCTGGAATCCGGTTTGCATAGTACCGCTCTTATCCATGTAGTACCATTCCTGATCCTTTAACAGCCAGCCGATCTGCATTTTTCCCTGCAAATCCTTATTCATATAGTACCACTGGCCACGGCTGTTTTGCCACCAGCCGAAAATCATATAGCCGTCTGTTCCGAAGAGATACCAGGTTTCCGGATCTACCTGTAGCCAAGTGTTTGCCGCCATAGTGCCGTCTTCCTTGAAAAAGGCATATTTGTCCTCACCGGTTTTGGTGATTCCGGTTTGCATAACCCCCTGCTGATCCATAAAGAACCATGCACCGTTACGCTCCAGCCAGCCTTTTTTTACTTTTCCGTTTTCATCGATAAAGTACCAATGTCTTCCCACATAACGCCAGGAATTGGGCGCTACACCATTTCCTTCCAACAAAGCATCATCGATGCTTTTCTCATTTTCCGAAGCGCTCACCGGGTTGCTCCCCTCCGGTTCCTGCAATTCCTCTGTGGAAGCGGTGACAAATTCTCCATCCTTCATATACTGCTTTTCCTCATCGGTGGAGGGAGTTGCCTTAACCTCGTAATAATAGGTCTTTCGTAAATCCGACATTGCCTTGGACAAATCCAAAAATGTGGTCTTTACATTGGTAAATTCGGTAATCTTCTTATCATCTCCATACAATACCACCGTATAGGCAGGAGCATAGGTCACTTTTTTCCAAATTGCCATGGTATGGGCTTTGTTCCAACCGGCGCGGGAGGTTCTTCCCAAAACCATTCGGGGAATGTAATCCAGCTTCAGCAAAAGCTCTGAGCCTCTGGGACTGGCCTCCACAAAGTTGGCACCGGAAACATTGACTTTGCTCTTATTGAAATTTGCAGCAAATACCTTGTTGTCCTTGGTTCCCAAAAGCACTTCCACTCTTACCTTCTGAGCCGGTACCCAGGATTCAAAATTTTTTCTATATTGGATGGAACGAATTTCCACATAATTCTCCAGCACCTTGATCTCCGGAGGAATAATTTCCTCCGCATCTCCGTACTGACTCTGGAAGTCAATGCTGACCGATTCCACCACGGTGGAATCCGCCGCTCTGGCCCTATTCTCAAATGGAATTAAGAAGAGCCACAGGAGTAATAAAAAGAGAATAAGTCGTTCCGCCAGCTCCAGGAATTGCATTTCTCTGCCCCCAAAGCCATTAGCGTCTTTTTCTTTTCCCTTCCATTTTCCTTCAAAATTGATCAGATCCTTCTTCTTCATCGCTATCTCCTTAAGCTTTCTTCTCCAATCTTCTCCATTTTCTCCAATGTATTTATCGGTTTTTTCTTAAATTTTATAAATATAAAATTTCAACAAGTACAATTATTCTTGAATATTCTTCACTATTCTTGAAAAAACTTTCTTCCGATTACCATAATACTTCTTTTTCGCAAAATACTCAATTCTCTTTTCTTAATTATCCGTCAAAAAGTGCATTTTTTGCAAAATACGCTTTTCCCAAAAACCTTTGATTGGGGCATAAAAATGATATGAGCTAAAATAATGATATGAGCTAAAACAATGATTTGACAAAATACCCCTTTATCTTCCAAATTCTCCCTGCAGGAAAATGCCGTCTGCATTTAAAGGAAAACCGCCCACAGAGGTATTCTTCAGCATTTCTCCGCTCTCCTCTTGGAAATAGCGCCAATCTCCGTCGATTTTCTGCCAACCGGTTTCCATGGCACCGTTGCTGTTTAAATAATAGGTCTTTTCGTTTCTGGTCAAGAAGCCGGTAAACATTACCCCCAACAAACTGTTGTCCAGTTCATTGCAGTAGTACCATCTGCCCTGCCAAAACAGCCAGCCGGTGTGCATCTTTCCGTCTGCTTCAAAATAATAATATCTGCCCTGGATGACTCTCCAGTCTCCGGCAAATAATTCTCCTGCCACTTGACCGTTGGCGGCCTCCGTCTCCGGAATCAGATAATACCACCGGTCCTGATCCTTCACCCAGCCCACAGCCATGGCTCCGCTTTCCTGGAAGAAATACCATTTGTCTTGAATTTTCTGCCAGCCCTTCACCATCTTGCCGTCCGGCTGGAAATAGTACCAGTATCCGTCAATTTTCCCCCAGCCCTTATAGATCTCTCCGCTGGGCAGGCGGAAAATATAGCTTCCGTCCGTTTCCTCCCAACCGATTTTTTTCTCCGTTCCCGCTTGAACCTTCTCGCCTTCTTTCCCTTTACCGTCCGAAACATCCCTGTCTCGAATTTTTAAATCGGAGGACTCGGTATAGCCGCTGCCTCTGGCATATTTTCTTTCCTTGGCATCCTTCACCAAGGTTTTTACCTTCACCATGTAGCGTCCGGCCTTTGTCATATAAGGATAAAAATTATACTGATTTCCGGAAAGCTTTTCTATTTCGTGAATTCTGCTGCCGTCTCGAAAAAGCTGGACCGAATATACGCCGGAATCCACTTCTCCCGGCTGCCAGCGAACGGATCCCAGACTTTTCTCATTCCAGTCCACGGAAACCGGGGCGTCATAGGCTCCTTCCACGGCCTTCATTTTCAAAGTCAAAACCAGATCATCGCCCTCTCTTTTCGCGGAAACATAATATCCGCCCGTAATATGAAAGGAGGTAGCCCGATAGGAAGCCAGAAAATAATTACTGGTCACATCGGTGGGGCTTAGGGTAAGCAGTAATTCCAATTCCTCTCCTACCTTTACGGTGGACTTATTCTGCCCTCCCCACTCTGCGGCGGTAATAGTAAAAAGAGAACTCTTTCCTCTTACGGTCACCTCATGCTTTTGAATTTCCCCCTTTTCGATGAAAATTTCTCCGGGACTGTCTCCTGACTCAAGCTTTGAGTAAATCTGAATGTGAATGCTGTTAATCGGTTTAGAAGCTGCAAAGCTCACCACGCCGCTAAAATACAAGAAAAAAAGGCATAGTCCTAAGAGAGCTATCCCTTTTTCCAAAAAACGCAAAAAATTGTCCTTCATGATTACTCCTCTTCTTAAGAAACTAAGAAGAGAGATTGTTTTTCCGTTCTTCCCTTCTTCGTTCCCGTTCTGCTCGATCCTTCTCCGGATCCCCGGTAAAGCCGAGGAAATAGATATAGATCTCCACTATCGCCTGAAACAATTCCTCAGGAATTTCTGCTCCCAGTTTCATTTGGGTAAGAAGAGAAGCCAAACTGTCGTCTTCATAGACGGGGACGCCTGACTTCATTGCGGTTTCCGTAATTTTTTCCGCCATGTGGCCCATACCGGCCGCCACAATCATAGGGGCGCCGTTTTTCTCATTATCATACTTTAAGGCTGCCGCCTTTTTCTCCATTATCTTACTAAAGTCTGCCACTTTCTCTCCTTTATTCCTGAAGATAGTATTCTATCGACAGTTTTTTCTTCCTTGAAAAGGACCTTTCCTTAACAAAATCCTTACACTTAAATTTACGACTCATAACAAATAAGGCTCGATAATCCTTCCTTTAAGTTTACTCTACTTTGCCTTAAATCCTTACGTTTAAGCCCTTCTCCGCTTCCTTTATCTCCGGGAAAACTTCCTGAATCCGGAAGTCTCTGGTCTTCTGGTATACCCCAAGATTCGCTACGGAAAGCCCGTTTCTTCTTAAGATATGGGAAAGCACATCCTCCACATCCTTCTGCTTATCCATAAGCTCCTCCGGCATAAAGAGCTGTAAATCCACTCGCATGTCGGAAATACCGGAAATGATTTCAAAATTTCCCAGGCTTTGAATGTTGAACTTCAAAAGCATCTTGGTCAGCTTTCCGCCGGCACCGTCCTTTGCTTCCTGCTCTACCCACATCTCACTCATCACATCCTTATCATCGTAACGGAAAGGCATCACCAAATGCTGCAGGGGCATATATACACTTTCGTTGACCAATAAGCCGTGCAAAACCTCCTGGAAGTGGGAAATATTTTCCGTTCCCGCCTTTCCCTCCGCACCGGCCTTCAAAAAGTCCGTAAACAGCTTGGGGAAGGCATTCTCTTCCTGCCCCTTTACCTGATCTAAGAGCTCCTTAAATGCCTCCTCCGGATTTCCCTTAAACAGAAGACGAAAGTCAGGATTATTCATCAAAGCATCCTTTTGCTTACCCAAAAGTTCCTCGGAGCCGTTTTCATACTTTACCGCATACAAAATAAACATCACCACCGCATTTCTGACCGCCCCGTAATCATGGGTTCTGGAAATGTAGTTGGACATAAAAGGAATAATCTGATTATTAATTAAGGAAGTATTCTCCTCCGTCTTTCCCGGCTCTGCCTGAAAATTAAGTTGAGAAAGCAAATCTTCAAACTCTCCCTGGAAAGAAGGAAGAAGCATCTTATCTATATCTCCCGCAATGGTCTCCATCTGCTGAAGAAAATGTCCGGAAGACGCGAAGTCGTTATAGGTCTTTCCGAAATTCAAAATCGCATTCTTTAAGGAAGGAGAAATATTGCTGCTTAACATTCCTCTTAAATTATTAAAGAGATTTCCGGAGAATTTGATTTGAGCCTTCTGCTGATCCTGTAAAAATGCTTTCAAATCCTCAGGGCTTTCCATCTCCATAGAAGAGAAAAGCTCCTCCATTACCTGACCGATTTCTCCCTTTTCCTGGGAAAGAGCCAGCGCTCCGTCACCAAATAGCACGGTCTCCAATGCTTTAGGAAGATTTGCCGTTTGAGAAAGCTCCTTTAAAAAGGCGGCATAGTTCCCTTCAAAATCTACGCCGGAAAAGCTTCCCTCTCCGGTAGCGGTACCGGTTTGTCCGGTATTTTGACCGTCTGCACGATTCACCGTACCCGGGGAAACCGGATTCTTTATAGAAGGATCTTGCGATATTCTCTGATTAATCGATGGATCCGGGGTAATCGGGGAAGAACTTACCTGTAAAATGTTTGCCATTTTCCCTCCTTGGATGTAAAATAAAATGATTTCAAAAAAATTGCAATTTTAATGGACTATTCCTTATATCGACAAAAAACCCGCCGATATAGTAGAGGAAGAAGGGGTTTCATTCATAAAATTTTTCTTGTGAAGGGAAGTATACCCCAAGAGTTTCTGATATGCAAGGAAGAAACTTGAAGCCATTTAACGGGAAAACCCAGGAGGACAAAAAATGAACTTTTCTATCAGACCTGATTTTAACACTCGAGTAGACTATCAAACTCGTCAGGCAGCACTACCACAGAAGCCGGTAGACCAGGTAGAAGCTACACAGAAAGCGGACGTAGACAGATTGTCCCTTTCTAAGGGAAACGTTGTAGACGACAGAAGCTTTGCAGCAGCTTTGTCTAAAGCTACCAATGATTCTCTTCGCGTAAGTGCCTCTGACAAAAGAGTAGCAGAACTTCATCAGCAAGTTCAGGCAGGAACCTATCGTCCTAATGCACAGCGTATCGCTGAGAAGATGTTAGGATATAAAGATTAATACAGAGGAAGAATGATGAATATTTCCAACAGAGAAAAGTGGGAACAGCTCCTGCCCGTATTTTCGGAGCTTTCCTCTCTTGTTTCTGCTTTATGTGACTTGGAGGATTCCTTAACTGTCTCCGCATCTAAAAATGATTTGGAGGAGTTAACCCGACTGGTCAGTGAAGCACAACCCACTCTGCTTCGTTTTCGAGGCCTAGAGCAAAAAAGAGTAAAGTTACAGAAAGAATGTGGATTTGCCCCTCGTTCCATGACGGAATTTCTCACCGGGATTCCGGAAGAATTGCGGGAGGATTGGGAGAATCCAATTGCAGATCTTCAGAATAATCTGAGACGCTTTATACATTCCAGAGAAAACGCCGATAGAATATTACAGGTTCGCATCAGCGACATTTCCCAGCAGCTTCAGGGACAGCCTGAAGTATCTTTCCGGGATAGAAGGGTGTAAGACTCTTCTCTTCCGGAGGGAAATGAACCTTAAGGCGTATTTTTTTTCGCCTTTTTTAGAAGTCTTAAATTTTAACAACCCTTTAGGAGGACACTATGGTAAGAGCAACCTTTTCCGGCTTTGATACAGCCCTTTCCGCACTGCGGATGAATCAGAAAAAATTAGATGTAGTTGGGCATAACTTAGCCAATATGAATACTGAGGGCTATACTCGTCAAGAGCTAAAGACCTCCTCTATTAACTATGAAAACCCAACCTCCTTTTACATGAATTCCAATGATGTAAATGTAGGCTTCGGTGTGGCCATGGATGAAGTACGCCAGTTACGAGACCAGTTTTTGGACGGACAATACCGTACCCAAAACGGAAAATCCTCTTATAACGAGTCTATCGGAGAATCCTTGAAGTCTCTTTCTCTGTTTTTGGATGAGACCAAGGTAAACGGAATCCGTTCTTCCTTTGACGACATTCAGCGTTCCTTAACCAATATGCAGGATCCTTCCAAGGTGCAGGACCCTGTTTATGAGGGTGAGTTAATGTCCAGAGTGCAGGCTATGACTACGCTGATGAACTCTGCTGCGGAGAGTATTCACCAGGCAGAAAAGAATGAGTTCCATAAGATTGACGGAACCAACACCTCCGAAAACGGCGCAGTCCAAAAGATTAACTCTTTGGTTAGCGATATCGGAGACTTAAACAATCGAATCAAAAAGAATCAGCTTTTAGGAAATCCTGCACTAGAGTTACAGGATCAGAGAAACTTAAAGTTGGACGAGCTTTCCAAGTATGTTCCTATTGAAGTGGAGCATTTCTCCGAGGAATACAGCTCTCCCACCCCTCCCACCACCCGTTATCGTATCTATAACTACGATTCTGCAGGAAACGTAAAGGGACGTTCCGACTGGCCTGAGGATGTAAGAGTAAACCTGGTTTACCGAGACAGCAGCGCCGGAAACGGAGCGGAAGTAAAGAAAATCACTCTGGTAAACGGTGCTATTGATGCAGACCTGCAGGATGCCAGCGGAAAACACAACAACGTAGGTAAGGTAGAGCTTGCAGCAGGAAGCATTGATGCACCTCTTAATACCAAGTTGAAGTTTACCGGTTTCCAAAAGAGAGGTGCGGCAGCGGATAGCTTTACTACAGATACCAAGGATGTTCGTTTCTCCTCCGGATCTGTACAGGCCAGCCTGGATATGCTTTCCACCTCCGATGTGCGTGCTTTGGTACGAGGCGGAGGAACCATTAACCTGGCAGACTTAAAGGCCAGCAATGAAATGAATTCCTACAGCTATGATTTCTATATGGGAAAACTGGACCTTTTGGCAGAGACCTTTACCAAGAACATGAACGAGGTGAATAAAAAAGGTAACACCAACTATGCCGGAGTAACCAATCCCAACCATGTCTTAATGATTAACAAGGATAATGCCGGTGGAAACGATCCCAGCAATGTTACCGCAGCCAATATCGGAATTTCCAGAGGCTGGGTAAACGGAACCACCCATATCGGAACCAACGGTTTTAGAAACGGTGCTTCTGCTACCAATCGAGGAGATACCACCGATACGGTTTTGGAAATGCTGGAGCAGATGACTTCTCCTATGATGAAGATGAACAACACCAAAACCAACTATGCGGATTACATGAACAATGTATCCACTACTTTAGCCACCGATTCCTATGCCAATAAAAATGCACAGGAAATCAACAAGGCGGTATTAGAGGGAATCAACAATTCCAGAGATCAGCTTTCCGGAGTCAGCTTGGACGAAGAGGCGGCAAACATGATGACCTACTCCTCTTCCTACAATGCAGCGGCAAGACTGATGACCACATTGAATGATACCTTAGAAACCTTATTGGCTATCGGACGATAAGAAAATACGGGAGCTATAAATGGCTCCCGTATTTTTATGTCAAAGGAACTATAAAAAAATGAATATATGGATTCTAAGTAATATAGGTCTAAAACAGGGGTAGCCTGAGCCCGCCGGTACTTACTGAACGTCAGCGAAGCTCGAAGTTAGTACCGTAAGGACAGACTTTTCATTAGAAAAGTCGTCCTGATGCAGACCAACTTCCGAAGGAAGTTGCTTTGCAATCGAGTAGGAGGCGGCGACTAACCGCCGTCCTCTCACAGCACTGTACGTACGGT